>CAYVPF010000127.1:0-8629 GCA_964453355.1 uncultured Acidimicrobiaceae bacterium | reverse complement strand
CCACTGGGGAAACCACTGGGGACGTGGACGGCCACGGCGCGGACAGCGCCGACGACCGGCACGGCGTGACGGTGCTGTTGATGCAGCTCCTCCGGGTCGTCTACCGCCGGGCCCCCGAGCCGGTGCTGGGCATGCGGTTGAAGGAGTTCGCCGCCCTCTCCCACCTCCGCGACCACGGCGCCGCCGCCCAGCAGGCCATGGGGGAGACCATGTGCCTGGACCCCAACAACCTGGTCCTGCTGCTCAACGACCTCGAAGCCGCCGGCCTGGCCCTCCGCCGCCGCGACCCCGCCGACCGCCGCCGGCACATCGTCGACATCACCCCCAAGGGCCGGGCCGCCCTGCGCCGGGCCGAGCGCGGGCTGGAGAGCATCGAAGACGACGTCCTGGCCGCCCTCGGTCCCGACGACCGGGCCGCCCTCCGGGCCCTGTTGGTCCGGGCCCTGGACGGCGCCCCCGGGGCCTCCCGCAGCTAACCGGGCCGCAGTCAGCCCGCCGGTGCCCCCGGCGGCTCCCGGGTGGCCGTGGCCGGCGCCGCCGCCGGCGTCGCCGGGGGCGGGCCGACCGTGTTCTGGTCCAGGACGGCCAGGAAGGCCATGACGTCCAGCGGCTTGGTCAGGTAGGCCACCGCCCCCTGCTTCAGCAGCCGCTGCTGCCGCCGGTCCCCGGCGTTGGCCGACAGGATGGCCACCGGGATGTCGGCGGTGGCCGGGTCGGCCTTCAGGGCCCGCAGGACGTCCTCCCCGCTCATGTCCGGCAGGTGCAGGTCCAACAGGATCAGTGTCGGCCGGGTGCACTTGGCCAGCTCCAGCACCAGGTTGCCCTGGATGGCCACCTGCAGGGTCTCGCCGCGCCGGCTGAGCAGCCGCTCCACCACCGCCAGGCTGGCCAGGTTGTCCTCGGCGTACAGCACCGTGCCGCCGCGGCCGACCGGCACGAGGCTGCCGGCTGCCTGGCCGCCGGCCACGACGGCGTCGGCGTCGGCGTCGGCGTCGATCAAGCGGTGCAGGTCGACCGCCGGCAGGGTGACCGTGAAGGCGGACCCCACCCCCTGTTCGCTCTCGGCCTCGATGGTGCCGTGCATGGCTTCGGTCAGGGACTTGGACAGGGACAGCCCCACCCCGGTGCCCTGCACCCCGGTGCCCTCCGCCCCCAGCCGCTCGAATGGCTGGAACAGCCGCCCCACGTGCTCGGCCAGGATGCCTATGCCGCTGTCCTTGACCGTCAGGTCCACCGTTGTCATCCCCGGTCCCGGTTCCCAGGTCACCGACACGGTGCCGCCGATGCGGTTGTACTTGATGGCGTTCGACAGCAGGTTCAACAGCACCTGCTTCAGCCGCTGCCGGTCGGCCTGGACCACGCCGGCGCCCAGGCCGTGGACGTCGACGGTGACCTGCCCGGCGGTCGCCAGCGGGCCCATCAGGCCTACCGTCTCGACCACCAGGTCCTCCAGCAGGATGGGCTCCAGCGACAACGACAGATGGTCGGTCTCGATGCTGGAGATGTCCAGCAGATCCTCGATGAGGGCCAGCAGGTGCTCACCGGCCGACACGATGTGGTTCACGCTGTCGGTGTCGTCCTGGCTCAGGTCCTCCAGCTGCAGCAGCTGCCCGAACCCCAAGATCGCCGTCAGCGGGGTCCGCAGCTCGTGGCTCATCCGTCCCAAGAAGGCGTCCTTGGCCTGGGTAGCCGCCAGCGCCTGGTCCCGGGCGTTCTGCAACTCCCGCTCCCGTTCGCCCAACAGGCCGGCGGCGCCCAGCAGCACCTGCTCCAGATGGCCGATTTCGTCCTCGGTGGACGGGCTGTCCATTTCCATCGGCTTGCCGGTCAAGAAGTTGTCCACGTTCCGGCCCAACCGGGCCACCCGCCACAGGACGCCGCGGAGCAGGATCAACATGGCCAGCAGTCCGACGACGACGCCGACGACCATGCCGGCGATGCTGATGATCCGGGCCGTGTCCTCGGCGCTGACCACCTGGGCCTGCTGGTCCGCCAGGGCGTCCTGTTGGGCGTCGATGCCGACGCCTACGACGACCCGGATCCGGTCCTCGACGCCCTTGGCGGCCACCAACTGGCGATCCAGGGCGGCGCCGTGGAGGGTGCCGGCGGCCAGCTGCGTCTTGACGTTGGCCAGCCGCGTGAACAGTTGGGTGCCGAGGGCCCGGAGCTGCACGGTCTGCGCCCGGGACAGCCCGTCGACGGTGTACCCGTGCTGCAGCGGGGTCAGCTCCTTCACGGCCTCGTTGTAGGGCTGCAGGAACGCCGGGTCGCCGGTGGCCGCGTACCCGCGCACCCCAGTCTCGGCGTCCAGGGTCCGCTCCAGGGCGCCGTTCAGGGCACCGATGGAAGCGGTGGTCCGGGACGTCGTCTGCGACAGCCCGTCCAGCTGGTTGGCCACCACCAGGTTGGCGATGCCCATGGCCAACAGCGCAGCCACCGGCAGCGCCAGGACCAACAGGCCCTTCACCCACAGGTGGGCGTCCTTCCACCATCGGACCACCCCGGCTACTCCACGGTGACGCTCTTGGCCAGGTTCCTGGGCTGGTCGATGTCCACCCCGCGGCGCAGGGCCACGTAGTAGGCCAGCAGCTGCAGTGGGATGCCCAGCAGCAGCGAGTCCAGTTCCGGCTCCGACTTCGGCACCAGCAGCACTTCGTCGGCCACCGCCTCCAGCTCCGCCGAGTGGCCCACCACCACCACCGGGCCCCGCCGGGACTTGATCTCGGCCACCGTCGACAGGTTCTTGTCCAGCAGGTGGTCGGCCGGCACCACCACCACCGACGGCACCTCCGGGCCGATCAGGGCCAGGGGCCCGTGCTTCAGCTCCGCCGACGGGTACGCCTCGGCGTGCACGTACGACACCTCCTTCAGCTTCTGCGCCCCTTCCAGGGCCACCGGGAACCCGTTGACCCGGCCGACGAACATGGCGCTGGACGCCTCGGCGAACCGGCCGGCCACCTCCGCCACGTGGTCCTCGGTGGCCAGCACCTCGGTGATCAGGTCCGGCAGGGCGTCCATGGCGGCGATGATCCGGTCCCCGTCCGCCGTCCCGAGGTCCCGGACCCGGCCGAGGTGCAGGGCCAGCAGGGCCAGGGCGGCGACCGTGGAGGTGAACGCCTTGGTGGACGCCACCGAGATCTCCGGGCCGGCGTGCAGGTAGATGCCGGCGTTGCACTCCCGGGCGATCGTGCTGCCGACCACGTTCACCACGCCCAAGACCTGGCCGCCCTTGCGCTTGATCTCCTGCACCGCCCGCAGCGTGTCCAGGGTCTCGCCGGACTGGCTGACCGCCACGTACAGGGTGTCGGGGTCGATGATCGGGTTGGAGTACCGGAACTCCGACGCCGGGTCCGACTGCGCCGGGATCCGGGCCAGCTGCTCGATCAGGCTGGCCCCGGCCCGACCGGCGTAGTAGGCCGACCCGCAGCCGAGGATCTGGACCCGTCGCAGCCGCAGGATGTCCCGGGCCGTCAGGGCGATGCCGCCCAGGTGGGCCGTCGACGCCCGGTGGTCCAGCCGGCCCGAGAGCGTCCGCCGCACCGATTCGGGCTGCTCGTGGATCTCCTTGCGCATGTAGTGGGCGTGGTCCCCTTTGTCGTAGGTGTCGAGGCCCCAGCTGATTGTCTCGGCCCGCCGGGTGGTCTCGGTGGAGTCCAGCCAGTACGTCTTGACCTGGTCCGGCTGGATCACCGCCATCTCGCCGTCCTCCAAGAACACCACCTGCTGGGTGTGCCGGACGATGGCGGCCACGTCGGAGGCCACGAAGTTCTCGCCGTTGCCGTACCCGAGCACCACCGGGCTGCCGTTGCGGGCCACCACGATGGTCCCCGGCTGGTCCCGGTCGATGACCGCCAGCCCGTAGGTGCCCTCCACCACCGTCAGCGCCTTGCGGACGGCCTCCGCCAGGTCGTCGACGCCGGCGGTGGCGATCAGGTGGGCCAGCACCTCACTGTCGGTCTCCGACTTGAACTTGATGCCCTGTTCCTCCAGCCGGTGCCGGATGGGGGTGGCGTTCTCGATGATGCCGTTGTGCACCACGGCGATCCGGCCGCTCTCGTCCGTGTGCGGGTGGGCGTTCAGGTCGCTCGGCACCCCGTGGGTGGCCCACCGGGTGTGCCCGATGCCGGTGCCGAGGTCGGTGGTCGGCAGGTCCATGGTGCGGAGCACCCCCACCTTCCCCTTGGCCTTCACCACCGACAGGCCGTCGTCGGTCTCCACCGCCACCCCGGCGGAGTCGTAGCCGCGGTACTCCAGCCGCTCCAGGCCGTCGATCAGGACCTGCACGGAGTCCCGCTGTCCCACGTATCCGACGATCCCACACATTGGGGTCCTCCCTTGCCTCGGGGTGGTGTTGGGCGCCGCCGCCGCCTGGCAAGCCGGGACTCCCGACGGCTCCACACTAGGCCACCGCCGCCTCGCCGGCCGCAGCGGCACCGGCCGGGGTGTACGGTCGTGGAGGTCCACCGCGGCCCCAGCGTCCCCGCTGACGGGGACAGGATCGAGAGTCCCGACATGGGACACGCACAAGCCCTATGAGGCCGCTCGTCCAGGCCACCGGCATCGAACTGTTCGCCGAGGCCGCCGCCGCCCTCGAGGTGGCCGCCAGCGCCTGCGAGGACCCGACCGACGCCGCCGGGTTCGCCGACCTGGCCGGACGGGTGCGGGCGTACCTGGCCACCAGCCGCTCGACCACCCCGCTCGGCATGCCCCACATCCTGTCCGGGCCCAACCAGTTGGACGACGAGATGGTCGTCCACCGGACCGGGCCCGACCGGCCTTCGCACGTCCGGATCGTCGAGCGGCAGCAGTGACGGCCGTGGAGCCTGTGCCCGTGCAGGTGACCGTGACCCCGGGGAACCGGCTGGACGCCGACCACTTTCCCGAGACCAACGGCTGGATGGCCGTGTGCCGGCGCTGTGGCTTCCGGACCACCACCGGCGCCAGCGACCATCACGAGCCGATGACCGAGCAGACGGCCCGGGTCACCCGCTGGCTCGACGGCCAGCGGCAGGCGGCGCGCATCGCCGCGGTCAGGTCCCGGCGGGACACCTGACCGGTCAGGCCGGGCGGCGCCGCACCACCAGTAGCGCCGGCACGGCGGCCGCCGCCGACAGCCCGGCGATCACCCACCAGCCCCGGTCGAACCCGGCCAGCCGGGCCGCCGGCGACCCGGGGGCGCCGAGCAGGGCCACCAGCAGCGCCACCCCCACGGCCAAGCCGACCTGCCGGATCATGTTGACCGTCCCCGACCCGCTGGCGAACGACGCCGGCGGCAGCGACGCCGCGGCGGTGGCCATGAACGTGGGCATGGTCAGGCCCACGCCGACGCCGCTCAGCAGCATCCCCGGCAGGAACGCCACGGCGTAGTCCGGGGCCAGCCCCACCGCGACGGCCCACCAGATCGCCCCGAGGGCGAACGCCGCCGTACCGAGGGCCACCACCACCCCGGCCCCCAGCTTCGGGATCAGCCGCCCGGCCACCAATAACGAGAACAGCGGCACCATCAGGGGTCCCGGCGCCACCCCCAACCCCGCCTTCAGGGCCGACCACCCCCAGTCGTCCTGCAGCCACAGCACGACCGACAACAACATGGCCCCGAACGCCGCCGAGAACAGCAGCGCCACCATCGACGACCCGGAGAAGTTCCGCACCTTGAACAGCGCCGGCTCGATCAGCGGGTTGTGGTGCCGGCAGCAATGCAGCACGAACAGACCCAGCAGCACCACCGCGCCGGCCAGCACCCAGAGGACCGAGGCCGAGCTCCACCCCCAGTCGCCGCCCTCCACCAACCCGAACGTCAGCAGCCCCACGCCGCCCGTCACGAGGACGGCGCCCAGTGCGTCCGGGCGGGGCACCGCGTGGCCCGGCACGTGCGGCAGCCGCCGCCAGCCCACCACCAGAGCGACCAGCCCGATCGGCACGTTCACCAGGAACACCCACCGCCAGCTGGCCGTGATCAACAGACCGCCGACCACCGGGCCCAGGGCGGCCGCCAACCCCGCCATCGACGTCCACGTCCGCACCGCCCCGTGCCGCCGCTCCGCCGGGTACGCCGCCAGCACCAGGCCGAGCGACGTCGGCGTCATCAGCGCCGCCCCGGCCGCCTGCACCACCCGGAACGCCACCAGCATCTCCACCGACGTCGCCGCCGCACAGGCCGCCGACGCCGCCGTGAACACCGCCACCCCCAGCAGGAACCCCAGGTCCCCGCGGTGCCGGTCCGCCAGCCGTCCGAACAGGACCAGGAGGGCGGCGTACACGATGGCGTACCCGTTCAGCACCCACGACAGCTCGCCCAGCCCCACCCCGCCGAAGTCCCGGGAGATCGACGGCAGGGCCACGTTCACGATGAACAGGTCCAGCGACGCCAGCACCACCCCGGCACAGACGATCGCCAGCACCTCGCCCGGCGCCGGCGCCCGCCGTGGCCTCCCGACGGCGGCCAACCCCGAAGCTTGCTGACTTAGGTTGACCATAGCCAAACCTTAGTCTGCTGACTTTTATAGACACAAGTCAGCTACCATGGGGGCATGCACGAGATCCGACTGACCGGCGCCCTGGATCCCCGTGGGGGGTGGGCCGCGGCGGCCTGCCCGATCGGGCGCACGCTGGAGGTGGTGGGCACCCGGTCGGCGATGCTGTTGCTGCGGGAGGCCTTCTACGGGACCACCCGGTTCGACGACTTCGCCGAGCGGGTCGGCATCAGCCAACCGGTGGCCGCCGCCCGGCTGCGGGAGCTGGTGGACGAGGGGCTGCTGGAGCGGGAGCCGTACCAGGAGCCGGGGCAGCGGGCCCGGATGCAGTACCGGCTGACCGACAAGGGGGCCGACCTGTTCCCGGCCCTGGTGGCCCTGATGCAGTGGGGGCAACGCTGGCTCGGGCCAAGCGGGGTGGAGCTCCGCCACCGGGACTGCGGGCAGCCGGTCCGGGCCGAGCTCCGGTGCGCCGACGGCCACCCCGTGCCGGTGGACGAGGTGGACCTGGCTACTGCCGGGTGATCACGCCGCGGATGTAGGCGGCCTGGCCGACGTGCTGCAGGTCGTCGGCGACGACGCTGACCAGCCGGGTGCCCAAGGTGATCGGAGGGTCCCAGGAGTCGTCGACCACCCGGGTGAGGTCGCCGTCGTCGAGGGAGCCGAGGTACGACAGGGTGCGGGCGTGGACGGCGTCGTAGTAGCTGGCCAAGAGGGCGGCGTCGGCCCGCACCTCGGCCACCTCGGCCGGCCCCTGCCCGTAGCCGGTGTCGGTGTGGTCGAAGGGCAGCCCGAACCGGTCGGCCCAACCGTCGGCCGTCCAGGCCTGTTCGACCCCGGCCGCCCCGGCCACGTGGTCGTCCTGGATCCGGGTCAGGTGCCACACCAGCCAGGCGATGGAGTTGGCCTCGGCGTCCAGCCGGGCGGCCAGCTGGTCGACGGTCAGGCCCTGCACCGCCGGATGGACGGCGTCGCGGATGCGTTCGAAGGCGTCGGTGAGCAGGTCCACGGTGCGCATGCCGACAGTCTGCCCTGTCAGCCAGACAATTTCGTCAGGATGGCGGCAGCTCCAGGATGTCCCGGGCGTTGTCCACCCAGGCGGCCTCCCAGGCGAACAGCGGGTGCACCAGGTTCAACAGCGGGGCCGCCAACTTGGCCAGCCCCTTGGGGTCGGACCGCAGGGTGCAGTGGACGGTGGTCACCCTGCCGCCATCAGAGGTCAGGTCGTAGGCCATGGTCGGCCGGACCGGGCCGCCGGACACCACCACCACGGCCAGGGCGGTGGGCGGCTGGTAGGTGGTCAGCCGGTAGTCGGCGGACACGGTGAACCCCAGCGGGTGCCGGACCCGTTGCCGGAACACCGTGCCCACCCCCAGTGGTTGCCCGGGCCGGTCCGGTTCGGTGCGGACCACCATGGGCTGCCAGTACGGGTTGTTGGTGCCGTCGGCCAGGAAGCCGAAGACGGCGTCGATGGGCCGGGCGATGACCACGTCGTGCTCTGCCTGCATGTCGCTCCTGTCGTCAGAGGAGAAAGGAGAACAGCGGGGACCCCGGCGGGACCTGCTCGATCTGCAGCGGGCTGTCCTCCATCCGGCGCACCAGGGCGTCGTAGTCGCCGGCCCGCTCCAGGTCCACCCCGACCAGGGCTGGGCCGGTCTCCCGGTTGTTCTTCTTCACGTACTCGAACACCACGATGTCCTCGCCGTGGGTCAACACGGCGTCCAGGAACGACCGCAGCGCGCCGGGCTCCTGGGGGAAGGTGATCAGGAAGTAGTGCCGCAGCCCTTCGTGCAGCAGCGACCGCTCCACCACCTCGGCGTACCGGCTGACGTCGTTGTTGCCGCCGGACACCACGCAGACCACCGGGCCGTCGGCGGCTGTCCGCAGGTACTGCCGGGCCGCCGCGCTGGCCAGGGCGCCGGCCGGCTCGGCGATGATGCCGTCGGACTGGTACAGGTCCAGCATCTCGGTGCACACCGCCCCCTCGGCGACGGTGACCATCTCGTCCACCAGGTCGCGGACCACCGGGTAGGTCAGGTGGCCGACCCGACCGACGGCGGCGCCGTCGACGAACGTGTCCACGTCGGCCAGGTCCACCGGGCCACCGGCGGCCAGGGCCGCCGTCATCGACGCCGCCCCGGCCGGCTCGGCGCCGA
>CAYVPF010000126.1:2519-8637 GCA_964453355.1 uncultured Acidimicrobiaceae bacterium | reverse complement strand
CTGTCACTACGGACGCATCTTGATCCGCGTCTTGTACCGGCGGTCAGGAAACCTCTTCGTTCTCCTGCATGCATTCGAAAAGCGCACGAAGTCGATCCCCGAGCAGGACAAGGCCGTGGCCAAAGAGCGGTGGGAGGATTTCAAGGCCCGGATGAGGGCTGATCCACGCATGCCGCCTCGAGCGGCCGGACACGACGCCCCGTGACGTCGGTGACAGGAGTTATCAAAAATGGGTACAATCCTGACATGAGCGCCCGCAGCCCCATCGGAGAGAGTGCCGCCGAAGTACGCAGCCGCCGCGTGCGCCAGAGCCCGGAGTACCAAGCTGAACAGGATCGTCTGGCGCCCTACGAGGATCTGGCCAGGATGATCATCCGCCTGAGAATGGACCGGGCTCTCACCCAGGAGGCTCTGGCAGCACGGGTGGGTACGAGCAAGACCGCCATCTCTCGACTCGAGAGCGGGCAGCATGCGCCCACGGCAGAAACGCTGCGCAAGATTGCCAGAGCCTTCGGCGGCCACCTCATCATCGGGCTGGAAATGCCGAGTTCGGCAGGATCGCAGGAGCCGCAGCGGACGTTGGCGCGTGTCGGCTGACGGCCGGCGCCCGGTGGTGCTCGGACCGGGCCAGGGGCGGGCGTACCCGATGGGACCCCTCTCGGCGGTGTTCAAAGCCGACGGTGAAGAGACCGGGCAACGGTATTCGATCTCGGAGTGGTGGCTGGACCCGCACACCAAGGGCCCCGGCACCCATTCGCATCCGGAGGACGACGTGTTCTACGTCCTCGCCGGCACCATGACGGTGCTGGTCGACACCGAGTGGATCGAGGCGGAGGTCGGGTCGTTCGTCCTGGTACCCGGCAACGTGCCCCACGACTTCGAGAACCGGACCGGCGAACCGGCCGGAATGCTCAACGTCTCGGCTCCCGGCGACTTCGAGCCACGCATGCCGGGTATCGCCCAGTGGTTTCTCGACCGCCCGCCCGGCGACGCACTGGCCTGAACCGCGGCGGGGCCAAGCAGTCCCCAATCGGCCGGTCAGCCCGACCGATTGGGGACTGCGGCGAGCGCGACCCGGGGCCGCGCCCGGGGCCGCTCAGCCGAGCTTGATGACGATCTTCAGCATCACCTTGATGGCCTTCAGCGCGTACTTCAGCGCCTTGGACTTCCCGGGGTACAGCTGGTTGCCCGCCTGGTTGGCGATGTAGATGGTCTTTGTGCCTGACGTCGAGGGCGTGAAGGCGTAGAACGGGCCGATCACCCCACCCGCTTGAATTGTGAACGGCTGTGTGGCCACCTTGCCCGATGTCCACGAAACATCACCGCTGGACCCGTCCTTGGGTTCGACGACCTGGATCTGACCGTTCTGGAGCAGGATCGCGTAGCAGTTGGCGTACTTGCTCCCCGAGCCCACTGTCGAGTGCGACGTTCCCTTTGTCCACACCTCTTTGCCTGTGCCGTTCGTCAACGTCAGATGGCATGTCGACTCCATCTGCAGCTTGTACGTGGCGCCCCCGACCAGGTTGGTGATGTACTGCTCGCCGTTGCTCGAGGCGGGGTTAAAAGAACTGGAACTTGTCGGGTTGAGGTCCGAGGTATCGGACACGTTCCCCTGGAGCACCTCGCCCGTGCACCAGGTGTTCCCCCGGTCCTGGTTCGTGTTCAGGGACGTGACCGCCCTACCTGTCTTTGTGTCGAAGACCACGTTCCCGTCTGTCCCGACGATGATCTTGGCCACCGACCTCCCGCTGGTCCCTGAAGTCCAGGTTGCCCCAAGGGCGCCGCCTGTCGTGCCTTGGGGTGGGTAGACGACGAAGTTGCCGTCGGGCTGCAGGAGGGCGTACGAGCTGGCCACCGGAGCATGTGTGTACCCGGACCCCGATGTCGATGTTGTCTTCGTCTGCGCCGGGCCCGACCAGATCGGGCACTCGTATGTTCCGGTCGGGCTGGCGGCGGTAGGAACGGCCTTCTGCATCGCCAGGACCAACACGCCACTGGCCCCCATCTGCAACTGGTATTGGCCGTTCTGCGACTGGAGGTACTGCCCGGGCGCCAACGTCTCACCGGTCGTGAGGGCATTGCCTTGGTTTCCCTCGGTGCCGGTCGCCCAGACCGCGTACGGATACCCGGCCGGGCTCGCGCCGTAGATGACGAGGTTCCCGTCGTCTTGGAGGACCAACTCCGAGGACAGGGCCGACGACCCGGACCTGTACAGCTGGGAGGATCCCTCGCTGACGATGAGGTCCCCTTCTGTCAGCGACATGTGATTGCTGGAGCCACCTCCGGTGCCGGTGGCCCAGAGGGCGTCCCAGGCGCCGCCTTGCCTGTAGTACAAGACCAGGTTGCCGTCCGTCTGCATGGTCAGCTCGTAGTCGTTGTCCGGCGACGTGATGCACGACCCGGCGGCCATGGTGGACCCGTCGGAGAACCCGCTCAGCGCGTTCTGGACTGTGCAGGACGTGACGTTGACGCGGTTCCCGTTGGTTCCCGTGGCCCAGATCGGGACCGGCTTGCCGAGCACCGTGAACGAGTAGATCACCACGTTGCCGTCTGTCTGGACGAGGAGCTTGGTCCCTGTCCCCTTGGTGTTGGAATTCCACGGGAGATTGGTCCCCGAGGTCGGGGCCGAGACCCGGAGGTTCCCTGTGGTCTGCAGGGTGGCGACCGCTCCACTTATGTGGTCGTCCGTGTTGGACGCCCAGAGGGCGTCCACCTGCCCGCCAACGGTCCCACCGGTGTAATAGAGCACCAGGTTGTCGTCGGTCTGCATTGTCAGCTGGTACTTCCCGTTCGGCGACAGCAGGCACCCGCCGGCATCGATGGATGACCCATTGGCCAGGGTGTTCGACGACTGGGCGTTACACGTGGTGATGGTGGTGGGCGCTGTCGCCGCCGAGGCGGCACTGCCGGCGAACACCGCCGGTGCCGCCACCGTCATCGCCGTCGCCATCGTGAACGCGGCGGCCATGGTCACCGGGGTGCGCCACGCACGCGGTCGCTTCGCCACCCCCGTCGGCCTGCGCCCGTGTCGGCTTTGCCGCCCGCCATCTGGTCCCATCGCCCGACCCACCTCTCAAAGTTCAAGCCCACTAACGCCCGACCTGGGAGGTAGCTGAAGGGAAAGCTAGCACCGACATTTGCTCGATGTGCGACATGACAAGGAATGTGAGGACGGCCCCATCTTGGCGGCCGATGGGAGGCGCGGCGGGCTACGGCACCCTTGACCTAAGGCACGGCGGCGTGGGCCGGTACGGCCAGCTCGGCCCGGACCGGTCGGTGGTCGGACCCGGCCATCGGCCGGACCTCACCGCCGAGCACCCGCACCGGCCCGCGGACCAGGATGTGGTCGACCTGACTGTGCGGCCGCCAGGCCGGCCACGTCCGGCCCTTGACGGTCCGCTGCCAGCCGCCGAACAGGGCGCTCACCGGTGGTCCCCACAGGTTCATGTCGCCGGCCAGCACCGCCGGGCCGTCCCCGACCTCGTCCCGGAGCCGCCGGCCGAGTGCCCGGTAGTGCTTAGGCGACCCATACGACAGGTGGGACATGTGGGTGCCCACCATCGTCACCGGCTCCCCGCCGACCTCGACGTCCACCACCACCGCCCCCCGGCCGGACCGGTCGCGGGGCAACGGGTCGAGCTCCAGCACCCGGTGCCCGGTCACCGGCAGCCGGCTGAGCACGGCGATGCCCCAGTAGCCGGGCCCGGCCTGCTCGAACCGCGCCGATCGGCGGACCCCGGGGCCGAGCGGCCGGTTGTCGTCCAGATAGATGGCGTGGCTGCTGCCGCGCCAGTCCAACGGCCGCATCCACCCCGGGCCGGCCTCGGGGTGCGGGCCGGCCAGCCGGCCGTGGGCGAGCGGATGCTCGAACACGGCGTACCCGAGCGCGGTGGCCGCGGTGGCCGCCAACCCGGGGCCGTCATCGGGGATCCAGTCCTCCTGTAGGGCGATGAGGTCGGCGTCGAGGTCCCGGCAGGCCGCCACGACGTCGAACGGCCGTCCCCAGCCGTCGATGCCGGAGTGCAGGTTGAACGACGCCACCACGAACGGCAGGGACTGGGAGGCCATGGAACCGTCGACGCTACCCGGCCGCCGGCCGCCGGCCGGGGGAGCCCGGCACGTCGGTAGCATCGAGGCGGTGGCACACCCTGGCGACGACCCGACCGCCGGCCGGGCGCCCTACCTGAGCAGCCGGCTGCAGCCGTTCACCACCACGATCTTCGCCGAGATGTCCGCCTTGGCGGTGGCCACCGGGTCCATCAATCTCGGGCAGGGGTTCCCGGACACCGACGGCCCGGCCGAGATCGCCGAGGCCGCCGTGGCGGCCATCCGGGATGGCCGCAACCAGTACCCGCCGGGCTCCGGCATCCCGGAGCTGCGCCAGGCCATCGTCGACCATCAGCGTTGGTACTACGGCCACGACGTCGACCCCGACACCGAGGTGCTGGTCACCGCCGGGGCCACCGAGGGCATCGCCGCCGCCCTGCTGGCCCTGTGCGAGCCCGGCGACGAGGTCGTCATGTTCGAGCCGTTCTACGACTCCTACGCCGCCGCCGTGTCCATGGCCGGGGCCGTCCCGAAGGTGGTCACCCTGCGGGCCCCCGACTGGTCGTTCGACCCCGACGACCTGGTGACCGCCGTCACCGACCGGACCAGGCTCCTGCTGCTCAACACCCCCCACAACCCCACCGGCAAGGTGTTCGGCGCCGACGAGCTGGGCCTGATTGCCCGGCTGTGCGTCGACCGGGACCTGCTGGCGGTCACCGACGAGGTGTACGAGCACCTGGTGTACGACGGCTGCCACCTGCCCCTGGCCGGCCGGCCGGGGATGGCCACACGCACGCTGACGCTGTCGTCGGCCGGCAAGACCTTCTCGTTCACCGGCTGGAAGATCGGCTGGGCCGTCGGCCCGGCCCCGTTGGTGGCCGCCACCCGGGCCGCCAAGCAGTTCTTGACCTTCGCCGGCGGCACCCCGCTGCAGGTCGCCGTGGCCGCCGGCCTGGCCGCCGGGCCCCGCCTCATCGACCCGCTGGTGGCCTCGCTGCGGGAACGGCGCGACCTGTTCTGCGACGGCCTCGAGGCCCTGGGCCTGCCCGTCTACCGCCCCGCCGGCACCTACTTCGTCAACACCGACGTCGCCGCCCTCGGCGAGCCCGACGCCTTCGCCTTCTGCCGGTCCCTGCCGGCGCGCTGCGGGGTGGTCGCCGTCCCGAGCTCCGTCTTCTACCTGCAGCCCGCCGAGGGGGCCCTGTCCGAAGGGGCGTCGTTGGTGCGCTGGGCCTTCTGCAAGCGCCCGGAGGTGCTGGAGGAGGCGCTGCTCCGGCTGAAGGTGCTGGCCGGGTGACCCCGATGCCGTCATATCCGGTCCCGTTCTTCTGGGTCGACGCCTTCACCGACCAACGGTTCGGCGGCAACCCCGCCGGGGTGTGCCTGCTGGACGGCCCGGCCGACGAGCGGTGGATGCAGCAGCTGGCCTTCGAGCTGGGCCTGTCCGAGACCGCCTACCTGTGGCCCGACGGTGCGCACCCCGACGGGGGGCGCCCCGGTGGTGGACGGTGGTCGCTGCGCTGGTTCACCCCCGCCGTCGAGGTGGACCTCTGCGGCCACGCCACCCTGGCCGCCGCCCAGGCCCTCCGGGAGGCCGGCCGGGCGGCCGACGGCGACCGGCTGTCGTTCTCGACCCGCAGCGGCCTGCTGGCCGCCACGTTGGGCGGCGCCGTCATCGAGCTGGACCTGCCGGCCGCCCGGGGCCGCCCGGTCGATCCCCCGGCGATCCTGGACGCCTGGCCGGTCGTCGCGGCGTTCGACGGTGGCGACGACCTGATCGTCGAGCTGCCCGATGCCGCCGCCGTCCGGTCGCTGGTTCCCGACCTGGCGGCGTTGGAAACCGTGCCCTACCGGGGGGTGGTGGCCACGGCTGTCGGTGATGGGCCGGCCGGTGATGGGGCCGACTACGTCCTCCGGGTGTTCGGTTGCGGGATCGGCATCGGAGAGGACCCGGTGACCGGCTCGGCCCAGTGCACCCTCGGTCCCCTCTGGGCCGAACGGCTGGGGCGGACGGTGCTGCAGGCGGTGCAGCTGTCGGACCGCGGGGGTCGGTTGCGGGTGACGGTGGCCG
>CAYVPF010000126.1:0-2419 GCA_964453355.1 uncultured Acidimicrobiaceae bacterium | reverse complement strand
CTGCAGGCGGTGCAGCTGTCGGACCGCGGGGGTCGGTTGCGGGTGACGGTGGCCGCTGACCGCGTCCGGGTGGCCGGCGGCGCGGTGACGGTGCTGCGGGGCACGGTGCTGCGGGGCACGGTGCTGCGGGGCACGGTGTTGGGGGACACGGTGGAGGCCTCGTGAGTGACGTGGTCGGCGGCCGCACCGACCGGACGACGATCCGGCGGAACCCGGCCGGGGCCCGCTACGACCGGGCCACGGTGTACGCCATCTTGGACGAGGCCCGGTTCTGCCACGTCGGGTTCGTGGCGGACGGTGGCCCGGTGGTCATCCCCACCATTCACGATCGGGTGGACGACGTCTTGTACCTGCACGGGTCCCGGTCCAACCGGATGCTCGGCGGCATGACCGGTCCGGCCGGGGCTTGCGTGACGGCCACCCTGTTCGACGGCCTGGTGCTGGCCCGGTCGGTGTTCAACCACACCATGAACTACCGGTCGGTGGCCGTCTTCGGCCACCCGGTGGTGGTGGACGACCCCGACGAGAAGGTCGAGGCCCTGCACCATCTGGTGGAGCACGTCTTGCCTGGCCGGGCGGCCGAGGCCCGGGAGCCGAACCGGCGGGAGCTGACGCTGACCACGGTGGTGCGGATGTCCATCGAGGAGGCGTCGGCCAAGGTGGACGACGGACCACCCGAAGACGAGCCCGAGGACCTGTCCCTGGCCGTGTGGGCCGGGGTGGTCCCTTCCTGGCCGGTCTGGGGGGAGCCGGTGGCCGACGTGCCGCCGGCCGGCGCCCCCGGTCCGGAGCTGCCGCCGTCGGTGCGCCGGCTGCTGGGTCGTTGACCGGTCAGCGAGCGGCGGTGGCGCCGGAGGACATCCGCCGGCTGGTGGTCGAGCACGGGCCGGGTGATCGGAGGGAGGTCGCGGCCAAGGCCCGGTTCCTGCACGAGCTGGACCGGCTGGCCCGGCCGTGCGACGAGACCGCCGACCCGGTGCACGTCACCGCGTCGGCCATGGTGGTGGGCCGGCGGGGGACCGTGTTGCACCGGCACCGCCGGCTGGGACTGTGGCTGCAGCCGGGCGGCCACATCGAGCCGGGGGAGCGGCCGGAGGCGGCGGCGGTGCGGGAGTGCCGGGAAGAGACCGGGCTGGCGGCCACCCACCCGGCCGGCGGCCCCCGGTTGGTGCACGTGGACGTGCACGACGGGGCGGCCGGCCACACCCACCTGGACCTCCGCTACCTCCTGGTCGGGCCCGACGCCGATCCGGCACCCCCGGCGGGGGAGAGCCCGGAGGTCGGTTGGTTCGACTGGGACGACGCCGCGGCCATCGCCGATCCCGGCCTGGTCGGCGCCCTGCGGGCCGCCCGGGCATGCTGGGAGGCCACCGGGGCGCCCGGTACGACCGGTACGAACGAAGGAGCGTGACGTCTATGGCTGAAGGTGGGCCTGAAGGTGGGGCAGAGGCTGGACCGACCACACCGCTCGTGGTGCTGATCCGGGTGCAGGACCTGGATACGGCCATCAGCCAGTTGCGTCACCGCCGTGACACCCTCCCGGAGCGCCAGGAGCTGCGGGCCACCGAGGCCCGGTTGGCCGACCTGGGTGCCCGGGCCACCGAGCAGGAGGACCGACGCCGGGACCTGCAGGCCCGCCAAGCCGAGCTGGAGGGACAGATCGCCGCACTGGCCGGCCGCCGGAAGTCACTGGAGAACCGGATGTACGCGGACCGCGGCTCGTCCGCCCGTGACCTGCAGGCCATGGACGAGGAGATCCGGCACTTGGCCGATCGCCGGTCCGAGCTGGAGGATGTCGAGCTGGAGCTGATGGAGGAGCAGGAGCCGGTCGACGCCGAGCTTTCCCGGTTGGCCGAAGAGCAGGGGCAGCTGCGGTCCTCGGCTGACCGCCTGCGGGCGTCGGTGGCAGAGGCCGAGGCGGTGGTCGACGCCGACCTGTCCGCCGAGACGGCGGCCCGGGCCGAGCTGGCCATCGAGCTGCCGCCGGACCTGGCCGCCCGGTACGAGACCCTGCGGACCCACCTGAGCGGTGTCGGGGCCGCCCGGTTGATCGGCAGCCACTGCGACGGGTGCCACCTGGAGCTGGCGTCGGTGGAGGTGGAGCGGGTCCGCCGGCTGCCGCCGGGGTCGGTGGCCACCTGCGACCAGTGCGGCCGCATCCTGGTCCGGGCCTGACCGGTGCTGCTGCTGGTCCGCCACGGGCAGGCCACGGCCAACGCCGCCGGCCTGCTCCTCGGCCGCTCCGACGTGCCGCTGACCGACACGGGCCGCCGGCAGGCCGAGGCCCTGGGGGCCCGCCTGCGCCAGGACGCCGCCGCCGCCGACCGGTCTGTGGCCACCGAGCTGCGGTCCAGCCCCCTGCGACGGGCCCTGGACACTGCCGAGGCCCTGGCGCTGGACCGGCCGGTGGCGGTCGACC
>CAYVPF010000125.1:0-8820 GCA_964453355.1 uncultured Acidimicrobiaceae bacterium | reverse complement strand
GTGCCGCTTGACCGGATCGGCGGCGGCGGCCGGGTTGGCGATCAGCTCGGTGTACGACAGCAGGAGGGTGTCGACGATGCGCAGGCCGGCCGCCCGGAGGGCCCGGCCGGTCTCGGTGATCTCCACCACGCAGTCGGCGATGTCGGGCACCTTGGCCTCGGTGGCGCCGTAGGACAGGGAGATGTCGGCGTCCACGCCGTGGGCGGCCAGGGCCCGCCGGGTCAGCTCCGGGTACTCCGTGGCCACCCGGACCCGCTGGCCGGCCAGGTCCGACAGGGTCTTGAACGGCGACTGGTCGGCCACGGCCAGGACCACCCGGATGGGGTTGGCGGTGGCCTTGGAGTACTGCAGCTGGCCCAGCGACACCACCTCGGCGCCGCGCTCTTCGATCCAGTCCCGGCCGGTGATGCCGAGGTCGAACAGGCCGTCGGCCACGTACACCGGGATCTCCTGGGGCCGGAGGATCCGGACCTCGGCCACCCGGGGGTCGGCGATGGCGGCCCGGTAGTCCACCTCCGAGGACCGGGCCACGGCCAGGTCGGCGGCGGCGAACAGCTCCAGGGTGGCCTTCTCCAGCGACCCTTTGGGCAGGACCAGCTTCAACATGGGCGGATGGGCACGGTCAGATCATGGCCGATCGCAGCAGCCGGACCATCTCCACCGCCGTCACCGCCGATTCCCGGCCCTTGTTGGTGTGGTCCGGCAGCGACCGCACGAGGGCCTGGTCGACGGTGTCGGTGGTCAGCACCCCGAAGATCACGGGGAGGCCGGTGTCGAGCTGCACTCGCTGCAGCCCGGCGGCGCACTGGCCGGCCACGAAGTCGTAGTGGCCGGTGTCCCCGCGAATGACGGCACCCAGGCAGACGACGGCGTCGGCGGCCCCACCGGCCGTCAGGGCCCGGGCCACCAGCGGCAGTTCGAAGGCGCCGGGGGCCCAGGCCACCTTGACGTCGGCCCGGTCCACCCCGCAGTCGGCCAGGCCGGCCAGGGCGCCGTCCAGGAGCCGCCAGGTGATGCCGCCGTTGAACAGCCCGCAGGCCACCCCCACCCGCATGCCCGCGCCCTGGCGGTCACCGCGGAGCACGGCGCCGACCCGCGGGTAGAGCCCGTCGATCGCCCCGTCCGGCAGGGCGGTCTCGTCAGAGGACGTCATCGAGGCCGTCCAGGAGGTGGCCCATCCGCTCCCGCTTGGTTCGCAGGTACTGGATGTTCTCCGGGTTCGGCGACGGCTCCAGGGGAACCCGGTCGGTGATGTCCAGCCCGAACCCCTCCAGGCCGCCGTACTTGACCGGGTTGTTGGTCAACAGCCGCATGGTGGTGACGCCCAGGTCCACCAGCATCTGGGCCCCGATGCCGTACTCCCGGCTGTCCACCGGCAGGCCCTGGTCCAAGTTGGCGTCGACGGTGTCCCGGCCCTGCTCTTGCAGGTGGTAGGCCCGGATCTTGTGGCCGAGGCCGATGCCCCGCCCCTCGTGGCCGCGGAGGTACACGATGATGCCGCGACCTTCCGCTTCGATCAGGGCCATGGCCTTTTGCAGCTGCGGGCCGCAGTCGCAGCGGAGCGACCCGAACACGTCGCCGGTGAGGCATTCGGAGTGCACCCGGACGAGCACGTTGTCGTGCCCGGTCACGTCCCCCTTGACCAGGGCCAGGTGCTGCTCGCCGTCGATGACCGATTCGTAGACGTAGGCGGTGTGGTCGCCGGCGTCCGTCGGGATCCGGGCCTCTGACACCCGGCGGACCAGCATCTCGGTGCGCCGCCGGTACCGGATGATGTCGGCGATGGAGATCAGCGGCAGGCCGTGCCGCTCGGCGAACGCCTCCAGGTCCGGCAGCCGGGCCATGGAGGACTTGTCCTCGGTGACAATCTCGCACAACACCCCGGCGGCACTGAGGCCGGCGGCCCGGGCCAGGTCGACGGTGGCCTCGGTGTGGCCGGCCCGCTTCAGCACCCCGCCCTCCCGGTAGCGAAGGGGAAAGATGTGGCCGGGCCGGTTCAGGTCGGCCGGCCGCGTGCGGGGGTCGATGAGGGCGGCGATGGTGGCGGCCCGGTCGGCGGCGGAGATGCCGGTGGTGGTGGTGTTGCGGGCGTCGACGCTGACGGTGAAGGCGGTCCGCTGGGCCTCGGTGTTGGCGGCCACCATCAGTGGCAGGTCCAGGTGGTCGGCCCGCTCCGGCAGGATCGGCACGCAGATGACCCCGGAGGTGTGGGTCAAGAAGAAGGCGATGTTCTCCGGGGTGGCCGCCTCGGCGGCCATCACCAGGTCGCCCTCGTTCTCGCGGTCCTCGTCGTCGACCACCACCACCATCTCGCCGCGGCCGATGGCCGCCACGGCGTCTTCTACCCGGGAAAACGGCATCAGGCAGCCAGCTCCAGTCGCAGGTCGGTGCCGAGGCGGGCCACCGACACCAGCCGCCCCCGCCACAGCTCGGCCATGGTGGGGGCGCCGGGCCCGGCGAACAGACCCCGGCCGTCGTCGCCCCCGAACAGGGCCGGGGCCAGGTACAGCACGTACCGGTCCACCAGCCGGCGGGCATGGAATTCGTGGGCCACCGTGGCACCTCCTTCGACGAGCACCTGCAGCACCCCCCGGCGGCCCAGCTCCACCAGGACGGCGTCGAGGTCCCCCGACAGCTCGACGGCCGGCTGCATCTTGGCCTCGGCCGGGGCGGTGCCCAACACCACCCGCAGCGGCTGCCGGGCGGCCGGCGGATCGGTCCGGGCCGTCAACTCCGGGTCGTCGGACCGGACGGTGCCGGCCCCGACCAGGACGGCACCGGACCGGGACCGCAGCTCGTGGACGTCCCGGCGGGCGTCCTCGCCGGTGATCCACCGGCTGGACCCGTCGGGGGCGGCCGTCCGCCCGTCCATGGTGGCGGCCAGCTTCAGCACCACCCACGGCAAGCCGGTCCGGCGGTGCTTCAGGTACGGGGCCAGCTGTTCGGCGACCGCGCCGGCACCGGCGCCGACGTCGACGCGGACCCCGGCTTCCCGCAGCCGGTCGACCCCCCGACCGGACACGTTCGGGTCCGGGTCCGTCACGGCCACGACCACCCGGGCGATCCCGGCGGCCAGGATGGCGTCCACGCACGGCGGGGTCCGGCCGACGTGGGCGCAGGGCTCCAAGGTGGTGTACAAGGTGGCGCCGCGGGCGAGGTCGCCGGCGGCCCGCAGGGCGATGACCTCGGCGTGAGGACCGCCGGGCGGGGCGGTGGCCCCCTCGAAGACCTCCCCGGCGGTGGTGGCCACCACGCAGCCGACCCACGGGTTCGGGGCGGTGGTGCCGTGGACGGCGGCGGCCAGGACGACGGCCCGGGCCATGTAGCCCTCGTCCGTGGTCATGGTCGACTCAGCCTCGGTAGCCACTCTCGCTCCTTCCGCCCCTTATTCTAGAACGTGTTCTAGTTCTTGTCGACGCCGCCGGGGGTGGGGGGGAAATCCTACTTGCCCGTTCCACCCGGCAATGGCGGCCCACCCGCCGATGGCGGTCGACCCGGGGGCGGTGCCCCGGCGACGGCGGCCCGGCGAATGGACTCGGTGGCCTCCCACGGCCGGTCCCGACCGAACACGGCGGAGCCGGCCACGAACACGTTGGCGCCGGCGGCCGCCGCCTGGGGGGCAGTGGCCTCGTCGTTGCCCCCGTCCACCTCCAGGTCCACCCGGCCGGCCAGCCCCCGGTCCGTCAGGGCTTGGCGGACCTGTCGGACCTTGGGCAGCACCTCGGCCATGAACGCCTGGCCCCCGAACCCCGGGAACACGGTCATGCACAGCACCAGGTCCACGTCACCCAGGTAGGGCTCCAGGGCCTCGAACGGGGTGTCGGGATTGGCCGCCAGTCCGGCCCGCAGCCCGAGGGACCGCAGCTGCGCCAGCAGGACGGCGGTGTCGCCGATCTCCACGTGCACGGTGCAGCCGTCCGCCCCGGCATCCCGGAAGGCCTCCAGGTAGTCGCCGGGGTCGGTCATCATGAGATGGCAGTCGAAGAACATGCCCGAGTGCTTCCGCAGGGACGCCACCACCGGCGGGCCGATGGTCAGGTTGGGGACGAAGTGGCCGTCCATGACGTCCACGTGCAGCCAGTCCGCCGTCGCCGCCACCTCCCCCACCGCCTCGGCCAGGCCGCCGAAATCCGCCGACAGGACGGACGGAGCCAACTTCAGCGCGCCGGGGGTGCCGGGGTCGGGAGCCATGGTCCCAGCCTACGGCCCTGCAGCCCCACAACCCTCCGGCCGACCAACCCCACGGCCGGCCAACCCTACGGGAACCGGGCCCAGCCGAGGATGCGGGGGAAGGCGTAGAAGTACGGCCGCCGGTCCCCGAGCACCTCGACGAGGCGGGCCCGGTACCGGTCGACGAACGCCCCGTAGGTGGCCGGGTCCAGCTGCCGGCGGTACGGCGTCAAGAGGGTGCCCTGGACCCAGTCGACCACGGCGGCGGTCCCCTCCAGCCGGTGCCCGTACACCTGCAACCGGACGACCTGGTCGGTGGCCCCCAGGTCGTCGAGGCACTCGGCGTACGCCGTCGGGCTCAGCACGGCGGTCCCCCGGTCCGGCGGCGGTCCGCCGGCGGCAGCCAGGGCGGCGGCGAACGGCGGCTCGGCGGCCACCTCCCGGGCCACCCGGTGGGACGGGTGCCCGAAGTTGGTCGGCACCTGGAACGCCAGCTGGCCGCCGGGCCGCAGCGCCCCACGGAGCCGGCCGAGCAGGCCGGGGTGGTCGTCCACCCACTGCAGCGAGGCGTTGGCGAACACCACGTCCACCGGCGGCCCGTCCCAGCGGGCGAGGTCGCCGCCGACGAACGTGAGGCCGGGGATCCCAGTGGGCGCCTCGGCCAGCATGGCCTCGGACGAGTCCAGCCCGACGGTGGCGGCGGCGTTGAGGTCCCGGTGGAGGTCGGCGGTGAGGCGGCCTGTGCCGCAGCCGAGGTCCACCACGGTCCCCCCGGGGACCGGCCGGCAGAGGGCGACCAGGTCGTCGAACGGCTGGCGGCGCTCGGCGGCGAACCGCCGGTACTGCGCCGGGTCCCAGCTGCCGCTCACCCGCGGCAGCCTAACGACGTGGGCCAAACTGCAGCGATGGATCCGGCCGCCATCCTGTCGTCCCGGGTGGTGCTGGCCGACGGCGGCATCGAGACCGCGGTGGTGTACGGCACCGACTACCCGCTACCGGAGCTGCAGACGGTCGGCATGCTCGACGACCCGGCCGGCCGTCGGGTGCTGGCGGACCTGTGGACGGGGTACCTGCGGGCGGCCGACCGCCATGGGCTGCCCGCCGTGGTCGGCACCCCCACCTGGCGCGGCGGCCCCGACCGGCTCCGCGCCGCCGGCCGGCCGATGGCGGACGTGGACCGGCTCAACCGGGAAGGGGTCCGGTTCCAACGGGCCCTGGTGGACGACCTCGGGATGGGCGCGTCGGTGTGGGTGGCCGGGGTGCTGGGCCCCCGGGGTGACGGCTACGACCCGACCGGGGCGCCGACCGCCGAGGCCGCCGCCGACTACCACGGGTCCCAGGCCGCCGCCCTGGCGGACGCCGACTTCCTGTTCGCCGTCCCGCTGCCGGCGGTCGAGGAGGCCGTCGGCCTGTGCCGGGCCATGGCGGCCACCGGCACCGCCTACGTGCCCAGCTTCCTGGTGGACCCGGCCGGCCGGCTGCCCGACGGAACCCCACTGGCCGAGGTGATCGTCCGGATCGACGCCGACGTACACCCGGCGCCGCTGTACTTCTCGATCAGCTGCGTACACCCGTCGGTGGTCGTCGCCGCCAGCCGGGCGGCCGGTGGCGGATGGGAACGGGTGAAGGAGCTGAAAGCCAACGGGTCCTCGTTGCCCCCGGCCGCCCTCGACCGGCTGACCCATCTGGTCTGCGACCCGCCGGAGCAGTGGGCCGAGGCGATGGCGTCCGCCCGGGCCGCCCTGGACCTGGTGGTGGTCGGTGGCTGCTGCGGCACCGACCCCACCCACCTGGACGCCCTCGCCAGCCTCCTGGTCGCCTGAGTCAGCCCAACCGTTCCCCCGGTACCGGCCGGATCCCGCGGAGCCAGTCGGCGGCAGCCATCGGGCCCTTCCCCTCCGGCTGCACCGCCAGCAGGGCCAGGCCGCCGTCACCGGTGGCCACCACCTCCCCGTCCAGGGTCCCCGGCGGTCCGGCCGGCCGCGGCCCGATCGACCCGGGCCCGATTGACCCTGGCCCGATTGATCCTGGCCCGGTCGGCCGGGCTCGCAGCACCCGCAGCCGGCGCCCCCGGAAGGTGGTCCACGCCCGGTCCAGCTTCACCACCCGGTCCAGCTGGGCCGCCGGACGGTCCCAGTGCAGCTGCAGCTCGGCCGGGTCGATCTTGTCGGCATACGTCGGCTCCCCCTGCTGGGGCTGCGGCTCGGGCAGCGGGCCGGACAGGGCCTGCACCAACAGCCGGCTGCCGATGCCGACGAGCCGGTCCCGGAGGGTGGCCAGGTCGTCGTCGGCACCGACGGCGGCCTCCTCGCGGAGGTACACCGGGCCGGTGTCGAGGCCCTCCTCCACCGCCATGACGCACACCCCGGTCACCGGGTCACCGGCCAACAGGGCCCGCTCCACCGGCGCCGCTCCCCGCCAGCGCGGCAGCAGGGAGAAGTGCAGGTTGACCATCGGCACCGCCGCCAGCACGTCGGCCGGGATGATGCGGCCGTAGGCCACCACCACCCCCAGGTCGACGCCGGCGCCGATCAGCTGGCGGTGGTCGTGCACCACCGGGATACCGAGCCGTTCGGCCGCCTCCTTCACCGGGCTGGCTGAGGTGGCCGCACCCCTCCCCCGCCGGCGGTCCGGCCGGGTGACCACCACGGCGACGTCGTGGCCGGCGGCCACCAGCGCCTGCAACGGCGGCACCGCCAGCTCGGGGGTGCCCAGGTAGGCCAGTCGGGTCATGGGCCCACGGTAGAGCCAGACCGGCCCCTATGGGCGACCCGAACCCCGGCCCGGCCAGTCAGAGCAGCAGTGGGAGCAGGAAGGTCAAGAACCCCACCAGCGTCTGCACGGCACCGACGGCGGTGCTGCCGTCCGCCTTGAAGAGGCCGGTGTTCGGGGCGGAGGTCCAGATCACGCTGGCCGAGTCGGACACGATCTCGGCCGCCTCCCCGTTGTAGGTGTAGCCGACGTTGGTCAGGGTGAACGGGCCCAGGTTCTCGACCAGGTTCGGGGGGATGCTGCTCTGATGGGTGCCCGAGGACCAGAGGGCCTTCTGGCCGCCCGGGTAGTTCGGGGCGTAGATGACCAGGTTGCCGTCGGTCTGCATTGTGAGATAACAGCCGGCGTCGTCCCCCCCGGGATCGGCGGCGCTGCCCTCGTCGGTCTTGGACGACCAGAACGGGTACCCGTGTGTCGTGTAGTAGACGAGGTTGCATGTCCCCTGCATGACCAGCGTGTCTGTGGCGGTCTCATTGGGCTCCCCGACAACGGTCAGGAACTGGCCGCCGCTGAGGGTCCCCCCCGTGCACAGGGCCGAGCCCCGGTCGACATTGGTCCCCGACTGCCACAGGACGCTCCCGCCCCCGGCGCTGTAGACGACGACGTTGCCGTCGTCCCCCAGCTGGACGTAGGCCCCGGCGCTGTTCGGAGTGTTGCTGACGTTCACATACGCCGCGCCACTCGACGAGTTCAGCACCAGGTTGCCGTCGGTCTGCATGGTCAGCGAAGAGCCGGCGACGAGGCTCGGGCTGTAGGTCTCCCCATCCCCGTCGGCCAGGGCGCCGACCCCGGACTTGGAAGACGGTCGGGACCACATCGGGCAGAAGTAGCCGTCGGAGACATAGGACAGCTCGAGCAGCCCGTTGGTGCCCATCGACAGCGTGTACGTGCCGTTGGCCGACTGGAGGTACTGCCCGGGCATGAGGGTGCTCCCCGTGGGCAGGGTGTTCCCCTGGAGGTTGGCCGTGCCGGTCTGCCAGGCGGCATACGAGGACACTGTGTTCGACGGCGTGCTGTTGTTGGCGTACTCCACCAGGTTCCCGTTGTTCTCGAGGGCCAGGGTGGGCTTGGCCGCCGTGGCCCCGTTGCACCATCCGGTCACGCACAGGTTGCCGTCGGCGTAGAGGACCAGGGTGTCGCCGGCCACTGCCCCCGACACCGGGCCCCCGGCACCTTGCAAGCTGCCCTGCGGGAAGGCGGCCCACAGCGGGTCGTCGTCGCCCGCTCGATAGAGGACCGCGTTGCCGTTGGCCTGCATCAGCAGCCCGTACTGGTGGTTCGGGGACAGCAGGCAGGCTCCGGACTGGAGGACACCCGACGCCAGCGCGCTCGGCGAGGCGTTGCTGCAGGTCAGGATGTTGGTCAGATTGGTCCCGGTCGACCAGGCGGCGTACGGGACGCCGCCCCCGGTGCCGTAGCCGTAGAGCACCAAGTTGCCGTCGTCCTGCAGAACGAGGTTCGGGTTCGGGGTGCCCTGGAAGAAGTCGTTGCCCGTCGGCCAGAGCTGGGTGACGTTGGCGTTGTTGATCACCGCCATGTAGCCGTTGGCCTGCAGCCGCAAGAAGGCGCCCGGGTTCCCGGCCGTGTTCGAGCTCCACAGGGCGTTCCCGTTCTGGGCGTAGAGGACGAGGTTGCCGTCGCCCTGCATGAGCAGCTCGTACTGGCCGTTGGGAGCGACCAGGCACTGGCCGGCGGTCAACAGGCCAGTCGGAAGGCTGCTGCCCGAGGACGGGTCACCGGTGGCACAGGCGGCGGGTGCGGGGGCGGCGTTCAAGGAGGCCGGACCTTGCCCAGTGATGGCGTTGCTCTGGGCCCCCACCCCCGCCCAGACCCCCAACCCGCCCGCAAAGACCCCCAAGGACCCCCCCGGGGAGGCGC
>CAYVPF010000124.1:5789-8873 GCA_964453355.1 uncultured Acidimicrobiaceae bacterium | reverse complement strand
TAACGAACTCTAAAGTATGTTACTTTAAAGTCCGTTATGGTGACCCCTTACCGGTGGGCGCTGAGCGACCAGTTCTTGAACCGTACTGCCGAGCTCGCCCGGCTCGAGGAGTGGTGGGCGAGCAAGGACTTCCGGCCGATCAACGTCTACGGCCGGCGGCGAACGGGCAAGTCCTGGTTGCTTCGCCGCCTTGCCCACGACAAGCCCGCCTTGATCGTCACCGCCGAGCGACTCGTGCCCGGGGCGCAGCTGGAACGCTTTGCCACCGCCCTCGAACCTTTTCTGGGCTTGCGGCCAGCCCTCCCGGACGTCCCGGCCTTCTTCCGAGCCCTGTTCCAGGCGGCGAGAGGGGCGAAGCTTCTCGTCATCGTGGACGAGCTCCCGTGGCTTCTCGGCACGTCCGAAGGCGAGGCCGACCGGCAGCTCACCGCCATCCAGGCCGTCTTCGAGGAGGAGCGGGACACCTCGCAGCTCAAACTGGTCCTCTGCGGTTCGGCGGTCAGCCAGATGGAGGCCCTCCAGTCCGAGCGGAACCCGCTCCACGGCCGCCTCAGTCCACTCGAGATCCGGCCGCTCGATTTCTCGGGGGCGCGCCTGTTCCTCGACGGGCTCGACCGCATCTCCCAGATGGAACGGTACGCGGTGGCGGGCGGTATGCCGCTCTACCTCTCGGATCTGGCCGGAAGGGACACCAAAACCGCCATCTGCAAGCAGGTCTTGAACCCCCACGGGACCCTCTGGAACGAGGCTCGGACGGTACTGGAGGGGGAATTGCGCCAACCCGGTGTCTATTTCTCGATGCTCGAGCAGCTGGCGTCGGGGGACAAGGACATCGGCGAGATCGCCACTCCCATTCGCATCGACACGGCCACGGCGACCAAGTACCTCCTCCACCTGGCCGACCTGCGACTGGTGTCCCGCCACCTCCCGGTCGGCGCCAACCCGTCGAGCCGGGGCGTCCACTGGCACCTGGAGGATCCGTTCTTCAGGTTCTGGTTCCGCTTCGTCTTCCCGTTCCAATCAGAACTCGAGACCGGCCTGGATCCGGCCGATCTCTACGAGACTGAGGTTCGCCCGGCTTTGCCTGAACACGTTTCCGTGGTGTTCGAGGAATGGGCCAGATCGTGGGTGAGGGCTACCCACGGCAGCGTCGTCTCCCAGGTCGGGCCCTGGTGGGGCCACGCGCTGAACTTGCTGCGCCAAAAGGGTGAGCGGAGCTCCGAGGAGATCGACATCGTCGGGCTGGCCCGTCAACGAGTCGTCCTGGTCGGCGAGGTGAAATGGACCCAGCGCAAGCTCGGCGTCGGCGTCCTGTCGGACCTGGAGACTTACAAGCTCCCCGCCTTGACGCAGGCCGGGCTGAAGGTTGCCCCGTCGCCCACGATCGTGTTGATCTCGAAGTCGGGCTACACCGACGGACTCGTCGAGGCTGCTGCGGCGCGCCGCGACATCGAGCTCGTCGACGTGGACCGGGCCCTCGCCGGCGATTGAGCTCCGGCCGTTCAGCCCGAGCAGAGCGTGTCCGTCGCCGGCACGTCCGACCGTCGGGCCGGGGCGGGATCCGAGGAGATGAGGAGGTAACTCCAAGGAACCTCGCGCCCCGACCCGACGGCTCCTACGGTGCCTCGCCGATCGATCCGACCGACCACGACCCGTCGGGATCCTGGGTCAGTTCGATGCCCGCCCGGCAGGTACCGCCACCGAAGATGGCCGCCCCGAGCCTCGGGTTGCCGTTGCCCCCGGACTCGCTGCTCTCGGGGTCCCGGCCGGCGAACAGCACCACTTTGGTGTCAGCCCCGGGGGGACTGTCCAGTTGCAGCTCGACCGTGGCGTAGCCGCCGGTCGAACGGACGACGAAGCGCACGTCGGCGTCGGTCCCACCGACGACCAGTCGTTCCGCGTGGACGGATCCGTCCTGGTGTACAACCGCGCCCAGCGCCTCGATGGCCGCCTCGAGGGCGACCAGGCGCTCGACCGGCGTCCGGGCCTCACTGTTCTGGTCGTCGCCACCACCGGCCGAACCGGCCATGAGCACCTCCTCACGGATATGCCCATCCCTGGCCGGGCACTCTAGCCGGCTTACAACATCGTCTGTTATGTGATCGTCTATAACTGGTTGACCGGCTTCGACGGTCGTACGCTCACCCGCATGGGGGCGGCACCGACGGCGGCACAGCTGTTCGGCCGCCGCGTCCGTGAGCGCCGCCTGAAGCTGGGGCTCTCACAGGTCGAGCTGGCCGCGGCCTGCGGCATCCACGACACCTATGTCTCGTCGATCGAGAGCGGCCATCGCAATGTGGGCCTCGACATCATCGTCCGGTTGGCCCGGGCCCTGGACGTGGACCCGGGGACGCTCTTGCGGGGGATAGGGCGTGACGACGCTCGGGGGTGCGCCCCCTGACGTGGCCCGGCTGCGGATTCAGCCTGTGCAGACCGTCCCGGCCGCCGGCACCGTGCCACTCACCAGATAGGCGCCCACTGCCGAGCGGACGCAGCCGCTGTAGAAGTAGGCCACGTGGTCGTTGCCGTCCCGGGTCAGCAGCACGCCGTGCTGGAGCTGGCCGGCCAGGCTGACCGCCCACTGGTACGGGGTGGCGGGATCCCCGGTGGTGCCGATCACCAGGATGGGCGGCGAACCAGCGGCGGTGATCGGGCCCGGGGTCCGGGTGGCCGGCACCGGCCACACCGCGCAGCTGGCCGCCCCCCAGGCCACCAGGGCTCCGAACAGCGGGGCCTTGGCGGCGTCGGCGGCGGCCAGGGTCGGATAGGCGGCCAGGTCCTTAGCGGTGGGGTAGTCCAGGCAGTTGATGGCCACGTTGGCCTCCTCGGTCTTGGTGCCGCCGCCGGCCACGTAGTGGTCGGCCATCTGGACCAGATCGCCGCCGCCGCCTCCGGCCGCCTGGGCCAGGGCGTTGGCGAGGGTCGGCCAGTCGCTCTCGGCGTACAGGCCGTCGAGCAAGGCGTCGTAGAGCGCACCGGGACCGGCGGTGGCGCTGGCTACGGAGGCATTGGCGCCGGCCGGCAGGGGAGTCGCCGTCACCTGGGACACGAGGGCCGACACGGCGGCGGTGGCTGTGCCGGTCG
>CAYVPF010000124.1:0-5689 GCA_964453355.1 uncultured Acidimicrobiaceae bacterium | reverse complement strand
GTCGCCGTCACCTGGGACACGAGGGCCGACACGGCGGCGGTGGCTGTGCCGGTCGGCCGCCACGGGCACGACGGGGTCGAGGCGCACCAGGTGGCGAACCGTCCGAAGGCCGCCTCGAACCCTTCGGCCTGGTCGAGGACGAACTGCGACAGGGACAGCGCCGGGTCGATGGCGCTGTCCAGCACCATGGCCCGGACGTGGGTGGGGAACAGCTCGGCGTAGGTGGCCCCGAGCAGGGTGCCATAGGACTGGCCCATGAACGTCAGCGTGGCGTCGCCCAGGGCGGCCCGGATGCGGTCCAGGTCCCGGGCGGTGTCCACCGTGCCGACGTAGGGGAGGATGCTGCCGTCGGCCTTTTCACAGGCCGCGGCGAACCGCTTCAGCTGGCCCTCCAGCGACTGGACGGCCGCCGCGCCGACCGGTACTGGGTCCGGCAGGTCGGTCGCTGTTGTGGACGTGCCACTCGGCGAGTTGCCGCAGGTGACCGGATCGCTCCGTTGGACCCCCCGGGGGTCGAAGGACACCACGTCGAAGTCGTCCAGCACCGTCGCTGTCATCACCGACAGCTCGTTGGCCAGGTCGCTGATGCCCGACACCCCCGGGCCGCCGGGATTGACCACCAGCGACCCGATCCGCTGGGCCGGCGCCTCCGCCGGGTGACGGGCCACGGCGACCTGGATGGTGGCGCCCGGCGGGTCGGCATAGTCGAGCGGCACCGTCACCGATCCGCACTGCAGCCCGGTCGCCTGAGCTGTGGTGCACGGGGCCCACTGCACCGGGGTCACCGGCAGCGGTGTCGGTGTCACCGCCGTCCCTGTCGGCCGGGTGGTCGTCGGGGCCCGGGCCGGCGAGGTGCTGGTCGACGAACTGCTCGTCGACGAACTACGGGTCGACGTCGTGGTCTTCGCCGGCGTATGGGCACCGGTCCGGCTGGAGGCGGTGGGCTGGCCGGTGCAGCCGGCCGCCACCAGCGGCAGGGCCAACGCCACCGGCAATCCGATGGCCAACCGCAAGAGCATCCGCCGCCGGCCCAGGGGCTTGGGGCACATGGCTCAGGCGGTCAGCAGGACTCCGGGCCGGACGCCGTCCACCTGCTCCCCGTCCACCCGGATGGGGACGCCGTTGACCAACACGTGGGCCATGCCGACCGGGGCGTCGGCGGTCAGCCGTTCGCCGCCGGCCGGGAAGTCGTAGATCCGCCGCAGCGGCCCCGGGGCCACGGTGGCGGGGTCGAACACGCACAGGTCGGCGGCCTTGCCCTCGGCCACCGTGCCCCGGTCGTGCAGGCCGTACACGGCAGCCGGCTCGGCGGTCAGCTTGTGCACGGCCCGCTCCAACGGCATCACCTGCCGGTCGCGGACCCAGTTGCCCAGCAGGTCGGTGGCGAAGCAGGCGTCGCAGAGCTGGGACACGTGGGCCCCGGAGTCGGCCAGGCCCAGCAGCACGTTGTCCTGCGGCAACAGCCAGGCGATGCCCTCGGGGTCGTCGTTGGCCAGCACCGACCAGAACCGGGTGGCCAGGTCGTCGTCCAGCGACAGGTCCAACAGCACTTCCAGCGGGGTGCACCCCCACTCCTCGGCCAGGGCCAGCACCGGCCGGTCGGCCAGGTCGGGCCGGGAAGGAGACTCGGCCACCGAGATGGCCGCCCAGTTGACCGGCAGGAACCCCTGCCGTCCGGCCAGCTCCTCCTCGGTGGCCGCCCGCCAGGCCGGGTCCCGGTAGGCGGCGATCCGCTGCTCCCGGGAGATGCCCATCAGGGCGGCGAAGCTGGACCGCAGGTTGAGGGTGAACGGCTCGGCCAGGTTCATCTGGAACACCAGCGGCCGGCAGGACACCTGCGGCCACACCTCGATGCCCCGGGCCCGGGCGGCGTCGTGCTTGGCCATGACGTCCAGGTGGTACGGGTAGCCCTTGACGGTGAGCAGGGCCGTCCAGGTGATCGGCCGGCCGATCTGCTGCTGCAGGGCGAACACCTCGTCATGGTCGACGGTGCCGCCCAGGATGAGGGCCACCACGCCCCGATCGGCCACCCGGAGCGGTTCCAGCAAGGTCCGGAGCTCGTGCAGGTCGCCCACCCGCGACGGCACCGGCCGCCCGTGGTCGCCGTTGTGGGTGGGGGAGGCGCTGGAGGCGAACCCGATGGCCCCGCCGTCCAGGGCCTCGGCCACCACGGCCTGCATGCGGGCCAGCTCGTCCTCGGTGGCCGGCCGCTCGTAGGCGTCGTCGCCCATCACGTACAGCCGGACGGCGGTGTGGCCGACGTAGCAGCCGTAGTTGAGGGCGCTGCCCCGCCGGGCGATGGCTTGGAGGTATTGGGGGAACGTCTCGAACTCCGCCCACGGCACCCCGGCCGCCAGGGTGTCGAAGCTCATGTCCTCGACGTGCTGCAGGGTGTGCGCCAGCAGGTCCACCCCGCCGGCCGTGACCGGGGCGATCGAGAACCCGCAGTTGCCGGCCACCACCGACGTGACGCCGTGGAACGACGACGGCGTCAGCCCCGGGTCCCAGAACACCTGGGCGTCGTAGTGGGTGTGGATGTCGACGAACCCCGGCGCCACCACCATCCCGCCGGCGTCCAGCTCCCGGCGCCCCCGCAGCCGGTCGCCCGCCGAGCCCGGTCCGGTGTCGGTCACGGCCACGATGCGGTCCCCGGTCACGGCCACGTCGGCCGGCCGGCCCGGGGACCCGGTGCCGTCGATCAGCGTGCCTCCCCGGATGACGATGTCGGCGTCCACTGGCCCCCTACCGGTGCTGCCGGTGACGCTCCACCAGCCCGACCATGTCCTCCATGATCTTGTCGAACTCGAAGTCCTTGGGGGTGTAGACGGCGGCCACCCCTTTGCCCAACAGCACCTCGGCGTCGTCGTGGGGGATGATGCCGCCGACCACCACGTCGGCGTCCACCCCGGCCGCCCGCAGCCGGTCGAGGATCTCCGGCACCAGCTCCAGGTGGGACCCGGACAGGATGGACAGCCCGACCAGGTCCACGTCCTCGTCCCGGGCGGCCGCCACGATCTGCTCCGGGGTCAGCCGGATGCCCTGGTAGATGACCTCGAACCCCGCGTCCCGGGCAGCCACGGCGATCTGCTCGGCCCCGTTCGAATGGCCGTCCAGCCCCGGCTTGGCCACCAGCAGGCGCGGCGGGCCGCCGGTGGCCTCGGCCAGGGCCCGGACCCGGGCCACCACCGGGGCCAGTTCGGCTCCCCGGTGGCCGACCCCGCCGCCCACCCCGGTGGGCGCCCGGTACTCGCCGAACACCTCCCGCAGGGCCCCGGCCCACTCCCCGGTGGTCCCCCCGGCGTGGGCCAGGGCGATGGTGGCCGCCATCACGTTGGTGTCGGCATCGACGGCGGCCCGGCGCAGGTCGTCCAGGGCTCGGGCCACGGCGCGGTTGTCGCGCTGCCGCCGCCACTCGGCCACGTCGGCCTGCAGCTCGGCCTCCACCGTCGGGTCCACCTTCAAGATGTTGTCGGCGCCCTCGTCACCGGTCAGCGGCGACGGGGCGGTCTCGGTGAAGCAGTTGACGCCCACCACCTGCTGCTCGCCGGTCTCGATCCGGCGCACCCGGTCCGACTGGCTGCGGACCAGCCGCATCTTCAGCTCGTCGATGGCCTCGAACGCCCCGCCGAGGGCCAGCACGTCGTCCAGCTCGGCGGCGGCGGCGGCCACGATGTCGGCCGTCTTGGCCTCCACCACCTTCGACCCGTCGAAGATGTCGTCGTACTCCAAGAGGTCCGACTCGTAGGCCAGGATCTGCTGGATCCGCAGCGACCACTGCTGGTCCCATGGCCGCGGCAGCCCCAGGGCCTCGTTCCACGCCGGCAGCTGGATGGCCCGGGCCCGGGACCCCGCCGAAAGGGTCACCCCCAGGGACTCCAGCACGATCCGGGGCACGTTGTTCTCCGGCTGCTGCTCGGTCAGGCCCAGCGAGTTCACCTGCACCCCGTACCGGAACCGGCGCAGCTTGGGGTCCTCCACGCCGTACCGCTCGCGGCAGATCCGGTCCCACATGGCCGTGAAGGCCCGCATCTTGCAGGTCTCCTCCACGAACCGCACGCCGGCGTTGACGAAGAAGCTGATCCGGCCCACCACGGTGTGCAGGTCGCCCTCGGCCACCTTGCCCGATTCCCGCACGGCGTCCAGCACCCCGATGTCCGTGGCCAGGGCGTAGGCCACCTCCTGCACCGGGGTGGCCCCGGCCTCCTGCAGGTGGTAGCTGCAGACGTTGATCGGGTTCCACTTCGGCACCGCCTGCACCGTGTAGGCGATCGTGTCCACCGTCAGTCGCAGGCTGGGCTGGGGCGGGAAGATGAAGGTGCCCCGGCTCAGGTACTCCTTCACGATGTCGTTCTGGGTGGTCCCGGACAGGACGGTCGGGTCGACCCCCTGGTCCTGGGCGTTAGCCACGTACAGGCCCAGCAGCCAGCCGGCGGTGGCGTTGATGGTCATGGACGTGTTCATCTCGCCCACCGGGATGCCGTCCATCAGCTGCCGCATGTGGCCGAGGTGGGCCACCGGCACCCCCACCTTGCCCACCTCGCCGACGGCCTCCGGATCGTCGGGGTCGTAGCCGGTCTGGGTCGGCAGGTCGAAGGCGATGGACAGGCCCGTCTGGCCCTTGGCCAGGTTGGTCCGGTACAGCTGGTTGGACGCCCGGGCGCTGGAGTGCCCCGAGTAGGTCCGCATCATCCACGGCTTGGCGCGGTCGGCCATCCCCATCATTCTGCCCTTCTGCCGGCCCGGTCACCCGCGGCCGGCGGCTGTGCGGTCCCGGCCGTCGCCGACTTGATTGGCGGCCTACTTCTTCTGGTAGTCGTAGAACCCGCGGCCGGTCTTGCGGCCCAGGGTCTCGGCGGCCACCATCCGCCGCAGCAGCGGCAGGGCGGCGTAGTTGGGGTCCCGGTACTCCTCGTAGAGGGTGTCCAGGATGGCCACCGAGGTGTCCAGCCCGACAAGGTCCAAGAGGGCGAACGGTCCCATCGGGAACCCGCAGCCGCCCTTCATGGCGGTGTCGATGCCCTCCTTCGTGGCCACCCCCTGCTCCAGCAGCCGCACGGCGTTGTTCAGGTACGGGAACAGTAGGGCGTTGACCACGAACCCGGCCTGGTCCTTCACCGGTACCGGGTCCTTGCCGCAGGCTTCGGCGAACGCCACCGCGGTGGCGATGGTCTCGTCGGAGGCGGTGATGGGCCGGACCACCTCCACCAGGGACATCACCTGGGCCGGGTTGAAGAAGTGGATGCCGCACACCCGGTCGGGCCGGCCGGTCTCCATGGCCAGCTCCACCACCGGCAGGGTGGACGTATTGGTGGCCAGGATCGCCCCTTCTTTGCACACCCGGTCCAAGTCCGTGAACAGGTGCTTTTTCACCGCCAGATCCTCGACCACCGATTCCAGGACCAGGTCGACGTCGGCCAGGTCGTCCAACGAGGTGGTGGTGGTCACCCGGGCGAGGATCTCGTCGCGCTCGGCCTCGGACCGCTTGCCCTTCTCCACCTGCCTGTTCAGGGATTTCTCCAGCCCCACCAGCGTGGCGTCGGCGCTGCCCTGACTGCGGCTGCGCAGCACCACCTCGTGGCCGTTGGCCGCTGCCACCTCGGCCACCCCGGAACCCATGATGCCGGACCCGACGATTCCCACCCGTTTGATCACCATGACGGGAACGTTACCGCGGAGTACGAATTCGTAT
>CAYVPF010000123.1:3943-8873 GCA_964453355.1 uncultured Acidimicrobiaceae bacterium | reverse complement strand
GGTCCTGGGTGGCCTGGCCCCGACGTCGGTACCGCCGCCGGGCACACCGACCGGGGGTCCGGCGGCTGGTGACCTAACGACTGGCGGCCCGGTCGCTCCGACCGCGGCCACCCTTTCGGCGGTATTTTCCCGGTGGGAGGAGATCGTCGGTCCGGCGATGGCCCGACACGTCCGGCCCGTCCGGCTGTCCGGCGGGGTCCTGGTCGTGGCGGTGGACCAGCCGGCCTGGGCGACCCAGGTCCGGGCCCTCGGCCCCGGTCTGCTGGCCCGGGTGGGGGAGATCGGCGGGACGGTGCCGGACCGCCTGCAGGTGACCGTCAAGCGGTCGCTCGGCGACGGTTGAGTGCGTCCGAGGGAGGGTGCCGTCGGGTAGAATGGCTCGTCCGCATCGGAGAGACCGCCCGGCTGGATCGGGGACTCGGTGCGCACTCGAACACTGCGATGCGAAAGGGCGCGCCCGTGGACCTGAGGGTGAAGGCACAAATTGGCGGCTGACGACGGGTCCTACAACGCGCAGGACATCACCGTCCTTGAGGGCCTCGATCCGGTCCGCATCCGGCCCGGCATGTACATCGGGTCGACCGGTCCGAGCGGCCTCCACCACCTGGTCTGGGAAGTGGTCGACAACGCCGTCGACGAGGCCATGGCCGGGTACTGCACCCGCATCGACGTGACCCTGCTGGCCGACGGCGGCTGCCGGGTGGTCGACGACGGTCGCGGCATCCCGGTGGACCCCTACCCGCAGTCCCCGGAAAAGTCGGCGGCCGAGGTCGTGCTCACCACCCTGCACGCCGGCGGCAAGTTCGGCGGGGCGGGCTACAAGGTGTCCGGCGGCCTCCACGGCGTGGGGGTGTCGGTGGTGAACGCCCTGTCGACCCGCCTCGTCCTGGAGATCGACCGGGGTGGCAAGCACCACATCATGGAGTTCGCCGACGGCGGCAAGCCGCAGGGCAAGCTCAAGGTGGCCGGCGAGGCTCCCCGGGACCGCACCGGGACCACCGTGACGTTCTGGCCGGATCCCACCATCTTCGAGGAGGTGGACTTCCGCGCCCAGACGGTGACCGAGCGCCTGCAGGTGATGGCGTTCTTGAACAAAGCCCTGGAGATCCGGTTCGCCGACGAGCGGCCCGAGAGCCGGACGAAGGAGACCTTCAAGTACAACGGCGGCATCGTCGACTATGTGAAGCACCTGAACGCCTCCAAGGAGTCCCTGTTCCGCAAGGTGGCCGCCTACGGGCAGGTGGAGGACGCCCAGGAGGTGGAGGTCGCCCTGCAGTGGAACACCGGGTTCCACGAGAGCATCTTCTCCTTCGCCAACGGCATCTCCACCACCGAGGGCGGCATGCACGAGGAGGGGTTCAAGAAGGCGCTGACCAACGCGGCCAACCGCTACGCCCGCTCCCGCAACCTGCTGAAGGAGAAGGACGACAACCTGGACGGCAAGGACATCCGCGAGGGACTGACGGCGATCGTGTCGGTGCGGTTGAAGGACCCGCAGTTCGAGGGGCAGACCAAGGCCAAGCTCGGCAACGTGCCTATCCGGTCGTTGGTGGAGCGGGCCACGAACGAGAAGCTGGCCGAGTGGCTGGAGGAGAACCCCACCGAGGCCAACCAGATGGTGAAGAAGGCGCTCCTGGCCCAGCGGGCCCGGGTCGCCGCCCAGCAGGCCCGGGACCTGACGCGCCGGAAGTCCGGTCTGGACGGCGCCGGCCTGCCGGGCAAGCTCATCGACTGTTCGTCCCGGGACCGCCGGGAGTGCGAGCTGTTCATCGTCGAGGGCAACTCGGCCGGCAGCTCGGCCAAGGACGCCCGGGACCCCCGGACCCAGGCCATCCTGCCCATCCGGGGCAAGATCTTGAACGTCGAGCGGGCCCGCATCGACAAGATGTTGAAGAACGCCGAGATCCAGGCCCTGATCGCCGCCATCGGCGCCGGCCTGGCCGAGGACTTCGACGCCACCAAGATCCGTTACCACAAGGTCATCGTGCTGGCCGACGCCGATGTGGACGGCAGCCACATCCGGACCCTGCTGCTGACGTTCTTCTTCCGGCAGATGAAGGCGTTGGTCGAGGGCGGGTTCGTCTACGTCGCCCAGCCCCCCTTGTACTCCACCCTGGTGGGCAAGGAGAAGACCTACCTGAAGGACGACACGGCCAAGGACGCCTTCATGGCCTCCCACCCCGACCACAAGCAGGACTTCCAGCGGCTGAAGGGGCTCGGCGAGATGGACTTCCACGAGCTCCGGGACACCACCATCGACCCGGCCAAGCGGTCGTTGCTGCAGATCGGCGTGGAGCAGGCGGCCCTGGCCGACGACGTGTGCTCGATCCTCATGGGTGACGACGTCGAGCTTCGTCGCCACTTCATCCAGACGAACGCCAAGGACGTGCGCTTCCTCGACATCTGAGGCAGCGGGAGACCCGGGAGACCATGGCACCAGAGACGACGGGACAAAGCGCGGGCAGCAACGGCAGCTCGGGTGACGGCGGCGGCACCGCCGTCCTCGGCTTCATCGAGCCCATCGAGATCCAAGAGGAGATGGAGCGCTCGTTCCTCGAGTACTCCATGTCGGTCATCGTGTCGCGGGCGCTCCCCGACGTGCGGGACGGCCTGAAGCCGGTCCACCGCCGGATCCTGTACTCGATGTTCGACCAGAGCCTCCGGCCGGACCGGCCGCACGTGAAGTGTGCGGCGGTGGTCGGCGAGGTCATGGGGACCTACCACCCCCATGGTGACTCCGCCATCTACGACGCCCTGGTGCGGATGGTGCAGGAGTTCTCCATGCGCCACCCGCTGGTCGACGGGCACGGCAGCTTCGGCGGCCCGGGGCCCGACGAGGGGCCGGCGGCCATGCGGTACACGGAGTGCCGCCTCCAGGCGCTCGCCCTGGAGCTGCTGGCCGGCATCGACGAGGAGACCGTCGACTTCGGCCCGAACTACTCGAACAGCACCGAGGAGCCGTTGGTCCTGCCGGCCCGGTTCCCCAACCTGCTGGTCAACGGCTCCCAGGGCATCGCCGTGGGCATGGCGTCCAACATCCCGCCGCACAACCTGGGCGAGGTGGTCGACGCCACCATCCACCTGCTGGACCATCCAGAGGCCACCCCCGACGACCTGATGCAGTTCGTGAAGGGCCCCGACTTCCCGACCGGAGGCCAGATCCTCGGCCGGCAGGGCATCCTCGACGCCTACCGGACCGGCCGCGGCTCCATCAAGATGCGGGCGGTCGCCGACATCGAGGAGGGCAAGGACGCCACCCGGATCGTGGTGACCGAGCTGCCGTACCAGACGTCGGTCGGGGTCATCGCCCAGAAGATCGACGACCTGGTGAAGGCCGGGGACCTGGACGGCATCGCCGAGGTCCTGGACTCCTCCGCCGGGAAGAAGACCCGGCTCGTCATCCGGCTGAAGCGCGACGCCAACGCCAACGTGGTGCTGAACAAGCTGTACAAGCACACCCCGCTGCAGACCAGCTTCGGCGTCAACACCCTGGCCCTGGTCGACGGGGTGCCCCGCACCCTGAACCTGGCCCAGGTCCTGACCCACTACGTGGCCCACCAGGTCGAGGTGGTCACCCGGCGCACCGAGTTCCGGCTCCGTAAGGCGGAGGCCCGGGCCCACATCGTCGAGGGGCTGCTCCGGGCGATCGACATGCTGGACGCGGTCATCGCCCTGATCCGCGGCTCCGACGACCGGCCGGCGGCCCGCACCGGCCTGATGGCCGCGCCGTTCTCCTTCAGTGAGGAGCAGGCCAACCACATCCTCGACATGACCCTCGGTCGGCTGACCCGGCTCGGCCGGTCGGAGCTGGAGGAGGAGATGGCCAAGCTCCGCGAGACCATCGCCGAGCTGGAGGCCATCCTGGGTGACCCGGCCAAGTTGCGGGCGGTCATCGCCGAGGAGATGACGGCCATCCGGGACAGGTTCGCCGACGCCCGGCGATCGATCATCACCCACGACCCCGGCGAGCTCGGGGTGGAGGACCTCATCGACGACGAGGAGGTCGTCGTCACCATGACCGCGGTCGGCTACATCAAGTCGGTGGCCGCCGACGCCTTCCGGACCCAGGGCCGCGGCGGCCGCGGTGTCCAGGGCGCCCGATTGAAGGAGGAGGACCTGGTCACCCACGTGGTCCACACCACCTCCCTGTCGTACCTGCTGCTGTTCTCCAACCGCGGCAAGGTCTACCGGCTGCGCGGCCACGAGATCCCCATGAAGGAGCGGACGGCGAAGGGCACCGCCCTCGTCAACCTGCTGCCGCTGGACAACGGCGAGAAGATCCAGGCCATCGTCGAGACCCGGGACTTCCCCGAGGACCAGTACCTGGTGTTCGCCACCGCCCAGGGCCAGGTCAAGAAGACGGCGTTCAGCGAGTACGACAAGTCCCGGCGGGAAGGGTTCATCGCCATCAACCTCCGGGACGGCGACGAGCTGGTCCGGGTGGTGGCCACCGGCGGGCACGACGACCTGTTCGAGGTCACCAGCAAGGGCATGACCATCCGGTTCTCCGAGGACGACGTCCGGGCCATGGGGCGCGACGCCGCCGGGGTTCGCGGCATCCGGCTGCGGGACGACGACGAGGTGGTCTCCCTCGACGTGGCCAGGGACGAGTCCGACATCTTGATGGTCACCGACGCCGGCTACGGCAAGCGGACCAAGCTGGAGCGGTTCAACCGGCAGACCCGGGGCGGCCAGGGCGTCCGGGGCATCCGGCTCACGGCCAAGCGGGGCCGGGTGGTCTCCGCCTTCATGGTGTCCCTGGACGACGAGATCCTGCTGGTGTCCACCGGCGGGGTCGTCATCCGCATGGGCGTCCGGGAGATCTCTTCCCAGGGGCGTGATGCCACCGGCGTCCGGGTGATGAACCTGGACGACGGCCAGTCGGTCGCCGCCGTCGCCCTCGTCTCCGGCTCCGAGTAACGACCGACGT
>CAYVPF010000123.1:0-3843 GCA_964453355.1 uncultured Acidimicrobiaceae bacterium | reverse complement strand
CACGGCCGGCCACAGCTCGACGAGGGCCAGGGCGAACTGGTCGCCGGACAGGCCGAGGAAGGTGGCGTAGGCCCGCAGGGCCTTGACCGTGGCCACCCGGTCCGGCATGCGATCGACCGTGCCGCTCTCCAGGGCCTCCAACTGGGCCAAAGGCAGGCCGCCGCGGACGCTGACGTCTTCCAGCCGCAACCCCTGGCGGGTCCGGACCCTGCGGAGAATCCGGGCCAGCTCGGGGACGGACGACGGAAGACCGGGCGTGCCGCTATGGCGGGGACCGCCGTCACGATGCCGGATCAACCCACCTATTCCTCCTGTGCTGCCCAGGAGCGTACCGTTTCGGGCCGCAGGCTCGGCGCCGGCTGGATCTATCGGATGGCCTACAGGATACCGACAGGAAAGTACGGGAGGATGGAACGGGCGAGGAGGTGGCGGTGCCGGACGACGCGAGGGTCCTGGTGGTGGACGACGAGCCGGGAATTACCGACCTGGTGTCGATGGCGCTGCGCTACGAGGGCCTGACCGTCGAGGTGGTCCATACCGGCCGCGACGCCATCCGCTCGGTCGACGTCTTCCGGCCGCATCTGATGGTGCTGGACGTCATGCTGCCGGACCTGGACGGGTTCGAGGTGCTGCGGCAGCTCTCCGGCGACCATCCCCGGGTGCCGGTGATCTTTCTCACCGCCAAGGATGGCCTGGAGGACAAGCTGCGCGGGTTCACGCTGGGCGGCGACGACTACGTGACCAAGCCCTTCAGTGTCGAGGAGCTGATCGTCCGCACCCGGGCCATCCTCCGCCGGGTGCACGAGATCCACGAAGACAGCGGCGTCCTGCGCTGGGCCGACCTGGTCCTGGACGAGGACCAGCACGAGGTGACCCGGTCCGGCGTGGTGGTCGACCTGACCCCGACCGAGTTCAAGCTGCTGCACTACCTCCTGCTGAACAGTGACCGCGTGGTGTCGAAGCCGCAGATCCTGGACCGGGTCTGGCACTACGACTTCGACGGCAACGACAACGTCGTGGAGATCTTCATCAGTTCGCTCCGCCGCAAGCTGGAGGCCCACGGACCACGACTGATCCATACCGTCCGCGGCGTGGGCTACCGCCTGCGCCGCCCGGCCGGCTAGGACCGACCGTTGCCGCTGCGGGCCCGGCTCCTCCTGATCCTCGTCCTGGTCGTGGCGGCCGGTCTCGTGGTGTCGGACGTCGTCGTCTACACCCAGTTGCGGTCCTACCTGTTGGCCCGGGTGGACTCCCAGCTACAGGACGCCTCGTTCGCGGCCACCGGGCTGTTGGTCCACGAGCACAGCCTGCCCGCCAAGGGCACCTCGCCGACCGCCGGTCCGTCAAGGTCCGGTGGGGGGACGTCGTTCCCGGCCGGCCCGTTCCCGTTCACCGGCCACCACACCGGCAACCACGTGGGCGAATTCCCGGAGGGGACCATCGGCGAGCTGATCGGCAGCCACGGTGGGGTGGTGGGGAAGCCGGTGTCGTTCGTCTACGGGGGCACGGTTCCTCCCGGCCCCGCCCTGCCGCGCCCGCTGCCACCGGCCATCGACGGGTCGGCGGTGTTCAGCACCGGGAGCCTGGACGGGAACACGGTGGCCTACCGGGTGCTGGCCCGGCCGCTGCACTACCGCGGGCTCACCCTGGTGGTGGCGATCCCGTTGACCGAGACCCAACAGACCCTCGGTCGGCTGGCCCTGGTGATGGTGTTGGTGAGCCTGGCCGTCCTGGTCGGGGTGGGGGGCCTCGTCTGGTGGATCGTCCGCCGCGACCTGCGACCGCTGGAGGAGATGGCGGTGACCGCCGGGGCCATCGCCGGCGGGGACCTGAGCCGACGGGTGGCCCCGGCCGAGCAGCGGACCGAGGTGGGCCGGCTGGGCCTGGCTCTGAACGCCATGCTGGGGGAGATCGAAACCGCCTTCGCCGCCCGGGCGGCGTCGGAGAGCCGCCTGCGGCGGTTCCTGGCCGACGCCTCCCACGAGCTCCGGACGCCGTTGACGTCCATCCGCGGGTACGCCGAGATCTTCGACATGGGGGCCCGCGAGCGCCCGGAGGACCTGGCGACGGCCATGCGGCACATCCGGGAAGAGGCCGATCGGATGAAGTTACTGGTGGACGACCTGCTGCTGCTGGCCCGCCTGGACCGGGAGCGGCCGCTCGAGATGGCGGCGACCGACGTCGTCCGGGTGATCGGTCGGGCCGTGACCGCCGGTCGGGCGGCGGCACCGGACCACCCCATCTCGATGGACACCCCGGCCGAGGCGGTGGTCTCCGGCGATGCCCATCGACTCCGGCAGGTGGTGGACAACCTGTTGGCCAACGCCGTGCGGCACTCCCCGGAGGGCGCCCCGGTGGAGGTCCAGGTGGTGAGCGGACCGGGAGGGGTCACGGTAGAGGTCGGGGACCACGGGCCCGGGGTGCCCTCGGAGGATCGGGAGCGGATCTTCGAGCCGTTCTACCGGGCCGACACCTCCCGGGCTCGGTCGACCGGCGGGGCCGGCCTGGGGCTGGCCATCGTCGCCGCCATCGCCCGGGCCCACGGTGGGACCGTTGGCGTGGAGCCCAACGTCGACGGGGCCAGCGGGACAACCGGCGCCAACGGTGCAACCGGCGCCCGGTTCTGGGTCCGGCTGCCCCCCTACGTGCCGTCCCCCGGGGAACCTGCGGATCCCGACATCGACGACTGACGTTCCCAGGCCTGCTGCAGCAGGTCCAAGAGGACGTCGGCGTCCTGGGCTCCCGACACGCCGTAGCGGCCGTCGACCACGAAGGTGGGCACCCCGGTGAGACCGAGGGTCCGGGCCCGTGTCTCGTCCTGGCGGACGGCGTCGGCGAACCGGTCGCTGGCCAGGGTCGAGTGGGCCTCCTCCGGGTCCAGGCCGACGTCGGCGGCCAGCTGTACCAGGGTGTCCCGGTCACCCACCGGCAGGCTCTCGGTGAAGTAGCCGGCCATCAGCCGCTCTTTCATCGGCTCGGCCAGCCCGTGGGTAGCGGCCAGGTGCACGAGGCGGTGGGCGTCGAAGGTGTTGCCCGGCCGGGCCGTCGCCAGGTGGTACTCGAGTCCCTCGTCGGCGGCCACCGCCGCCACCCGGTCGTCCATGGCCCGCACCTGCTCCGGGGTGGCCCCGAACTTGGCGGCCAGCCAGGCCGCCAAGCCGCCGGGCCGAACGGCGGGGGCGTCGGGGTCCAGCTCGAAGCTGCGCCAATGGACCCGGACGGCGTCCGCGTGGTCGAACCGGGCCAGGGCGGCCTCGAACCGGCGCTTGCCGATGTAGCACCACGGGCACACCACGTCCGACCAGATCTCCACTTCCACCACAACCACCTCCACTGCTCGCTCAGGCTGGTCAACGCCGGCCGCAAGCCCGGGATTCCGGGCCGTCGGTCGCGGTGCCGGCGGGGAATGCGCGCCGGGAACCGCCGGTTGCCAATAATTGACCCACAGATACGGGAGCCGAGCCCATGAGCGTCGAGATCTTGCTGGCCCTGGTGGCGAGCTTGTTCACGGCCACCTCGTCGGTGGCTCAGCGGGTCGCGGCCGCCCCGGCGCCGGGCGACATCACGTTCAGCTGGCGGCTGGTGCTGTTCCTGGTCCACCGCCCGGTCTGGTTCCTCGGGATCCTCTGCATGATCGGCGGGTTCATCTTCCAGCTGGCCGCCCTGCACTTCGGCGACCTCAGCCTGGTGCAGCCGGTCATCGCCACCGAGCTGCTGTTCGTGTTCACGTACCTGGCGTTGCGGAACCACAAACAGGTGCGCCCCCGGGACTGGTTGGCGGCCGCTGGCATGGCGATCGGGCTGGGGGGCTGCCTGCTCCTGGCGGACCCCTCGGGTGGCTCG
>CAYVPF010000122.1:5626-8874 GCA_964453355.1 uncultured Acidimicrobiaceae bacterium | reverse complement strand
CTTCGACGGTCTGTTCGACGGCAACGTGCGCGCCGCCTACTTCCTCGTCGCCGGTATCGCCCCGGGCATGGCCGAACGGGGGTCGGGGAGCATCATCAGCCTGGCCAGCATGGCCGGCCAGATCGGCCTGGCCGGCGGGGCGGCGTACGGGGCCACCAAGGCGGCCCTCAGCTCGATGACCCGGTCCTGGGCGGCCGAGTTCAGCCCCCGGGGCGTCCGGGTCAACGCCATCGCGGCCGGGCCGGTGTTCAGCACCCCGGACAAGGCACCCCTCATCGAGCAGCTGGCGTCCACGACGCTGCTCGGACGGGGGGCTCAGGTCGAAGAGATCGCCGAGGTCGTCGCCTTCCTGGCCTCGGACAAGGCCAGCTACGTGACCGGAGCCACCCTGGCCGTCGACGGCGGCCGCACGGCGGTATGACGACCGTGCATCGAGCGTCGGCCCGGGAGCGACTGTTGGCCGCGGCCGACGAGCTGTTCTACGCCGAAGGCGTCCAGACTGTGGGCATCGACCGGATCATCGAGCGTGCCGGGGTGGCCAAGGCGTCGCTCTACAACCTGTTCGGCAGCAAGGAAGCGCTGGTGGCCGCCTACCTGGCCTCACGACACGACCGCACGGCCGGCGGGCTGACCGAGGCGACCGGGAAGGTCGACGACCCGCGCCGCAAGATCCTGGCCGTCTTCGCCGCCCAGGCACAGCAGCTCGGGCAACCCGACTTCAACGGCTGCGCCTTCATCGCCGCCTGCACCGAAGCACCCCCCGGCGGCCTGGTCGAGCAGGCCGCCGACCAGTTCCGGGCCTGGATCCGGGCCCTGTTCACCGACCTCGCCGAGCAAGCCGGTGCCGCCGATCCGGCCAGCCTCGGACGCCAGCTCCATCTCGTCTACGACGGCGCCGGACTGGCCGCCCGTATGGACCACCACGACCCGGCGATCGCGCCGTCCGCCCACGACGCCGTGCAGGCGCTGCTGAACGCCTCGCTTGGCCCGGCCGTACGGACGTCCGAGCGCCGCTGATCCGACGGCCGCCCCGGCGGTCGACACAACCATCGTCGGTACGACGCCCACCGGTCGACGGACCCTCCCCCAGGGGGATGGCGTGGGCTGGACGGCCTGACTATGGCCCCGACGAGGTGCCGGCCCTTCTCACCGCATCCAGGTCAGATCCGAAGCGTCCGACATCCATAAGTATCCCTATTAGAGATTAGATGTATAACCATCAGAGATTTTACTCAATAAAATAGGCAAATCATCGGGACTTTTGTCGATATTGATGTCCACGTCAAGCCACAAACCAGCTGGAAACCAGACAGAAACTGGCTCGCAACTATGAAGGTCAAAGGCCTAAAGGACGCTAGGGTCTGCTCACGGTCAAATGAAAGGTTTCTAGCCCGTAGCCAATTCGGCAGTGCAAGAATTTTACAAAGCTGCACTTGCCAATTTGGCTGCAGTACAGGACAAAAGGAACCTGAATATGATCAATTTGAGGTTATTCAAGCGCGCCCTGGCGGCGGGAGCGGCCATCACGCTCATCAGCGCCGTCGGTGTCGTGGCCCTGGAAGGCGTGGCATCCGCCCACGACAACATCGTCACCGGCTCGGTCTCGTGCCACCGGACGACAGCGTCAGCGAACTACGTCGTCACTTGGACCGTGTCCAACGACTGGACACTCACCGAGACAGCCGCCGTGGCGAGCGCCACCGGCGGAACGACAACGGTCACCCCGTCGTCGGCGGTCATTGCCGTTTCCCCAGGCACGGCCACCTTCACCCAGACCCTCCCGGGCTCGACGACGGGCACAGACACCCTCACCATCTTGGGAACCTGGTCCACAGGTTTCGTGCAGACGCCCAATCCGTCCGGCACGGTCACTCTCCCGGGAGGCTGCACAGCGCTGCCTCCTCCGCCGCCACCCCCGGTGCAGAGCATCTCCGGGCACATCTACAACTGCCCGGCCGACACGGCTACCACCACTGAGGTCCCGGGCGGCACCCTCGGGGCCACCGGCCCCCAGACCGTCGCCACCGGTCCCAACCCGTTGGCCTCGACCAGCGTGGCGGCCGGCGGCTACACCATGACGGCCACCCCGACCGCCGGCTACACCCTGGTGGCCTGCGGCGGCACCTCGGTTCCGGACACCGGAGGGACATCGGCCGCTGAACCGGTCACCGTGCCTTCCGGCGGCAGCGGTGTCGGCGTCTTCTACGAGACGGCCATCGTCCAGAGCATCTCCGGGCACATCTACAACTGCCAGACAGGCACCACCACCACTGAGGTACCCGGCGGCACCCTCGGGGCCACCGGCCCCCAGACCGTCGCCACCGGTCCCAACCCGTTGGCCTCGACCAGCGTGGCGGCCGGCGGCTACACCATGACGGCCACCCCGACCGCCGGCTACACCCTGGTGGCCTGCGGCGGCACCTCGGTTCCGGACACCGGAGGGACATCGGCCGCTGAACCGGTCACCGTGCCTTCCGGCGGCAGCGGTGTCGGCGTCTTCTACGAGACGGCCATCGTCCAGAGCATCTCCGGGCACATCTACAACTGCCAGACAGGCACCACCACTACGACCACAGCGGCAACGGGCGGGACGCTCGGTGCCACCGGTCAGCAGACCGTCGTGGTGGCCGGTGCGCCGTTGGCCTCGACCAGCGTGCTGGCCGGCGGCTACACCATGACCGCCACGCCGCCCGCCGGCTACACGCTGGTGGCCTGCGGCGGCAGCTCGGTCCCGAACACGGCGGGAACATCAGCGACGGTTCCAGTGGACGTTCCGGCCGGTGGCTCCGGGGCTGGGGTCTTCTACGTGGCGCAGGTCTCCACGACGGGAGCGCCTCTTCCCCCGGTGAGCGCCCCCACCCCGGTGGCCACGCCCGCCGCGCCCACCACGCCAGCGGCCGCCGTGAGCCCGGCGCCGAGTGTCGCGTCGGTGCTCTCAGCGGCTCCGACGTCTTCGGTGACGCCGGCAGCTACCACCGGACTGCCGTTCACCGGTATCGACACGGAGGCGTTCCTGATCGTCGCGGCCATGCTGCTGACGGCGGGAACCGCCCTGCTGCTCGTGAGCCGCCGGCGCCGGAGCGCCTCTCGCTAGGCGACATCCGGGAGCTTGCGCTTCAAACCACCCGACCCTGCCGCCCTTCCGGGGCGGCAGGGTCGCGTTGGTGACGGGTACCGGCTACCCGCCGGCCAGGCCGACGATGGGCTTGTTGAGGGTGGTGCCGCCGGCCGACCCGTAGAAGGCGGCG
>CAYVPF010000122.1:0-5526 GCA_964453355.1 uncultured Acidimicrobiaceae bacterium | reverse complement strand
GCGAACACTCCCCCGTCGGCGGCCACCAGCCAGTAGCCCTTGCCGTCGGGGGTGGCCGTCATGCCGACGATGGGCTTGTTGAGGGTGGTGCCGCCGGCCGACCCGTAGAAGGCGGCGTCGCCGTAGGCGAACACTCCCCCGTCGGCGGCCACCAGCCAGTAGCCCTTGCCGTCGGGGGTGGGGACCGGGACCGGGTTGGTGGACGGGGCCACCGGGGTCCCGCCCATCTCGGCCAGGGTGGGCGACGTCGTCGCGCTCACGGTGGCGGTGACGCACCCCGTCGAGGCGTCAAAGGCCTGCTCGGAGAAGGCCACCCAGGCGGTGCCGTCCCACCAGGTCAGCGACTGGCCGCCGGGACCCAGGTCACAGACCTTGATGGTCACTGAACTGAACGCCGCTGTGGCCGACAGCTTCACGTCGTAGTAGACGCCGGTGCCTCCCGACACCGATCCGGTGACCGGGTCGCCCTGATATTGGGCGACGGTGAGGGCGCCGACACCGGCCCCGGCCGCCGAGACCGTTGTGCCCGGCAGCGCGGCCGTGGCCGTCCCGTTCGATGTCGACGAGGCGGCTCCCTGCGACTGGGTCGTACCAGCGGGCGGCGGGGGCGGGGTCAGTGGCAGGGGCGGGGTCGGTGGCACGGGAGGCCCTGTTGTCGCCGGCGGCGGCGACGGTGTGGGTGTCACCGCCGGGGCCGCCGGGGTGACCGCGTTGGATGTAGCCGACCGCTGGCCGCTGCTGACGGCGTTGACGGCGGTCACGTAGAAGGCGTAGGTCACGCCGTTCGTCAACCCCGTGACCGTGCAGGTGGTCGCGCCAGTGGTCGTGCACCCGAGCCCACCGGGCACGCTGGTGACGGTGTAGCCCGTGATGGGACTGCCGCCATCTGTGGTCGGGGCGGTCCAGGTGACCGTGGCCGCCGAGTCCCCCGCCGTCGCCGTCACCCCGGTGGGGACGCCCTGGGGCGGGATGGGATGCGGGCTCACCGGAGCAGAAGGCGCCGAGGACGCTCCGGGACCGTTGGCGTTGGAGGCCACGACCGTGAAGGTGTATGTCACGCCGTTCGTCAGCCCGCTGACCTCACAGAAGGTCGTGCTCGAGGTGCTACAGGTCTTCCCGGCGGGTGTGCTGGTGACCAGGTAGCCGGTGATGGGGCTGCCACCGTCGGTTGTCGGGGCTGTCCAGTGGACGCCGACCTCGCTGTTGCTCGCCTCGGTCTGGACGTCGGTGGGGGCACCAGGCCGCCCGACCGGCGTCACCGAGTTCGACGCCCCGGAGGCTGACCCCGTGCCGATGGTGTTAGTGGCCGTCACCGTGAAGCTGTAGGCCGTGCCGTTGGTCAGGCCGGTGACGGTGATCGGGCTGGTCGTGCCCGTGCCGGTCAGACCGCCGGGCGAGCTGATCACCGTGTACCCGGTGATGGCGCTGCCCCCATTGGCGGCCGGAGCCGTGAAGGTCACCGAGGCCGACCCGTTGCCGGCGGTCGCCGTCCCGATGGTCGGGGCGCCGGGCACCGTGGCCGGCGTCACCGAGTTGGAGGCGCTGGAAGCAGCACCCGTGCCGACGGCGTTGGTGGCCGTCACCGTGAAGGTGTAGGCCGTGCCGTTGGTCAGGCCCGTCGAGGTGGCCTTGGTTGTCGTGCACGGACAGTTCACGGCGACGGGCGTCCCTGCCGTGGCGCCCTGGTAAGGGGTGACGGTGTACTTGGTGATTGCGCTCCCGCCTGTTGTCGGCGCGGTCCAGGTCACGGTGGCCTGACCGTCGCCGGCGGTGGCGGTCGGAGCGGCCGGAGTCGACGGCACGACGGGGTTCACGAGCTGTGTGACCGTCTCCGACGTGGAGGTGCTGAATTCGGCGGCACCCGAATAGGTGGCCACCACGGCGTGCGTACCGGGGCTCGGGTAGGTGGTGTCGCAGGTGGCCACGCCCCCGCTGCCGATGGTCACCGGGCTGCAGGCCAGGGACGTGCCGTTGTCGGTGAAGGTCACCGTGCCTGTCGGTGTACCGGCACCGGCTGTGGCGGCGCTGACGGTGGCGGTGTAGGTCACCCCCGCCCCCCTGGTGGAGGGGTTGGCGGACGAGGCCAGGGCAACCGAGGTGGGCGCCAGGTTCTCGAAGGTGAAGTCGGCCGCATTTGTGCCGCTGTCGACGTAGGCGCCGCTTCCCTGGGTACGGACGAAGGCTCCCTCCTCGCCGTAGCTGGCCTTGGACGAGGGTTTCGCCAGCCCGGTGCCGGCGACCAGCGCCTTCGCCGCTCCCGACTCGCCAGCGGCGTCGGTGATGGTGCCGTCGGGGGCCACGACCTCGAAGCCGGAAGGCTGCGAGACCGAGACCGGGCCGACGACGGAAACCGGGTAGCGGACGCTCAGCGAGAAGTACGGACCGGCGACCACCATGGTGGCCCCCGGCGCCAGCGAGCTGGCGTTACCGCTGGCCAGTGTGACCAGCACCGGGTTAGGTGTGCCGGGCACGCCCAGGCCCAGCGACCAACCGGAGAGCGGGACACCGAGACCGGTGGTGTTGACCACCTCGGCGAACCAGTCCCCGACCCCGGCCGGGCCTGTGGTGCGGAACCGCGAGATCTCCAGCGAGTGTGCGGCCGCCCCGACCGTGAAGGTGATGGGCGACGAGGTGACCGACTGGCCGCCGGAGCTGACGACCAGGGAGAAGACGTAGCGACCGATCGCCCGGGGGGTCCCGGAGAGCTTCCCTGTGGGCGCCAGTGCCATGCCGGCCGGAAGTGTCGACCCTGTGGCCAGGGCGAACGTCGCTCCGGCGGCTGTTGGTCCGGAGGCGGCGAACTGGTAGGCGTAAGCCCCGCCGACCGTGGCCGCCGGCGGGGAGGCGGCGGCGAAGCCGAGGGCGGACACCGTGACGAAGACGCGGTCCGGGTACAGGCCGTTGGCGACGCCGTTGACCGCATCCACTTCCACGGTGAATGTGGTCCCGGCGGCTGTGGCTGGGGGCGTACCAGACAGGGTGGCGGTGCCGTTGCCGTGGTCCGTCAGGCTGAGCCAACTCGGTGGCCCTGTGCAGCCGACCCGGCTGCAGAAGCTCACCGTCGGGGTCGGGCTGCCGGTGAACTGGAGGAGGTAGGCGTTGGGTTGCCCGGCCACGAAGGTCGGCGAGTCGAAGACGTTCACCGGCGCCGGCTGCTGGACGACGCTGAGGGTCAAGGGCTCCGTCGTGGACCCGTCGGCGTTGGTGATGGTGAGCGTCAACGGGTATGTCCCGGCCGTGCCGTTGGCGGCCGACCCCGAAATGGTGGCCGACCCGTCGCCGTGGTCGGCGAAGCCCACACCGGCCGGCAGGGCGCCCTGGAGGCTGAACGAAGGGGCCGGGTAGCCGCCGGCGCACAGGGTCCACCCGAATGTGGACCCGCTGACGAACTGCGCCGAGGTGATGCTGCCTGTGGTCCCCCCGGCGCAGGTCAGGGCGGTGAGGGTGCCGAGGAAGGTCGGCGGCGACTCGACGGCGACCGCCAGGTCCTGCTGGCTGGTCCCGTAGACGTTGGTGGCCGTCACCACCAGGTCGGACAGACCACCGGGCCCGGTGGGCGTGCCAGCGATGGTGGCGGTGCCGTCGCCGTTGTCGATGAAGGTCAAGCCGGCGGGCAGGGTCCCGCTGATCGACAGCGACGGGGTGGGCAGTCCGGAAGTGGCCACCGTGAACGACCCTGTGTGGCCCTTGACGAAGATGGCGGTGGACGCCGAAACGATCTGGGGCCGCGGCCCCGCCTCGACGTCCAATGCCTGGGTGGTCTTCCCGGCGGAGGAGTCGGCGGTGATGACGATGGGGTATGTGGCCGCCCCTTGGCTGGTGGGGTCCCCGGACAGGGTGGCGGTGCCGTCGCCGTTGTCGGTGAAGGTGGTCCCGGGCGGCAGTGTCCCGGACTCACTGAGAGAGGGGCTTGGGTACCCGGCGGTGGTGACCACGAAAGTGTTTGTCTGCCCCTCCCCCAGGCCGACGGTGTCAGCGCTCGTGATGGTCGGCGTCTGCTGCACCACGATGGTCAGTGTCGTGGTGACCGGGTTCTCCTCGTCGAACAGGTTTGTGGCCCTCAGCGCCAGGCGGTAGCTCCCGGCGGCCACCGGCGTTCCCGACAGGGTGGCCGTGCCGTCGCCGTTGTCGGTCAGGGTCAGGCCGTCCGGCACTGTCTCCAGCTTGGCGATGGATGCCCTCGGGACCCCGGCGGTCGTGACCGTGAACGTGCCGGGCACCCCGACGGTGAAGGGCGCGGTCGAGGGGCTCGAGAACGTCGGCGGCCCGAGGACCAGGATCGACAGGAAAGCGATCCCCTCCGGTGTGCTGCCTATCGTCGTCACCTCCAGCCCGTAGCTGCCCGGCGCTGTGGCCGCCGGGGTGCCCGACACCGTGGCCGTCCCTGCGCCGGCGTCGTCGCTGAAGCTCAGGCCCTTGGGCAATTGCCCCACGAGCTTCAGGGCGACCCCCGCTGTGGTCGTGATGTCCACCGTCCCGGCCAGGCCAGCGTCGAACTCGGCCAGGGCTGTCTTCGACTTGAAGTTGGCCCCCGAGAAGGCGATGGGCGGCCCGCTGCTCGGGGAGGCACGGATCGTCAGTGTCTGGGTGGCCGACCCGGCGGCGTTGGTGGCCGTGATGGTGACCGTGTCGCTGGCTGTCGTCGTGGTGGCGCCGTAGACGACGGCGGTGCCGTCCCCGTTGTCGTGGAAGGCCAGGCCGGCCGGCAGGACACCGGGGGTGTCGCATGTCGACCCCCCGACGGCGCACGCCAGGGTCGGCGCCGGGAAGCCGGTGGTCGTGACGGTGAAGCTGGACGGCGAACCACCGGTGGCGAAACCGGCCGTCTTCGAGCTGGTGATGGCCGGCTTTGTGGCCACCACCAGGGTCAGGTCGTCCGGCGCGGTCCCGGCGACGTTCTGGGCCTGCAGCGACAGATGGTAGGTGCCGACCCCCGGTGTGCCCGTCAACACGGCGGTGCCGTCTGTGCCGGCCACCAGGGTCAAGCCCGCTGGCAGGGGCTGTGCGGCCGACCACGTCGGTGCCGGGTAGCCGGTGGCGGCGAGTGTGAACGAACCACTGGCTCCCTTGGTGAACGCCGTGCTCGACCCGCTGGTCACCTGCGGGGCACTGTCGACGGTGAAGACGAATGTCTGGGAGCTCGGCGGTGTGACGCCGTTGGAAGCCTCGATGGTGATTGGGTACGTGCCTCCCTCGGTCAGCGACGGGTCACCGACGATGGCGCCGGTGCCGTTGCCGTAGCTCTGGAACCCGATACCGGACGGCAGGGAGCCCTTGGTCACGGTGAGAGTGGGCGCCGGGTCGCCGCCGGCGGTCACCGTGAAGTTGCCGGAGGTGCCGGCGGTAAAGGTGGTCGATGCCGCCGAGGTGACCGTCGGGGCGGCGGTGAAGCTGACGTTCACGCCCCCCGTTACCGTCTCGGACTGTCCGAACCCGTCGGCGACGGTGATGCTCAGGGGCTCCTGGGCCTGCACCAGCGGCCCCGGCGGGAGTGTGTAGGTGTGGGTGGCCGTGAACGCCCACGGG
>CAYVPF010000121.1:0-8889 GCA_964453355.1 uncultured Acidimicrobiaceae bacterium | reverse complement strand
CGGCCCTGGACCACGTACTTACGCGCCTCTCCATCGCCGGTTCCGCCGAGGGCCGCCCCCTTCCCGCTTCTCCGGCGGACCGGGTCACCACAACCTCAAGTACCCAGGGCTCTTATTTGAGGTTGTAGACTAACCTGAGATAAGGAGGGTCATGGCAGAGGTTATGCGGCGCCGCTGGATCAGCACCCTTGGTGGGAGCGGGCTGCCCCGGAAGGACACTCGATCTTGCGAGTACGAAGCCTACGTCCCCGATCCGCTCGCCGGACGCCGTATCGTGCTCGATGGCGAGGTCGCGGCCGACGTCGCTGATGCCGAGTCAGCCATCACCCGCTTGAACGCCGAGGCACGCGCACTCGTCGACACCGAAGCGCTTGCCCGCATCCTGCTCCGGGCAGAGGCCGTCGCCTCCTCCCGCATCGAAGGGCTCGTCGTTGGCGCGAGACGTTTGCTGCACGCTGAAGTCGTCCGGACGCTCCCCGAGACGCCCTCCGACGTCACTGTCCACGAAGTCCTCAACAACATCGATGCCATGGTCCACGCCGTAGAGAGCATCGGCGTCGGAGACCCCATCACCCCAGACCTTCTGCTGGAATTGCACCGCCGTCTTCTTCGAGGTACCCGTCTGGAGGAGCACGGGGGTAACTACCGGGAAGAGCAGAACTGGATCGGCGGCAGCGACTACAGCCCGTGCGCCGCGGACTTCGTCCCTCCGCCACAGGAGCTCGTGTCGGACCTCGTCGCTGATCTCTGTGCATTTTGCAACACGGACGACCTCCCTGCGGTCGTCCAGGCGGCCATCGCCCATGCGCAGTTCGAGACCATCCACCCCTTCGTGGACGGCAACGGGCGCACGGGTCGTGCCCTCATCCACATGGTGCTCCGTCGTCGAGGCATTGCCGAGCACGTGCTGCCGCCGGTCTCGCTGGTGCTCGCCACGCTGGCCCGCAGTTACATCGACGGACTCACGGCCTTCCGGTACGTCGGCTCGGCCAGCTCGCCACAAGCACTCGAAGGACTCAACATGTGGGTCGGTCGTTTCGCCGGAGCTTGCACTCGCTCCGTGCAGGACGCCATGGCGTTTGAGGCCCGGGCGGCCGAACTTGAGGCTTCGTGGCGACAACGCCTGGGGTCAGTTCGGGCGAGCTCGGCGACCGACCGCCTTCTGCGCATCCTTCCCGGAGCCCCGATCTTGACCGTTGACGGCGCCGCCAAACTGATCGGTCGCACGTTCAACCCAGCGAACGAGGCGATCCACCGCCTCGTCGAGTCAGGCATCCTGCGACAAGTCACTATCGGTCGGAGAAACAGGGCGTATGAGGCACCGGAGATCATCGCTGCCTTCACCGCCCTGGAGCGCCAGCTCGCCAGTCCCGAGGGCAACACCCGCACGAGCAAGCCGGTGCGCCGTGTGCCCGAGCGACGTCCCGGCTAACTGCCGATGGCCTCCGCATTGTCGATGGGGACCGGGTCGATGCGGTCGGCCGGGACGAACCCGAGCATGCGACCGTAGAAGTACAGCTCGGCCTCGGCGGTGCGGACAATGTTCTCGGCCCGTCGAAACCCGTGCTGCTCCCCCTCATACGCCAGGTAGGCCACCGGCACCCCCCGGCTCCGGAGGGCGTCGACCATCATCTCGGCCTGGTTCGGCGGCACCACCTTGTCCTCCAGGCCCTGGAAGATGATCAGCGGGGTGGCCAGCCGGTCGGTGTGGAAGATGGGCGACCGCTCCTCGTAGAGCGCCTCGGCCTCCGGCCACGGCCCGATGAGGCCGTCCAGGTACCGGGACTCGAACTTGTGGGTGTCCCGGGCCAGGGCCCCGGCGTCGGCCACCCCGTAGTAGCTGGCCCCGGTGGCGAAGACCTCGCCGAAGGTCGCCGCGCACAGCGTCGTGTACCCCCCGGCACTGCCCCCGTGGATGGCCAGGCGGGAGCGGTCCACCCGGCCGGCATCGGCCAGGGCGGTGGCGGCCGCCTCGCAGTCCGCCACGTCCACCACCCCCCACCCACCGGCCAGCCGCTGCCGGTAGGCCCGGCCGTACCCGGAGCTGCCGCCGTAGTCGACGTCGGCCACCGTGAAGCCGCGGCTGGTCCAGAACTGGATGGTGTAGTTGAGGGCCGACGACGCCGACGACGTCGGGCCGCCGTGCACGGCCACGATCAACGGCGGCCGCTCGCCGTCGGGACCGGTGAAGTCGGGGTTGGTCGGCGGGTACACCAGGGCGTGGGCCCGCAGGCCGCCGGCGGTGGCGAACTCGAACGGTTCGGGCACCGACAGGTACCCCCGGTCGACCACCGACGGCCGGCTGGCCCGGACCACCTCGTGCTCGCCACCGGGCAGCGCCACCGTCACCACCGACGGCGGGTCCTGGGCGGAGGCGGCCAGTACCACCACCCCGTCCGCGGTGGCCTGGACGGCGCCGAACACGGTGTACGAGCTGGGCACCGGCTCGAACGACGACCGACCCGGCGCCAACACGCCCAACCGCCCGGCGCCGTCCGACGTCCAGGTGGCCACCACGGTGCCGTCGGGACCGAAGGCGTAATCGGCCAACCCGAACACCCAGTCCGGGCCGGCGAACTCGGCCTCGGCCGGGGCCAACGGCCGGCCCCCGGTGGTGCCATCGGCGGCGTACAGGTTCCACCACCCGGTCCGGTCCGACACGAAGTGCAGCACCCCGGCCGGCGAGTACCGCGGCTGGGTCACCGACTCCTGCGGACCGCCGGCCACGAGGCGCGGTTCGCCGGCGACCGCCCCCGGCCCGAGGTCGGCCTCCCACAGCTCGGTGCCGTCCCACGGCATCCGCGGATGGTCCCAGGTGCACCAGGCCAGGCGGAGGCCGTCGGGCGACAGGGCCGGGGACCCGTAGAAGTCGTGACCGGCCGCCGGGACGTGGACCCCAGTGCCGTCAATGCCGGTCCCGTCGGTGGGCACCGCCACGAGGTCGTTGACGGCCTCCCCGCCGTCTTCGGGGTGGGTCTCGCGGACGCAGACCAGCCACCGGCCGTCCGGGGTCACCACCGGGGCGGCGTAACGGACAGCCGCCGGCGACGGCGGCACAAGGGTGAGGGGCACGGGGGTCAGCGGCACCGGCCCGCCGCTCCCGTTCAGCCGGTACAGCCGCTGGTCGGCCAGGTTGGAGAAGAAAGCCGTGCCGTCGTGGACAGCCGTGCACAACCCCCCGTACTCGTGCACCAGGGTGCGAGCCGAGAACCCGTCGGGCAACACGTCCTCGACGGTCCCGTCGGGGCGGCGTCGGACCAGCACCTGCCGGCCCCCCTCCGTCGGGCGGCCCTCGGTCCAGTACAGGTCGTCCCCGTCCACCACCGGGTCGGACAGGCGAACGGCATCCTGCACCAGTAGGGCGGTGGTGATCGGCGATCCCCAGGAGCCGTAGGGCGCGGTGCGGGCCATCGGCCGAGGTTAACGGCACACGTCCCCGCCCGGGTCCGTCCGTGCCATCCTCATGGAGTGCCATCCCCGTCGCCCGATGCCGCACCGACCGCCTTCGTCCTGGGCGGCGGCGGGATGCTGGGTTCGGCCGAGGTCGGGATGCTGCGGGCCCTGCTGGAACGGGAGATCGTCCCCGACCTGATCGTGGGCTCCAGCGTCGGTGCCCTGAACGGCGCCTTCGTGGCCGCCGACCCGACGGTGGCCACGGTGGACCGGATGGTGACGACGTGGCAGGGGATCTCCGGCCGGAGCGTCTTCGGTGGGTCGGTCCTCGGCCAACTCGGCAACCTGGCCCGGCACGGCACCTACCTGCACGACAACGACGGGCTCCGCCGGCTCATCGACGACCAGCTCGGCATCGTCGGCGCGGTCGACTTCGCCGATCTGGCCGTCCACTTCGAGTGTGTGGCCGCCTCGATCGAGCAGGCCGCCGCCCGTTGGTTCTCGTCCGGGCCGGTCACCCCGGCGGTCCTGGCGTCCTGCGCCGTCCCCGGCCTGCTGCCGGCGGTGGAGATCGGCGGTGAGCACTTCTTGGACGGCGGCCTGGTCCGGTCGGTGCCGGTCGGACGGGCGGTCGAGCTCGGGGCCCGCCGGATCTTCGTCCTCCACGTCGGGCGGCTGGAGCGGCCCCTCCAGCCGCCGGCCCGGCCGTGGGAGGTGGCCCTCGTGTCCTTCGAGATCGCCCGACGGCACCACTTCCAAGAAGAGGTGGCCAACCTTCCGGAGGGCATCGAGCTGCACGTGCTCCCCAGCGGATCGACCAGCCCGTCGCTGTCGGTCCGGTACCGCAACAACTCGGGCGTGGCCGAGCGCATCGAGGCCGCCCACCGGGCATCGAGCGCCTACCTCGACAGCCTCGACAGCTGACGGCCGGCCGTTCCGTGCGCCCGCCTCCCCGCCCGCTCCGGCGGGTCCTCCTGCCCGTCGACGTTGCCCTGCTGGTCGTCCTCGTCGGCGTCTTCGGTGCCGCCACCGTCCTCGGGGCCCTCCTTACGCCTTTCGGCCGCCGTCGCCGCCCTCTCCGGATCGCCGCCTTCGCCCTGGCCTACTGCGCCATGGAGCTGGTCGTCCTGGCCCGACTGGGCGGCTTGTGGTGGGTCCGGGTGGCCCGGCGACCGTTCCGGGCGATGAGCGCCGAGCAGTGGCAGGCCGGGAACGAGCGGCTCCTGGCCTCCGCCCTCAGCCTGGTGCTGCGGGCTGGCCGGCGGTGCTTCGGGTTCGAGGTGGTGGTCGACCACCCTGCCGGCGCTCGTCTGGCTGGTGGCCCTCTAGCTGCCGATCCTCTTAGTGGCGGGGCCCCGGTGCTCGTGCTGGCCCGCCACGGGGGCCCCGGCGACTCCTTCGCCCTGGTCCACCTGCTGCTCACCCGCTACCACCGCCAGGCCCGGGTGGTCCTGAAGGACGTCCTGCAGTTCGACCCCGCCCTCGACCTCCTGCTGAACCGCCTCCGATCCTGCTTCTTGCCGTCCCCGTCGGGCACCGGCGAAGACCTGACCGACCGCCTCCGGAAGGTGGTCGCCGGCCTGGGGCCGCAAGGTGCGCTGCTCTTGTTCCCCGAAGGCGGCAACTGGACGCCGACCCGGCACCGGCGGGCCATCCGCCGGCTCCGCCGGGACCACCACGACGAGGCCGCCCGCAGCGCGGCCCTCATGGACAACGTCCTGCCGCCCCGCCCCGGCGGGGTGTTGGCCTGCCTGGACGCCCGTCCGGATCTCCGGGTCGTGATCGTCGCCCATGCCGGGCTGGACCGGATCGTCACGCTTCGGCAGGCCTGGGACCAGCTGCCCCTGCGCACCCCCATGACGGTCCGGCTGTGGCCGGCCGTCCGGCCCCCCGAAGACCCCGACGACCGGCTGGCTTGGCTGACCACCGAATGGGCGGTGGTGGACGAGTGGATCGACGCCCACCGCGCCGGCCAGACCGGCAAGGTGGCCGGCGACAGCTGATCCCGGGTGCGGTCCGGGCTACGGATGTTTCGGTCTGGGTACGCTTCAGGTCGGACGACCTGAAAGGACCGGAGATGGACGACGAGGCTGCACAGCCATTGGACTCCAGCTCCGAGCCAGACGGCGGCTCCGCTGCCGCTGGGTGGACGAGGGGCGCCGATGGGACCTGGAGCCCGCCCGGATGGGACGCGGATCAGGCTCCCGCACCGGCTGAACCGGCCGTGTCGACGACACCCGAACCCGGGCCCCCACCGGGCGCCCCCGGGGCGTGGGTGGCGGCTCCTACGCTTCCGGTGACCCACCGCCGGCGCCGCCTGCTCGTCGGGGCCGCGGCTGTGGTCCTGGTGGCCGCCGGGGTCAGTGGTGGCCTGGCGGCAACGACCGGCGGCGGCAACGACGCCAGCGCCGCGGTCATCGCCGCCGTGAACAGCACCATGGCCGACCGGACGGCCCAGCTGTCGCTGACGGGCACCACCACAGTCAACGGGACCACCGTCAAGGAGACCGGCTCCGGGCCCATCGACCTCACCCAGAACGCCGGCCAGCTCACAGTGACGGTCGCCGTGGCCGGGCAGGACCGGACGGAGCAGACCCGTTTCCTCGGGGGGATCGAGTACATGGAGTTGCCCGGCCTGGCGCAAGAGTTCCCCGGCAAGTCCTGGATGTCGATGAACCTGACCGGGCTGGAGGACAGCGTCGACAACGGCGCGGCCGAGGGCGGACCCATGGGCGACCCGTCGGCGATCTTCCACCTGCTGGGCCAGAACGGCAACACCGTCACCGCCCTCGGCCCGTCCACCGTCGATGGCCTCGCGGTACAGGGCTACCTGGTGACCGCCAGCCCGGCGGCCATCAAGGCCGAGATGAACAAGGCCGACCTGCCGTCGTGGCTGAAGACCGCCCTGAACAGGGTCACCATCGGTGGGGTGACATCCAAGGTCTACGTCGACTCCTCCGGCCTGGTGCGGGCGGTGGACATGAACATGACCGAGTCGGTGGACCCAACCGGGACAATGACCGTCCGGGAGACAATGACCCTCAGCGGCTACGGCACCACCACGGTGAACGTGGTCGCGCCGCCGGCCACACAGGTGGTCACAATCCAGACAGTCCTCGCCACGTCGACCTCAGGCTCGTCGACGGCCACCGCCACCTGACCCCGGTCGGGCCTCCTCGCCGGGGAGGCCCCTACCGGCTGGGCGGCTCGGTGAGCACCGTGGCGTTGTCCCGCATGATCTTGCGGACCGCCGGCGCATCGAGCTTGCGGAGCTCGGACAGGTAGTCGAGGGGCTCCGACAGGGCCTCGATGTGGGGCCAGTCGGAGCCGAACACCACCCGGTCCTCGCCCATCAGGTCCACGACCTCGTAGACGTCGTCCTCCCAGAACGGGTTGATCCAGACGTGTCGGCGAAACACCTCCACCGGGTCCTCCGGGAAGTAGCCCGGCATCTGGCGGGCGACGGACCGCAACTTCTTGAGCAGCCCGCTCAGGAACCCGGAGCCGTTCTCCACCGACGCCACCCTGAGGTTGGGAAACCGTGTGAACAGGCGGTCGAAGATCAGGCTGGCCAAGAAGTCGTGGGCGGCCCGTTCGATGGCGAACATCTTGATGCTGGGGCCCGGGCGGCCACCGAAGTTGGCGGCGAACCCTTCTGCGGCGTAGCCGTTGGCGGACACGCCGCTGTCCCCGGCGTGGACCACCACGGTGATCCCGGCATCGTCGACGAGCTGCCAGAACGGGTCGAACAGGGGGTCGGCGGGCGGCACCGGCCCGGTGGCCGTCGTCGGCGCGGCCGGCCGCATGACGATCAGCCGGGCTCCCTCGGCCACGGCCCACTCCAGCTCGGCCACCGCCCACTGCGGGTCGGCCAGCGACAGGTACGGGGCGGCGAAGATCCGCCCGCGGTAGCTGAACCCCCAGTCCTCCGCCAGCCAGCGGTTGAAGGCGGTGAACAGCAACCCGACCCCGGCGGGGTCGTGCTTCAGGAGCTCCTCGTAGAGCATGCCCAAGGTCGGGAACAGCCAGATGCGCTCCAACCCCTGCCGGTCCATCACGGCGAGCCGGGCGTCGCGGTCCCGGTACTCCGGGCGGATCGGCTCCGGCCGGCCCAACAGCTCCAGCGGTGACTTTCCGTCGGGATTGCCCCGGAAGTAGGCCGACAGGGCCCCGGCCGGCGACACCGGGTCGAAGGTCGGATTGGTCACCGCCCGGCACACCCGGCCCCCCACGGCGTGGTACTTGCGGCCGCCGATGTCCACCCACTGGATCACCCGCGGGCCCAACGCCGGGTCCAGGCGCCGCGTGAAGGCGTCCAGGGCCTCGTAGTAGTGGTTGTCGCCGTCGAACACCCCGTAGTCCAGGTCGCTCACGTCTCGCCTCCCCTGCTTCCTGTACTGCCCGCGTCCCGGCACCCAGTCTGTCACCCGGCCCGGGGCATTGAACGGCCGCCCTCCGGGCATAACAGCACATGGAACCGAGGATCGGGCCGGATCGCACGGTGGTGCGCCGTCGAACCGGCCGGCCGCGAGCAACTGGGAGCAGGTCATGAGAAACGTGTGGAAGGGATTGGCAGTGGGGGCGCTGGTCGGTGCCTTGGTGGGGCTGGTCCTCGACCTGTTGAGCGGCGGCTCCGACAAGCTCCGCCAGGCCAGCCAGCGGGTCCAAGAGCGGGCTCCGGCCGCGGCCGGGTGGGTAGTGGAACAGGCGCCGGCCGCCGCCGGGTGGTTGGGGGCCGCAGCCAGCGGTGCCGCCGACCGCGGTGGCGAGCTGCTCTCGAACGCCCACGTCCCCGATCGGGTGAGAGAGGTCAGCCGGAAGGTCGGCGACAAGCTGGCCGACGCCGGCGTCCCCGACCAGGCCAAGGAAGCGGTCGGGCAGGCTAAAGAAGCTGTCGGGCACGCCAAGGAAGCGGCCGGCCACGCCAAGGATGTGGCGACCCAGGCCGCCTCGGACGCCACCGCCAAGGGCAAGGCGGCAGCGACTCAGGCGGTGGACCGCGGCAAGGACGCCGCGGCGACCGTCAGCCACTGACTGACCGCCGCCCGATTGTCTCGGCCGGCTGGGCCGCCACCAGGGGGAACCCCGCCACCGAGTCGGGAACGGTAAGAATCGGTCGGTGCCTCGCCGACGGCCACCACACCGACCCTTCGCCCTGGACGGCTCCCATTGGCGCGCCGACGGACGGCCGAAGGTGCGGTTCAGCACCCAGGGGGAAGCGCTGTCGGCAGCCGAGGAGCGGTCCGGCGAGGCCGGCGCCGACCTGGGGGTGTACCGCTGCGAGTTCTGCGGCGGATGGCACATGGGCCGCCGCAGCGGCCGCGACCGCGACTGACCGCCGCCGGCGTCCCCCACCGGCGGCAGTCGCACCCCAGATGGCTCCCGGCCGCCGGTCGGGAGGGTTCACCTGGAGTCGTTCCGGATCAAACGTTCGTTGACATCCCCGGCCGTCCGACGTACCATCCCTTTTATCGTACGAGCTGTCCGATAAGTCAG
>CAYVPF010000120.1:0-8919 GCA_964453355.1 uncultured Acidimicrobiaceae bacterium | reverse complement strand
CCCTTGCGCCAGTCGAACTTCTCGACGGCGTGCATCAGGCCGAGGTTGCCCTCCTGGATCAGGTCCAGCAGCGGAAGCCCGGAGGCCTGGTACTTCTTGGCGATCGACACCACCAGGCGCAGGTTGGACTGCACGAAGGTCTGCTGGGCGTTCTCACCCATCAGCACAGCCCGGCGAAGCTCCCGCTTCTTGGCCGCCGTCAACCCCTTCGGCGCCTTCTTGGTCTCCTCCTCGGCCTCCCGACCGGCCTCGATGGCCTGGGCCAACCGGACCTCGTCGTCCTTGGTCAGGAGCGGGTACTGACCGATGTCGGTCAGGTACAGCCGTACCAGGTCCTCGTCGTCGCGTTCGATGCGTTCCTTCGCCAAGGTCTCGGCCGAGCCTTCCGTAGTAGAATCGGCGCTGCGGGTTCGTACCTCCCCCGCTTGAGCCGTCGAGTAGACCGTCCCGCAGCGGTGTCAGCACACGCAGCCGGTGCCGACATTCTACAGGGGCCGTCAAGTGACCCGTTCGGGAGGTCACCGTTCTCCGGCTGACACCCCTCCCACCTGGTCCTTCGTCAGATTTGTTGCCCCCGGGGCCCCGGCCAGGGGAACAGCCCCGGCCCGGCGCCGGTGGTGACCAGCGCCGCCTCCAGGTCCCGCTGCACCGCCGCCGCCGTGGCGGCCTCGCCGGGCCCGACCAGCACCCCCTGCAGTAGGGACTCGCCGGCCCGCCACGAATCGACGTGGTCCCGGCGTACCAGCCGTAGCGCCCGCACCACCGGGCCGTCGGCGGCCGTAGCGGTCCGCACCAGGTGCCGGTCGTAGCCGACCAGCAGCCGGGGCACCACGATCCGGTACAGGGCGGCCAGCCGGCCAGCCGGGTCCGGCGGCAGGGCCCCCACGGCGTCCAGCAGCGGGCCGGCCGCCGGCCCCATCGGCCCGGTGGCGGCGTCCGGATCGAACCAGTCCAACACCGGCAGCCGGTCGGCCCACAGCTGGGCGTGCCAGGCGTGCCGGCCGCTGACCTCGTCGAGGTGCACCTGCACCGCCGCCGGCCCCGGTTCGGCCGCCCAGGCGCCGGTCAGCCGGAACAGCCGGTCCTCGACCCACCGGTAGGCGCCGACCAGCGCCGCCGACCGCTCCAGCGTCAGCGGCCACGACGCGTCGGCGACTGCAACTTGGACGGCCGCGACCTCGGGGGCCCTGATCCCGGCGGCCGGGTCACCCACGGGCCAGCGCCGGGGTCTCGGGGGCCGGGGTCTCGGGGGCCGGGGTCTCGGAGGATGGCACCGGGCGGGCGGGACGGTAGTGATTGGTGATCGGCATCCGCCGGTCCTTGCCGAACGCCTTGGTGGTGATCCGCACCCCCGGTGGCATCTGGCGCCGCTTGTACTCGGCCCCGTCCACCAGCCGGACGACCCGGTCGACCACGGCCGGGTTGAACCCGTCGGCCAGCAGGTCGGCGGCGGTCCGGTCCTGTTCGACGTAGGCCGCCAGCACCGGGTCCAACCGGTCGTAGGGCGGCAGCGACTGGTCGTCCCGCTGGTCCGGCCGCAGCTCCGCCGATGGCGGCTTCTCCAGCACCTCCCGGGGGATCGGCTCCGACTGGCCGGCTTGCGCGGCCCGCTCGTTGCGGTACCGGCACAGCTCGTACACCAGGGTCTTCGGCACGTCCTTGATAACGGCGAACCCACCGGCGGAGTCGCCGTACAGGGTCGAGTACCCGGTGGCCATCTCGCTCTTGTTGCCGGTGGTCAGCACGATGCAGCCCCGGGCATTGGACACCGCCATCAGCAGCATCCCCCGCAGCCGCGACTGCAGGTTCTCGTCGGTCAGCCCCACCGGCGGCCCGTCCAGCACCGGCGCCAACAGGCCGGCCAGCGCCACGTGGGCCTGCTCGATGGGGACCACCTGCAGGTCGATCCGGAGGCGCTCGGCCAGCTGCTCGGCGTCGGTCACCGACCCGGCACTCGAGTACCGGGACGGCATCGACAGGCCGTGCACCCGGGCCGGGCCCACTGCGTCGACCGCCACCGCCGCCACCAACGACGAATCGATCCCCCCGGACAGGCCCACGATGGCATCGGTGAACCCGTTCTTGGCCAGGTAGTCCCGGGTGCCCAGCACCAGGGCCTCATAGACCTCCGCCGGCTCCGCCAGCGGCTCCGGCACCACCGGCACCGCGGCCGGCCGGGGGCGGCGGGCCGGCGGCATCGCCCCCGGCACTGGCACCACGGCCAACCCCGGCCGGTCACCGGCGACCGCCAGCCGGTCCATCCGGTCGCCTACCGGCAGGTCCACCACCACCAGGTCCTCGGCGAACTGGGCACCGCCCGCCAGCAGGGTGCCGTCGGCCGCCACCACCAGGCTGGCCCCGTCGAAGACCAGCTCGTCCTGGCCGCCGACCTGGTTGACATAGGCGATGGCGCAGCCGGACTGGGCCACCCGCTGCCGCAGCATCGCCAGCCGCTCGCCCCGCCGGCCCACCGAGTAGGGCGACGCGTTGAGGTTGACCACCACCCCGGCCCCGCCGCGGCCCATGACCGGCACCGGGCCGTCGGCCGACCAGACGTCCTCGCAGACCGACACCCCCACCACGGCGTCGCCGACCCCGTACAGCGCCACCGGCCCCTGCCCCGGAGAGAACCACCGGACCTCGTCGAACACCCCGTAGTTCGGCAGCAACCGCTTGTGGTACACCCCGACCACCCGGCCCCCGGCGCAGACGGCGGCGGCGTTGGCCAGCGGCGCCCCCGGCAACGTGCCGTACGGACCGGCCGACGGCCGCCCGTCGAGCGGATCCACAAACCCCACCACGGCCACGCAGTCGCCGGTGGCCGCGGCCACGGCTCGGAGGGCGGCCACGTTGTCGGCCACGAACCCCGGCTTCAGCAGCAGGTCCTCCGGCGGGTACCCGGTAACCGTCAGCTCCGGCAGGATGCACAGGTCGGCGCCCGCCTGCTCGGCGGCGGCCAGGGCTCCCAGGATCCGCTCCACGTTGCCGTCCAGGTCCCCCACGACCGTGTTGATCTGCGCGGCGACCAACCGCAGGGCGGGCACGGCCGAGAGCCTATCGGGACCCAGGTCAGGGACTAATCAGAGCCCGTGGCTCTGGCTCACCGGCCGCATCCCCGGAGATCAAGGCAGGGAGGACCGGCGTCGCGCTCACGGCTCGCTGGCGCGAGTTTTAGAGCGGATATGCCCAAAAACTTGCGCCGGCGCGGTCTATAGCAATGCCCAAGGTCCGGGCCTACAGCCCCTGTTCACATGCCATTCACAGGAAGGAAACCGCCGGGAAATCGGGACCTGGCACGCTGTAACACCGGGCGACGACACGGCCCCAATCGAAACACGCGCGGACGAGCGGAGGACTGCAAGTGAGCTATCAGGCCGAGTACATCTGGATCGACGGCACCGAGCCGTCCCCGCTGCTGCGCAGCAAGACCAGGATCGTGGAGGACGGCAAGGACCCCGGCATCTGGGGCTTCGACGGTTCGAGCACCAACCAGGCGCTGGGCCACGATTCCGACTGCGTGCTGCGGCCGGTGTTCGTCTGCCCCGACCCGTTGCGGGCCGAGGGCGACAAGCTCGTGATGTGCGAGGTGGAGCTCACCGACTTCACCCCCCACCCCACCAACACCCGGGCCCGACTGCGGGGCCTGGTGGAGAAGTACGCCGACCAGGAGCCGATGTTCGGCATCGAGCAGGAGTACACCTTCATCAAGGACGGCCGGCCCATGGGCTGGCCCCTGAGCGGCTACCCGGCGCCCCAGGGCCCGTACTACTGCGGTGTCGGTGGCGACAAGATGCCCGGGCGCGAGATCGTCGAGAAGCACACCGTCGCCTGCATGAAGGCCGGGCTCGGCATCGAGGGCACCAACGCCGAGGTCATGATGGGGCAGTGGGAGTTCCAGGTCGGCGTCCTCTCGCCGCTGGACGTGTCCGACCATCTGTGGGTGGCCCGCTGGCTCCTGTTCCGCATCGCCGAGGACTTCGGCGTCTACGCCACCCTGGAGCCCAAGCCGATCATGGGTGACTGGAACGGCGCCGGGGCCCACACCAACTTCTCCACCAAGGCCATGCGGGAGGACGGTGGCTGGGACGCCATCATCGCCGGCTGCGAGGCCATCGGGAAGCGGGTGGACGAGCACATCGCCGTCTACGGCGTCGGCATCGAGTCCCGCCTGACCGGGGCCCACGAGACGGCCCACTTCTCCAAGTTCAGCTACGGCACCTCCGACCGGGGCGCTTCCATCCGGATCCCCTGGGCCGTCGCCAAGGCCAAGAAGGGCTGGCTGGAGGACCGGCGGCCCAACGCCAACATGGACCCTTACAAGGTCACCGGCGTCATGGTGGAGACCGTCTGCGGCGACGCGGCGGGCGACTGAGCCGCAGAAATAGCAGTACGGAACCACCGCCCTCGGGCGTCGGAAGGAGCCGGGCATTGCGCCCGGCTCCTTCCACGTCCACCCGCCACGTCCACCCGGCCGTGACAGGCCATCGGAGAACCTGGGAGACTGAACGGCGTGCAGAGCCAGCGTGACTACGTCTTGCGCACGGTCGAAGAACGCGGGATCCGGTTCGTCCAGCTGTGGTTCACCGACGTGCTCGGGACGGCCAAGGCGTTCAACATCACCCCGGCCGAGCTGGAGAACGCCCTTGACGAGGGCATGACCTTCGACGGTTCGGCCATCGACGGGTTCAGCCGGGTGCAGGAGGCCGACGTGCTGGCCCGGCCCGACCTGAAGACGTTCCAGCTGCTGCCCTGGCACGACCAGGAGCACACCGCTGAGGGCAAGCCCGGTGAGGGAAAGACCGTGGCCCGGGTGTTCTGTGACATCGTCAACCTGGACGGCATCCCGTTCGAAGGGGACCCTCGGCACGCCCTGCGGCGGACCCTGGAGCGGGCCCGGGCGGCCGGCTACACCTTCTTCGCCTCCCCCGAGGTGGAGTACTTCTACTTCGCCGACCCCGACCCGTCGCACCCACCGGCGGCTCTGGACGCCGGGTCGTACTTCGATGCCGGGGTGGCCGACCTGCCCAGCACCCTGCGCCGCCGGACGGTGCTGACGCTGGAGGAGATGGGGATCCCGGTCGAGCACGCCCAGCACGAGGACGCGCCCAGCCAGCACGAGATCGACCTGCGGTACACCGATGCCCTGACCATGGCCGACACGGTCATGACCACCCGCCTGGTGGTGAAGGAGCTGGCCCGCCAAGAGGGCGTGCACGCCAGCTTCATGCCGAAGCCACTGGCCGGCGTGCAGGGCTCGGGCATGCACACCCACGTGTCCCTGTGGGAGGGGGAGCGCAACGCCTTCGTGGACACCGACGACCCGTACGGGCTGTCGTCGGTGGCCCACCGGTTCATCGCCGGCCTGCTCCGGCACGCCCCGGAGATCACCGCCGTCACCAACCAGTGGGTGAACTCCTACAAGCGGCTGGTCAGCGGCTACGAGGCCCCGGTGCACATCGGCTGGGCCCGGAACAACCGCTCCGCCCTGGTCCGGGTGCCGGTGGTGAAGCACGGCAAGATCGACTCCACCCGCCTCGAGTACCGGGCGCCGGACAGCGCCTGCAACCCGTACCTGGCCTTCGCCGTCATCCTGGCCGCCGGCCTGCGGGGCATCGAGGAGGGCTACGACCTGCCGGCGGAGGCCGACGCCAACCTGTTCAGCCTGTCCGGCCCGGAGCTGGCGGCCAAGGGCATCCAGCCGCTGCCCACCAGCCTCAACGACGCCGTGGACGTCATGGAGCAGTCCAAGCTGGTGGCCGACACCCTGGGGGAGCACGTCTTCGAGTGGTTCCTCCGCAACAAGCGGGCGGAGTGGACGGCCTACAAATCCGAGGTCACCCAGTTCGAGCTGGACCGCTACCTCCCGACGCTGTGATCTCGGCCGACACTGTGACCTTGGTCAACGCGGTGGTCCCCATCTACCCCGACCCGACGGGCTGACTGCCGTGGAGCCGCTCCTCTGCTATCCCGACCCGCTGCCGCCGGACCTGCAGGCGGCCTTGCGGCAGGGTGGCTACGACTTCCGCTGCCTGGGCCGCCCGGAGCTGGTCGACGCCACGGAGCAGACGGCCACCAAGGACGGGTGGGCCGGGGCGGTGATCAGCGCCGTCGCCGACCTGGGGGGCGGCATCGCCTTCTGCCGGCATCTCCGGCGTCGGGAGGTCCCCCTCAGCCCCCTGCTGCTGGTGGTGGCCCCCAACCAGATCGCCGAGCTGCAACTCCGCGACGACCTGTTCGACGACTTCTGCGTCCTGCCGGTCGGCGCCGACGAGGTGGTGGCCCGGCTGGAGCACCTGTTCTGGCGGTCCGGTCGGGGTCTGCAGCCGGACCTGATCGAGTACGGCCCGCTGGTCCTCAACCTGGAGACCTACCAGGCGGCCGTCACCGGCCGGGTGCTGGACCTGACCTACATGGAGTACGAGCTGCTCCGGTTCCTGGCCGCCCATCCCGGCAAGGTGTTCACCCGGGAGACCCTCTTGAACCGGGTGTGGGGGTACGAGTACTACGGCGGGGCCCGCACCGTCGACGTCCACGTCCGCCGGCTCCGGGCCAAGCTGGGCGAGGAGCATGCCCACCTGATCCAGACCGTCCGGTCCGTCGGCTACCGGTTCGGCCAGGTTGGCTGGGGTCCGTCCGTCACGGCCGGCGGCGGCGGCGCGGACCAGGCCTGACTGCTGGGGCGGAAGCCAATGGCCGCCCGGATAGGGCAGCCTCGGGAATTTGCTAGCGGTCCACGTAGGGGCAGTGCCGGCAGCCCTGGTCGCAGCAGGTGCCCCGAGCCCACAGCCACCCGGCGGTCAGGACGAACAGGCCGGAGACCGGGTCTCGGTACCCGGCCTCGCCGGCGTCCAAGGCGGCGCCGTGCGCTCGCAGGATGGCGTCGCAAGCCGGATGGTTCGGGTCGAGCCGGTCCGGATGGGGCACCCGCAGGAAGGCCTCGGACGGCAGCTCAGGGGCGGGGGGCACGGGCCCAGGCTTCGACCTCCACCCGGGCCCCCAGGGGAAGGGCGGCCACGCCCACGGCCGAGCGGGTGGGCCGGTGGTCGCCGAAGACGGCGACCCACGCGGCGTTGACGTCGGCGAACTCGGCCATGTCCACCAGGAACAGGGTGGTCTTCACCACGTCGCCCAGTCCGGCCCCCTCGGTGGCCAGGACGGCCGCCAGATTGTCCAGGGCCTGCCGCAGCTCGGCCACCGTCCCCCCGGGCACCACCGCCGGCGCCCCGTCGGGGCCGGGGGCCACGCCGATCTGGCCGGAGGTGACCACCCAGTCGCCGGACCGCAGCACCGGGCTGTAGGGGCCGACCGGCGGTCCACTGCCGGCACTCATCGGACCGCCCCCGAAGCTCGTTGGCCCGCCGCCGGGACCGGTTGGGCCGCCGGCCGAGACTTGGCGGCCTGGCCCCGGCGGGTCGGCCAGGTCGGGGGCAGCCCGTCGGCCAGCCAGGCGGCGGCGGCCGTGGCGGCGAAGGCGGCGTCGGCGCCGTTGACGGGCCACCGGTCGGATGGGTGCAGGGTTACGTCCACCTGGGGAGTGTCGCGCGCGGAGAGAACGCCGAAGGACCGGATGGTGAGGTCGTGGACCTCGCCGCTGTCGTCGACGGCGATCCCCTCCGACCGGACCCATCCGAGGGCCTGGTGGACGGCCCCGATGCAGTACGACCGGAGGGTCACCGGGTCCAGCACCTCGCCGGCCCACACCTCCACGGACACCGTCCCGTCCTCGGCCACCGCCACCCGAGCCCGGCCACCGGACGGACCGGTGACCTCCGCCGGGGTTCCGGGCCCGGCCCGGCCGTCGACCGCTGCCGCCAGCACGGCCGACACCACCGCCGCCTCGGCCCATCCGGCACCTCGAAGGTCGGCGGAGGTCGGCGGTCCGGCGACGTCGACGATTTCGACCGCCACCCCCGGGGCCACCCGGGCGACCCGTTCGGCCACCACCTCGAGGGCGTCCGACCCGGACCGGGCCACCCGCAACACCCCGGTGCCGTCGGCCCGGACGCCGACGGCCACCGGAGGTCGCTTCGGGCCGCGGCGGACCACGTCCTCCCGGGACCACAGCACCCGGACCGGCCGTCCCAGCTCGTCGGCCAGGGCCGCCGCCTGGGCCGGCACCGGCGACCGTCGCTTGCCGCCGAAGGCCCCGCCGTTGGCCAGCGGCGAGGCCGGCCGGCGGCCCGGACCGCACCAGGAGGCGTCCGGCTCCAGGTAGGCCGGCTCCACCCAGGTGGTCTGCAACGACAGCACCCAGTCCCCCGCCGGCACCTCCAGGGGGTGGGCCAGCGGCACGGTCGAGTTCCGGCCCTGCACCTTGCCGGACCGCCGCCGGGCCTCGCCGAGGGTGTCGCCGACAACCAGTCCGCCGTCCCCGTCCGGCACGGCCACCGCCGCGCCCACCGGTGCCGCGTCCTCGGCGAAGCCGGCCTGGCCCAGCACGGTGGCGGTCCCGGCGGACTGGAACATCGGCCCTTCGAGCTGCGCCCGCCAGGCGGCGAGCAGCGGGTCCCGGTCCGGACCCGGGGTCGGGATCGGGGTCGCGGCCTCGGGGGAGGCGGTGGCCGCCGGGGGGATCCTGAGAACGGTACAGGCGGCTTCCACCACGGTCTGCCAGCCGGTGCACCGGCACAGGTGCGCCAGCAGGGCCGTGCGGACAGCCGCCTCGTCCACCCTCGGGCGGTCGGCCAGGGCGGCCAGGCGCATGACGATGCCGGGGGTGCAGAAGCCGCACTGGCTGGCTCCGGCGGCCACGAAGGCGTCGGCCCAGGCTTGGCGGACGTCAGCCGGCAGGCCGTCGACGGTGGTCACCGCCCGTCCAGCCGCCCGGCGGACCGCGGTGACACAGGACACCCGGGGTGCCCCGTCTACCCAGACGGTGCAGCAGCCGCACTGGCCCTGGGGGCTGCAGCCGTCCTTGGG
>CAYVPF010000119.1:0-8982 GCA_964453355.1 uncultured Acidimicrobiaceae bacterium | reverse complement strand
CCGGACCGACGCCGCCGGGCCGGCCGGTCGGGCCGCCGCCGGAGGACCGGTGACCAGCCCGATGCCCGGCACGGTGGTCGCTGTCTACGCCGCCGCCGGCGACCGGGTGGCGGTGGCGCAGCCACTGGTGGCCGTCGAGGCCATGAAGATGGAGCACGTCGTCCGGGCCGCCGTCGCCGGCGTCGTCAAGGAGGTGTTGGTCCAGGTGGGTACCGCCGTCGCCCTGGACCAGCCGTTGGCCGTCGTCGAACCGGACGGGGACGGGGCGGGGGGGTGACCGGCCCCGTCGTGCACCGCCGGCCGGGCTGGCCCGAGCGGGTGGCCATCTGGGAGGTCGGTCCCCGGGACGGGCTGCAGAACGAGCCCACCGTGGTCCCGGCCGCGGTCAAGGCCGAGTTCATCACCCGGTTGGTGGCCGCCGGCCTGCGGACGGTGGAGGCCACCAGCTTCGTCAACCCGCAGTGGGTGCCCCAGCTGGCCGACGCCGAGGCGGTCATGGCGCTGCTCGGTGCCACCGGCGGGGTCGGCCGGAGTGGCGGGACCCGTTATCCGGTGTTGGTGCCCAACCGGGCCGGGCTGGACCGGGCCCTGGCCTGCGGGGCCCGGGACGTGGCGGTGTTCGCCAGCGTCACCGAGACGTTCGCCCGCCGGAACCTGAACCGTGGCCGCGACGAGGCGCTGGAGGTGTTCGCCCCGGTGGTCATCGCGGCCAAGGCCGCCGGGGTGGGCGTCCGCGGGTACCTGTCCATGTGCTTCGGCGACCCCTGGGAGGGGGCGGTGGACCCGGCCGAGGTGGTGGCCGTCGCCGGTCGGCTGCTGGCGATGGGCTGCGACGACCTCAGCCTCGGCGACACCATCGGGGTGGCCACCACCGGCCAGGTGGTCGACCTGCTCGACCGGTTGGCCGCCGCCGGCATCAGCCCCGACCGGCTGGCCGTGCACTTCCACGACACCTACGGCCAGGCCCTGGCCAACTCCCTGGCCGCCGTCCGCTGGGGGATCACCACCGTCGACGCCGCCGCCGGCGGCCTCGGCGGCTGCCCGTTCGCCGAAACCGCCACCGGCAACCTCGCCACCGAAGACCTGTGCTGGGCCCTGGCCGGACTGGGTATCGACACCGGCGTGGACATCGACGCCCTGGTGGCCACCAGTCGGTGGATGGCCGGCCAGCTCGGCCGGCCCAGCCCCTCCCGGGTGGTCCAGGCCCTGGCCGCGCGACTGGATCGGACAGGCCGGCCGGGGGAGGATCCGGCGTGACCGACGACGACCTCAGCCCGGAGCATGCCGAGCTGGTGGCCACCGTACGCCGGTTCGCCCGCGACGAGGTGGCCCCGGTGATCGGCTACTACTACGAGCGGAAGGCGTTCCCGTACCCGTTGGTGGCCAAGATGGGCGACATGGGCCTGTTCGGGCTGCCGTTCCCGGAGGCCTACGGCGGCATGGGCGGCGACCTCTTGGCCCTCGGCCTGGCCCTGGAGGAGCTGGCCCGGGTGGACTCGTCCGTGGCCATCACCCTGGAGGCCGGCGTCGGGCTGGGGGCGACGCCGATCTACCGGTTCGGCACCGAGGAGCAGCGCCAGCGGTGGTTGCCGGACCTGTGCGCCGGCCGGGCCCTCGGGGCCTTCGGCCTGACCGAGCCCGGCGGCGGGTCCGACGCCGGGGCCACCCGGACCACCGCCCGCCGGGACGGCGACCAGTGGGTCATCGACGGCTCCAAGGCGTTCATCACCAACTCCGGTACCGACATCACCTCGCTGGTCACCGTCACCGCCGTCACCGGCCGGCGGGCTGACCGGCCGGCCATCTCGGCCATCGTCGTCCCGGCCGGCACCCCCGGCTTCACGGTGGCCCCGGCCTACTCCAAGGTGGGTTGGGCGGCGTCGGACACCCACGAGCTGGCCTTCGCCGACTGCCGGGTGCCGGCCGACCACCTGCTCGGCGACGAGGGCCGCGGCTACGCCCAGTTCCTGCAGATCCTGGACGAGGGCCGTGTCGCCATCGCCGCCCTGTCAGTCGGGTTGGCGCAAGGCTGCATCGACGAGTGCCTTCGCTACCTCGACGAGCGGGAGGCGTTCGGCCACAAGATCGGCCGGTCCCAGGTGCTGCAGTTCAAGGTGGCCGACATGGACGCCCGCACCCACGTGGCCCGGCTGGCCTGGCGGGACGCCGCCACCCGCCTGGCCGCCGGCCGGCCGTTCAAGCGGGAGGCCGCCATCGCCAAGCTGGTGGCCTCCGAGGCCGCCATGGCCAACGCCCGCGAGGCCAGCCAGATCTTCGGTGGCTACGGCTTCATGAACGACACCCCGGTCGGCCGGTTCTACCGGGACGCCAAGATCCTGGAGGTCGGCGAAGGCACCTCCGAGGTGCAGCGGATGGTCATCGCCCGCCATCTCGGCCTGCCGGTCCAGCCCTGACGGCCGGGACGGTCAGGCCGACCGGAGGACGACGAGCGACCGGGGGTTGACGGTGACCGTGGCCCGGTCCCCGACGGCCGGATCGGTGGCGACATCTGCGGCCGGTCCTGCGGCGGGGACGGGGGTGGGTACGGTGGCCGGGTCGAAGGTGTCGATCTCGCCCACCCACGTCCGGCCGGGCCGGGGCGGGGCGACGGTACAGACCAGCGGCTCCCACCAGGCGTTGACCATGACCACGAAGTCGTCGTCGACCAGGGCCACGCCGTCGGTGCCGCGGTCGGGGGAGACGGTGCCGTCCAAGTACAGGGTGAGCGCCCGGGCCCCCGGGTCGGCCCAGTCGGCGGCGGTCATCTCGGAACCGGCCGGCGTGTACCACCGCAGGCCGGCGCGGTCGGGGCCGTCGAGGAAGTGGTCGCGGCGGAACACCGGGTGGCCCCGACGCAGGGCGATCAGCCGCTTGGTGAAGGCCAGCAGGTCGGCGTCGACGGCGGCCCAGTCGAACCAGGACAGGTCGTTGTCCTGGCAGTAGGCGTTGTTGTTGCCCCGTTGGGTCCGGCCCAGCTCGTCCCCGCCGAGCAGCAGGGGGACGCCGTCGGACAGGAGCAGGGTGGCCAGCAGGGCCCGCTGCTGTCGGGCCCGCAGCGCCCCGACGGTGGGATCGTCACTCGGGCCTTCGGCCCCGCAGTTCCAGGACCGGTTGTCGTCGTTGCCGTCCCGGTTCCCTTCGCCGTTGGCCTCGTTGTGCTTGCCGTCGTACGACACCAGGTCGGCCAGGGTGAAGCCGTCGTGGACCGTGATCAGGTTGACCGACGCCGTCGGCCGGCGACCGTCCCGGTCGAACAGGTCGGCGGACCCGGTCAGCCGACCGGCGAAGTCGCCGAGCAGGCCGTCGTGGCTGCGCCAGAAGTCCCGCACCGTGTCGCGGTAGCGGCCGTTCCACTCCCGCCACAGCGGCGGGAACCGGCCCAGCTCGTAGCTGTCGGCCTGCCCCACGTCCCACGGCTCGGCGATCAGCTTGGCCCGGGACACCACCGGGTCCTGGGCCACCACGTCCAGGAACGCCGACACGCGATCGAAGCCGCGGTCGTCCCGGGCCAGGCTGGTGGCGAGGTCGAAGCGGAACCCGTCCACCCCCATGTCGCCGAGCCAGTACCGCAGCGAGTCCATGATCAGCCGCAGGGCCACCGGGTGGCTGGCGTTGACGGTGTTGCCACAGCCGGTGGTGTCCACGTAGCGGGACGGGTCGTCGGGATCCAGCCGGTAGTACGCCGGGTTGTCCAGGCCACGGAAGCTCAAGGTGGGGCCGTCGTGGTCACCCTCGGCGGTGTGGTTGAACACCACGTCCAGGATCACCTCCAGGCCGGCACCGTGCAGGGCGTCCACCATGGCCTTGAACTCGGCCACCTGCCCACCCGGCCGCCCGGCCCGTACCTCGGCCGACCATTCGTCGTGCGGAGCGAAGTAGCCGATGGTGTTGTAGCCCCCGTCGTTGGTCAGGCCCCGGTCGCCGAGGAAGGCTTCGGGGACATGCTGGTGCACCGGCAGTAGCTCCACGGTGGTGACCCCCAGGTCCACCAGGTGGGCCACCGCCGCCTGGTGGCCCAGGCCGGCGTAGGTGCCGCGGAGGGCCGGTGGCACGTCCGGGTGGGCCATCGTGAACCCCTTGACGTGCACCTCGTAGAGGACCGTGTCGGCGAAGCGATGCCACGGCCGCGGCCGGTCGGTCCAGTGGAACGTCGGGTCGACCACCAGGCTCCGCGGCACCGAGCCCGCCGAGTCCAGGTCACTCGGGGCCCCCGCGTCGTCCGGCCGGTGTCCCAGCACCTCCGGGCCGAACCGGATGGCGCCGGCGGTCGCCCGGGCGTAGGGGTCCAGCAACAGCTTGGCCGGGTTGGCCCGCCGCCCCCGGGCCGGGTCGTAGGGGCCGTGGACCCGGTAGCCGTAGGCCTGCCCCGGGCCGACCCCGGGCACGAACCCGTGCCAGACGTCCCCGTGGACGTCGGTCAGCGTCACCCGGGTCTCGGCGCCGCTGTCCTTGCCGTGCCGGGAAGTGTCGAACAGGCACAGGTCCACCCCGTCGGCGCCGCCGGCCGCCACGGCGAAGTTGGTGCCCTCGTCGTCGGGGGTGGCGCCCAGGGGGAACGGCCACCCCGGCCGGGCGGCCCGATCCCCGGCTGGCCGATCCCCGGCTGGCCGGTCCCCGGTCACTCGCCGGCCCGGTCCGAAGGGGCCAGGTTCCGGCGGGTGTCGGCCAGCAGGTCGCCGGGGAGGGCGAACGTCTGGTGCCGCCGCCGGATGGCGTCGGCCACCAGCCCGGTCCATCCGGTCTGGTGGGACGCCCCGAGGCCGGCCCCGGTGTCGCCGTGGAAGTACTCGTTGAACGTGATGTTGTCCCGCCAGGCCGGGTCCTGCTGCAGCTTGGCGACGTCCCCGAAGCTCGGCCGGCGGCCGGCGTCGTCGCGGAGGAAGATGGACGCCAGCCGGCGCCGCAGGTCCTGGGCGATGTCCCCCAGCCGCAGGTGCTGGCCGGAGCCGGTCGGGTACTCCACCAGCAGCTCGTCGCCGAAGAACCGGTCGTAGCGGTCCAGGGCCCCGGCCACCAGGTGGTTGATCGGGAACCACAGTGGCCCTCGCCAGTTGGAGTTGCCGCCGAACATGTTGGTGGTGGACTCGGCCGGCTCGTAGTCGATGGTGGCCTCCAACCCCTCCACCTGGAGCTCGTAGGGGCTTTCCCGGTGGAAGGCCGAGATGGCCCGCAGGCCGTACGGACCGAGGAACTCGTTCTCGTCGAACAGCCGGCTGAAGATGCGCTGCAGGCGGTCGACCCCGACCACGCCGAGCAGCAGCCGACGCTGGCCGGGTTCACCGCGGAGGCGCCCCGCCTCGGCCAGGGTGTCGGCGTTGGCGAACCCCTCCCGGGCCAGCAGGTCGGCGAACCGCTTCGATACCAGCAGGCTCTGCTGCAAGGCCCCCTCGGCCACGCTGGCGGCCCCGAGCATGGGGATGATGCCGACCATCGACCGCACCTTCACCGGCACCACGGTGCCGTCGGCGGTGGTCAGCCGGTCGTAGAAGAGGCCGTCCACGTCGTCCCACAACCCTTGGGTGTCCATGGCGTTGCGAATGGCGGCGAAGTGCTCGGCAAACTTCACCACCAGGTCCTCCGCGCCGGGTCGCCGGCCGCTCAGGCTGAGCACCGTGGCGATGGTGGCCATGGACAGGGCGTAGGACGCCATCCAACCGGTGGCGTCCGACTGCTCCAGGGTGTTGCCGACCGGCAGGTGCGATCGGTCGATGGGCCCGATGTTGTCGAGGCCGAGGAACCCGCCTTCGAAGAGGTTGTCCTCGTTGACGTCCTCCCGGTTGACCCACCAGGTGAAGTTGACCATCAGCTTGTCGAAGATCCGGCTCAGGAAGTCGACGTCCCGGCCGCCGTCCACCATGAACACTTCCAGCGCCGCCCACGCCTGTACCGGCGGGTTGACGTCCCCGAAGTCCCACTCGTAGGCCGGCAGCCCCCCGTTCGGGTGCTGGAACCACTCGCGGCAGAGCAGCACCAGTTGGTACTTGGCGAAGGCCGGGTCGACGTGGGCCAGGGTGACGCAGTGGAACGCCAGGTCCCAGGCGGCGAACCACGGGTACTCCCACTTGTCCGGCATCGACATGATGTCGAAGGCGTTGAAGTGCCGCCAGCGGGCGTTCCGGCCGGTCAGCCGCGCCGCCGGCGGCTTCGGCTGGGTGGGGTCGCCGTCCAGCCAACGGCTGACGTCGTAGTAGTAGAGCTGCTTGCTCCACAGCATGCCGGCGAACGCCTGCCGCATCACCAGGGCTTCGTCCGCCGTGGCCTCCGACGGGGTCAGCTCGGCGTAGAACTCGTCGGCCTCCTGGCGCCGGGTGGTCATGACCCGGGAGAAGCCCGGGCCGAACGGCTTGGATCGGTTGCCCTTCTTGGTCGTCCCTTTCTTGGGAGTGGGGGCCAGCTCGTTGGCGGCGCTCGGCCGCAGCCGCAGCCGCAGCTCCACCGTGGCCCCCGGGTCCACCGCCACCTGGTACCAGAAGGCGCACTTGGTGCCGTGCCCCTCCGGGTTGACGGTCGGCTTGCCGGCCACCACGTGGTCGTTGATGCCGTCCTTCGGGTACGGCGGGCTGGACGCCACCCCGTACAGCCGGCCGTGGTTGGTCTCGTTGTCGCAGAACAGCACCGCCGGATCCTGTCCGTCCGGTCCCGGGGCGGCCACCAACTCCAGATCGCCCAGGAACGGATGGGCCACCGCCACCGACGCCGGCCCGGTGGCCGCCATCTCCGGCCGGGGGGCGTTCGGCTCCCACGACCACGTGTTCCGGAACCAGGCCGACGGCAGCACGTGCAGGGTGTCGGCGTCCGGGCCGGCGTTGGTCACCTGCACGGACACCAGCAGGTCGTGGGGGTCCGCCTTGGCGTAGTGGACCTCGACGATCCAGTACCGGTCGTCGTCGAAGATGCCGGTGTCCAGCAGCTCGTACTCCGACTCGAGCTTGGTCCGCCGGCCGTTCTCCTCCACCAGGTCCGAGTACGGGAACGGCTGCTGCGGGTAGTGGTACCGCCACCGGTTCCAGGCGTGGCTGGGCACGGCGTCGAGGTACCACCAGTAGTCCTTGACGTCCTCGCCGTGGTTGGCCTCCGCCCCGGTCAGCCCGAACGGCCGCTCCTTCAGGATCGGGTCCCGGCCGTTCCACAGGGCCAGCCCCAGGCACAGCCGCTGCTCGACGTCCGAGAACCCGGCCAGGCCGTCCTCCCCCCACCGGTACGCCTGCGACCGGGCCCAGTCGTGGGACAGGTACGTCCAGGCCTCCCCGTCAGCGCTGTAGTCCTCCCGGACCGTCCCCCACTGCCGCTCGCTCAGGTACGGGCCCCAGTGGTACCAGTCACTGGCCTGGCGGAGCCCGTCCGCCAACCTGCCGAACCCACCGACCCGCTCGGACTCCGCGCCCATCGTCCCTCCGGCCCACGTCTTCCCGGCGGTCGCCGGACGGGCCGAAGCCTATGAGGCGCGGCGCAGGGTCTTGGCCGGCGACTTCTTGGCCGGCTGTTTCTTGGCCGCCGGCTTCGCGGTGGCCCGCGGCTTGGCCGGGGTCTTCGTACCGGCTGCCTTCTTCGACGGCGACCGCTTCGCCGCAGCCGGCTTCGCCGCAGCCGGCTTCGCCGCAGCCGGCTTGGTCGGGGCCGACTTGGTCGGGGCCGGCTCGTCCGGCGGGGCCACCCGCACGGTGGTGGTCCCCGATCGCTCCATCCGGGCGGCCGCCCGCTGGCGACCCCGGTCGGTGGACTGCATGCTGGCCTGCAGCGCCGCCATCAGGTCCACCACCGGGGCCTTCTCGGTGCGGTCGCCGGTGACGATGGTCTCGCCCTCCCGCTTGCGCTCGATCAGCTCCATCAGGGTCTGGCGGTGGGTGTCGTGGAACTCGGTCGGGTTCCACTCCATGGCCATGGCGTCGATCAGCAGGTCGGCCACCTCCAGCTCCCGGTCGCTGACGGCGTTGGCGTCCGGCAGCGCCGGCAGGTCCCGGCTGGGTTCACGGATCTCGTCGGCGAAGTAGAGGGTCTCCAGGATCAGGCCGTCCCCGCTCGGCCGGATGGCCACCAGGTACTCCTTGTTGCGCATGATCAGGCTGGCGACGGCCACCTTGCCGGACCGCTGCATGGCCGTCCGCAGCAGGGCGTAGGCCTTGTCCGGGCCCTTCGGGGTCGGGGCCATGTAGTAGGACGCCCGGAAGTAGATGGGGTCGATGTCGTTCAGGTCGACGAACCCGATGACCTCCACGTCGTGGGACCGCTCCGGCTCCGACGCCTCCATCTCTTCGTCGGTCACCATCACGTACTCACCGCCGCCGACGTCGACGCCGCGGACGATGCGGTGCGCCGGCACCTCCTCGCCGGTCCGCTCGTTGACCTTGCGGTACCGGATCCGGTCGGTGGTGCCCTCTTCGAACTGGTTGAAGTGGACCGACTTGTCGGCGGTGGCCGGGTACAGGCCGACCGGGACGTTCACCAGCCCGAAGCTGAGGGACCCGGTCCAGACGGTGCGCGCTGGCATGAACAAAATGGTACCCCTGTTGCGGCGGTATACGCCTGTGACCAGGTATAACACGCGTGTAACTACATGGATGGCAGACGAATGCCCAGCCGCACCGACGTGCCGTCGGGCACGGACCGGACCTGCAGCAGGTCGGCCAGTTGGTTGGCCATCCACAAGCCACGCCCGTGGGTGGCTCCGGCCGGCGGGGGGCTGAACCGGGTGACCGGGCCCGGCAGCCGCCCGTGGTCGTCGACCTGGCACACCAACCACCCTGTGGTCGTCCAGGCCCGCAGGTCCCCGCGGCCGCCGCCGTGCCGGAGGCTGTTGGTGAGCAGCTCGTTTACCGCCACCAGCAGGTCCAGGATGCGGGGTGGGGCCAGGCCGGCCTCCTTGGCCACCGTGGCCAGCAGCCGACGGGCACGACCCAGGCTGCCCGGTTCGTAGACGTCCACCACCGCGGCGGCGGTCGCCGGGGCAGTGGGCCGGGGCGCGACGTCGGCCGCCGCCACCGC
>CAYVPF010000118.1:0-8990 GCA_964453355.1 uncultured Acidimicrobiaceae bacterium | reverse complement strand
CGAATCCCAGGGGGTAGCGGTTGATGGCCGCCAAAGAGATGGCCGCCAAAGAATCGCCGACCAAGCCGGCGGGCGGCACCGTCCCGGAGCTGTCCCGGATCGGCGAGGTGGCCAAGATGACCGGGGTGACCACCCGGACGTTGCGGTACTGGGAGGAGCTGGACCTGTTGCGGCCCAGCAGCTACGGCGCCGGCGGCGAGCGGATGTACTCCCCCGCCGACGTCGCCCGGGTGACCCGGATCCGCAACCTGCAAGAGCTGCTGGGGTTCTCCCTGTCCGAGGTCCGGGCGGTGCTCAACACCGAAGACATCGACGTCTTGGACCGCGTCCGGTCGGAGCTGTGGTCGGAGACGGTGGCGCCGGCCCGGCGACGGGAACTGTTGGAGGAGGGGGCGGTGGCCAACGACCAGCTGGTGGCCCGGCTGGACGACATCCTGGCCCGTATCCAGGCGTTCCGGGACGAGCGGGTGGCCACCGGGACCAAACTACGGGAGCGGCTGCGCCAAGCCCGGGAAGAGCTGGCCACCGCCGCCGGAGACGCCGGCCTGGCCGGATAGCCGGCCGCCGGCCGGGCCGATAACCGCAGCCCTGTCCGGTCGACCGTCGCCGCCCGTCCGGTCGGCGACCGGCAGAACGGTTAGCCTGGCCGACCCATGGGCCCCGGACCGACCGAACAAGCGACCGGGGACCTGAACCCGCCGGGGAGCCCACCGGCTGTCCCGCCGGCCGATCCGCCGGCAGACCCCCCGGCGGAGAACGCCGCCGGTACACCAGCCCCGAAGAAACGATCCAAGCGGTGGTTGGTGGAGTGGGGCGTTGTCATCGTGGTGGCCGTGGTCCTGGCCGTGGTGGTCCGGGGCTTCTTCCTCCAGACCTTCTACGTCCCGTCCACATCGATGTACCCCACCTTGAAGCCCGGGGACCGCATCGTGGTCGAGAAGGTCACAAAGTCGGTGCAGCCCGGCGACATCATCGTGTTCAGCCGGCCGCCGGCCGAGACCGGCAAGTGCGGCGGACCGCCGGTTCCGGACCTGGTCAAGCGGGTGATCGGCATGCCCGGCGACACACTGGAGGTCCGCAACAACAAGGTGTACCTCACAGGCAAGGTGTTGCCGGAGCCCTGGCTGCCGGCAGCCACCGCCGACAGCAATCCCGAGACCGCCGACTTCGGCCCCGTCAAGGTTCCAGAGGGCGACTACTTCGTCATGGGCGACAACCGCGCCAGCTCCTGCGACAGCCGGACCTGGGGTCCCGTCAAGTCCACATTGCTGGTCGGCAAGGTCGTCATGATCATCTGGCCGCTGTCTCGGTTCCACTTCTTCTAATCCGGTCATATCCCCCATCGGAAGTCATCATTTTTTATTTGACCGGACCGGCCGTTTGCCGACCACCGATTAGCCTGACTCACCCATGGACACCGGACCGACCGAACAAGCCGCCGGTGACCTGACCCCGGTGGCCGACCCACCGGACGCCGCCGCCGGCACACCGGCCCCGAAGAAACGGTCCAAGCGGTGGTTGGTGGAGTGGGGCGTCGTCATCGTGGTCGCCGTGGTCCTGGCCGTGGTGGTCCGGGCCTTCTTCCTCCAGACCTTCTACGTCCCGTCCACATCGATGTACCCCACCTTGAAGCCCGGGGACCGCATCGTGGTCGAGAAGATCACAACGTCGGTGCAGCCCGGCAACATCATCGTGTTCAGCACCCCGCCGGCCGAGGCCGGCCGGTGCGCCGGGCCGCCGGTGCCGGATCTCGTCAAGCGGGTCATCGCCCTCGGCGGACAGACCGTCGCCGTGCGGAACGACAAGGTGTACATCACAGGCAAGGTGTTGCCGGAGCCGTGGCTGCCGGCCCGGACCTCAGACAGCAACCCGTACACCGCCGACTACCCACCATCAGGTGAGCCGTTCACGGTGCCCCGGGGCGACCTGTTCGTCATGGGCGACAACCGCGCCAGCTCCTGCGACAGCCGGACCTGGGGTCCCGTCAAGGCGTCGTCGGTGGTCGGCAAGGTCGTCATGATCATCTGGCCGCTGTCCCGGTTCCACTTCTTCTGATCACCGCATCTCCGGGGGAACCAGCCGCTAACTCCAGGTCACCTGCATCCGGTCCGAGAACCGGTCCAGCACCGCCCGGTCGCCGTCCACCGACACCCCGGCGGCCGGGGCCCGGTCGCCGACGACGGCCAGCCCCCGGTTCCAGAGCGTCAGGTAGAGATCGGCGGCCGACCCCCGGACCCGGCAGTCGGCACCGCTGGCCGCATCGACACCGCCGGCCGTGGTCCTGACCTCGGTGCTGCTCATCCCCAACAGCCAGCCGCGGTCGACGTCGGTGCAGGCCGCCGCCAGGCTCGCCGGAGGATCCTCCTGTAGCCGGCCGCTCCGCCGGGCAACGAAGCCACACAGCAGTTCGTCGACGCCGTCGGCCGCCAACCCCGGGTCCACCGCCACCGCCACCGGCACCGGCACCGGCACCGGCACCGGCACCAGGCCTGCGGCCCGCCCGCCGGCGGTCGCCGCCGCCAGTTGGGCATCGACCCGGTGCACCACGGTCTCGTGGACCTGCCGCCGGGCCCACATGGCCAGCGGCGACGGCGCCGCCAGGAACGTCCAGCAGTCCACGTCGGGGGCGGCCGACGCCAGAGTGTCCACCAGGGCCGCCAGCCCGCCGGCCAGCCACGCCGACAGGTCGGCATCGTCCGGCCACTGCCCCACCACCTGGTCCAGTTCGGCGTTCCACGGTTCGGCCAGCCCGCCGGTGATCACCCCGGTGGCCCACCGGTGCACCCCGCCCAGGTGCCAGGCCAGGTCCCTTACGACCCACCCCGGGCACGTCGGCACCGGGGCGTCCGGACCGGCGGCGTCGACGGCGGCCACCAGCCGCGGCCCCTCCGCCCGCAACGCGTCGATGTGCTCGGCCACGGTCAACGGACGGCCGCCATCACCTGGTTCCACCTGACCAGTATTGCCGGGACAACGGCGAGCCCCCGGTACCGGGTGGTTGCCACCGGTCGGGGCCAACCGCCAGGTTCAGCGGCGGTCCAGGCTGGGGTAGGCGACCTCCTCCAGCACCAGATGGATGCCGGCGGCCACCGGGATGGCGATGAGCGCGCCGATGAGCCCGAGCAGGACGCCGCCGACCAGGGTGGCGATGATGGTGAGCCCCGGGGAGATGCGAACGGTGTGCCGCATCACCCGAGGGGTCAGCAGGTAGTCCTCGAAGAACCGGTAGCCGATGTAGAAGGCCAGCGTCCCGATGGCCACCGGCAGGCTCACGGTGAGCGCCACCAGGGACACCACGACGCCGGCGATCGTGGACCCCACCATCGGGATCAGGTCCAGCAACGCCACCATCAGCGCCAGCAGCAGCGGGTACGGCACCCCGAAGATGGTGAGCCACACATAGGTGCCCAATCCGGCGACCAGGGACGTCAGCAGGTTCCCGAGGACGAAGCCGCCCACCCGGGACATGACCTCGTCGGAGATGGCCGCCACCCGCATCCGCCGGGACCCCGGCATCAACCGCAACCACAGCGCCCGGACCGACGGCAGCACGACCAGGAAGTACACGGTCAGCACGCTGACCACCACGACGGCGCTGACGGCCGACAGCACGATCTTGCCGGCCCCGACCACCCCGCCCGCCACCGTGGACGGGCTGACCAGCTTGGACAACTTGCCGGACTTCAACTGGCTCTGCAGGTGGAACTGCTTGACCAGGTGCCCCAGCCACCCCTGGCCGCCGTCCGCCTGGCGGCGCCACTTCGGGAAGTTCACCTGCAGCTCGTGCACCTCTCGGCTGACCGGCCCGATGGCCGCCGCCACCAGCGCGCCGACGAAGGCCAACACCGTCACGATGACCACCACCACCGCCAACCACCGCGGCAGGCGCCGGTTGGTCAGCCACACCACCGCCGGGTCCAGGCCGATGGCCAGGAACAGCGACAGCCCGATCAGCTCCAGGATCGACCCGACATTGGCCAGGGTCCGGAACAGCAGGTAGGCGAGGATGACCCCGGCCGCTCCGGTCAGCCCGATGAAGAACGGGCTCCGGTGGTTCAGCGGCTTGCCCGGCTTCCCGAGGACCTGTTCCTCGGCCACCTGCTCGGCGGTGGGCACCTCCGTGTGGGCGAAGTCCCCCGACCCATTCCCCCCGCCGTGCCGCCCCGAGCCGGCAGTACCGGTGGCGGCCGGCCCGTTCCCCTTGTCCGACACGGCGGGGGCTCTACCCGCTAACTAACGGCTAAACGCATCCTTCACCTTCTCGCCGGCCTGCTTCAGGTTGCCGGCCACCTGGTCGCCCTTGCCCTCGGCCTCCAGCGACCGGTCCCCGGTGGCCTGTCCCACCTTCTCCTTCACCTTGCCGGTGCCCTCTTGGACCTTGTTCTTGGCCTTGTCCGTCGTGCTCATGATCGGTACCTCCATCCGCCGACGTTCGTCGACGTCTGGACCGCTTATACCCGCCCGGGCCGGCGCCCTACCGATGACCAGGTCAGCGGGGTGACCCGGACGGGCCGGCTTCGGTCGCCCAGGCGGCCACCGGGCCGTGGGCCCGCAGGACGACGGACGTCCCCACTTCCAGTCGCTCCGCCCCGGCGCGTCGCACCCGGATCCTCCCGGGTCCCGGGTCGACCTCCACCACCACAACGGCGTCGTGCCCGTAGTACTCGGACTGCACCACCCGCCCCACGATGGAGCCCGGTTCCCCCGCGCCGGCCTCGCCCGGGCTGGCCTCGCCAAGACCGCACAGCCTGATCTGCTCGGGACGGACGGCCACGATCACCGCCGTCCCCTCGGGCAGGTCGGCGCAGTCTCCGCCGACGGGCAGCAGGCCGAACGCCGTGTCGACCTGGCCACCTCGCACGGTGCCGGCCATGACGTTGGCGTCGCCGACGAACCGGGCGATCGACAGGTCGGCCGGCCGGATGTAGATGTCCTCGGGCCGGCCGACCTGGGCCACGACCCCCTCCCGGAGGACGGCCACCTGGTCGGCCATCGACAGCGCCTCGTCCTGGTCGTGGGTGACGACCACCGCGGTGGCCCCGGCCTGGCGCAGGATCCGGAGCACGTCCGACCGGACGCTGGCCCGGAGGAAGGCGTCGAGAGAGGAGAACGGCTCGTCGAGGAGGACAAGGGCCGGATCGGGTGCCAGGGCTCTCGCCAAGGCCACGCGCTGCTGCTGGCCACCGGACAGCTGGTGCGGGTACCGGCCGGCCAGCTCGGCCATGCCGGTCAGCTCGAGCAGCTCGGCCACCCGGGCCCGGCGGCCAGCTCGCGGCAGGCCGAAGCCGACGTTGGCCTTCACGTCGAGATGCGGGAACAGGCTCCCCTCCTGGGGGACGTAGCCCACCCGCCGGACCTCGGGGGTCACGTGACGGCCGGGGCCCTCGACGACGGTCCCGCCGATCACGATGGTGCCGCCGTCGGCCCGCTCGAAGCCGGCGAGGAGGCGGAGGAGCGTGGTCTTGCCGCTGCCCGACGGTCCCAGGATGGCGGTGACCGACCGCTCGGGGACGCTGAGGGCGACGCCGCGCAGGGCCGGATGGGCCCCGAAGAACTTGGCCAGTCCCTCCACCACGACCCCGCCCGACGACGGCCGGGCCGCCGCGTGGTCGCTCACGACAGCCCTGTTCATGAGACAGCCCCGTTCATGAGATCGACGCCCTCGCCGGCAGCCGGTCGAAGAACCGGCCGAGGACGTAACTGGGCACGGCGGCGATGGCGATCATCAGCAGGGCGAACGGGGCGGCCTGCCCGTACGCCAGGTTCTGCTGGTAGTTCCAGAACTGGGTCGCCAGGGTCTGGACGCCGGTCGGCACGAGGATGAGCGTAGCGGTGAGCTCGGTGACCGCCGAGAGGAACACCAGGCAGAAGGCGGCCGCCAGGCCGGGGGCGACCAGCGGGCGCGTGACCTGCCACAGCACCGCCAGGCGTCCCTTCCCGAGCGAACGGGCGACGTCTTCCAGGCCGGTCGGCACCTGGGCCACCGACGCCCGGACCCCCACCAGGGCCAGGGGGAAGAACATGATGGCGTAGGCCACCACCAGCATCGGCGCCGTCTGGTACCACAGCCCGCCGGCGTGCTCCTCGCTGAAGTAGGCCAGGGCCAGGGCGATCACCAGGCCGGGCATGGCCAGCACCAGGTAGGTGCTGCGCTCCAGCATCCGCCGGAGCCGGCCGTCGTGACGGACGGCCAGGATCCCGACCGGCAGCGCCATCAGGGTGGCCAGGGCCGCCGCGCTGGCGCTGTAGCCCGCGGTGTGCCAGGTGGCGTCGAGCATGGACACGCCGTCGAGGACCCCCTTGGCCCCTTCCACCCACCAGTAGATGGCCGAGGCCACCGGCACCCCGAGCGCCAGGCCGACCAGGGTGACGAGGCCGAGGACCACCGGCGCCGTCCACCGACCGAGGCGGTGACGCCCGGTGAGCCGCTGGGCCATCCGATCGGCCCGGCTGACCCGGCCCCGGCCCCGGGCCGCCGACTCACCGGCCAACACCGCCAGGCCCAACACCACGAGCACGAGCGACAGGGCGCAGGCCGCCGGGACGCTGAAGGCGTCGGAGAACTCGGTGAAGATCTCGGTGGTGAACGTCTGGTAGCCCAGGATCTCGAAGGCGCCGTACTCGGCCAGGAGCACCAGGGTGACCAGCAGGCAGCCGCCGAGGATCGCCACCTTGGCCTGGCCGATGGTGATCCGCCAGAAGGTCCGCAGCCGGCCGGCCCCGAGGCTTCTCGCCACCTCCTCCTGTGCCGGGTCGGCGTTGCGCAGGCTGGAGGCCACCGGCAGGTAGACGAGCGGGTACACCGACAGCGTCATCACCAGCACCGCCCCCCAGTAGCCGGACACGGCGGTGCTCAGCGAGTTCCAGCCGAAGCTGACCACGAAGTCGGGGATGGCCAGGGGCACCACGATCAGCACGGCCCAGACCCGGCGACCCGGCAGGTCGGTACGCTCCACCAGCCACGCCGCCCCGCTGCCGATGACCGCGCACAGGGCGGTCACCACCACGGCCAGCCGGACGGTGTTCCAGAGCAGCTGGCCGGTGAGGGGGCGGTCGATCAGGGACCAGACCTTGGCCACTCCCGTCCCCTGCGCCTCGACGAGGAGGAACACGAGCGGCAGGATCAGCACCACCGCCACCACCACGCTGGCGACCAGCAACCCCACCGGCCGGTCGGCCGGCCGGTGACGACGGCCGCCGTTCGCGTGCCCGACCGGCCGCTCGATCGGCGGCGTGACCGTTCCGACGACGGTCCCGAACGGGGACCCCAGGTCCCCACCGTCCACGGCGGGGGCGGAGGGGCCGATCCCGGCCGCCCCCGGGGTCACAGCAGCCCGGTTTGCTGCAACAGGGAGATGGCCGTCTCGCCGTCACCGAGCTGGGCGATGGTGATGGGGTTGGGCCGCAGCTTTGTGAACGGCGTCTCCGGAGCCGCCGTCTTCACCCCGTCGCCGAGGGGGTACTCGAAGCTGGTGGAGTGGGCGATGACCGTCTGGCCCTGCTTGGACACCAAGAAGGCCACGAACGCCTGGGCGGCCGCCATGTGCTTCGTGGACTTCAGGACCGCCGCCCCCGAGACATCGAGGACGTACCCCGGGTTCTTGGGCGCGAAGTAGGTGATCTTGGAGTGGATGTTGCTGGCTCCCAGCTCGGCCTTCATGCGGTACCAGTAGTACTGGTTCACGACCCCGAACGCCACCGCCCCCCGGTTGACCTCGTCGGCGATGGTCTCGTTGTCCGGGTACACGTGGCTGCCGGCGTTCGACTTGACGCCCTCCAGCCACGACAACGTCTTGGCCTTCCCGTAGGTGTGGTCGACCGACGTCACGATGGGCTGGAAGTCGGTCTCCCCGGCGGCAAAGGCCAGCTTGCCGGCGTACTTCGGTGAGGCCAGCTGCAGCACTGTGGTCGGCAGCTGCGACGCCTTGATCAGGCTCGGGTTGTAGATGAGCACGCTCACCCGGGCGGAGACCCCCACCCAGTCGCCGTCGGCCGAGTTGTACTGGTCCGGGGTCTTGGCCAGGGTGGACGGCTTCAACTTGGCCAGCAGCCCACGCTCTTGGAGGTACTGGAGCGGCGGGGAGTTCTCGGTGTAGAAGACGTCGGCGACCGGATGGGACTTCTCGGCCACGATCTCGTCGGTGAAGGTGTCCTCGTCGTCGTAGCGGACGTTCACCGTGATGCCGGTCTTCTTCTCGAACGCGGTGATGAGCGACTGGGTGGTCTGCTCGTGCTGGCCGCTGTACAGGGTGATGGACTGGCCAGCGGCCCCGGCGGTCGGGCCGGTCGCCACCAGCAGGCCGACGGCACAGCCCAGCGCCGTCACCGCCGCCAGTACGGCTCGGACCGGTGGCCGGAGGCGAGCGGTCCGGGGGCGACCGTTCTGGGGGCGCCGGTCAGTCGAGCTCGTCTTCGTGGTCCTGGTGATGGTCGTCCTGCTCATGGTCGTCCTGGTCATGGTGGTGATGGCTGTCCTCGTCATGGGGCGGCTGTCGGGCAGATGGCGTCGACTCGGGCCTCGGCGGCGGTCACCTTCACCGCCGTCTTGGGTGAGCCGTTGCTGTCGCTGTACGCCTTGTAGGCCGAGTCCAGCTCGGCCACCGCCTTCTTCAGCGAAGGATCGGCGAGCTTCAACTGCTTCAGCGGCAGGACCTGGGCTTCGGCGTAGCCGACCGGGTCGGCGTCCGTTGTCGGGCCATCGGCCAGCACGTCACCGACAGCCGTGCACTGGCGCGTCGGGCCGTGCTTGACCTTGGCAGAGTTGACCTTGGCGGCGGACGCCGAGGAGATCCCGACGGTGGCCACCAGGCCGGCGGCCACGACGAGCGAAGCGCTCGTGGCCAGGGCCCGGGCCACGAGCGGGCGGGGGACGGGTCGTTCCAAGGCGGTACGCCTTCCTTTCTTTGCGTTCGGATCTGAGCTCGGCATCGGCATCGGCATGGGCATGGGCATGGGCATGGGCATGGGCATGGGCATGGGCATGGGCGGTC
>CAYVPF010000117.1:0-9012 GCA_964453355.1 uncultured Acidimicrobiaceae bacterium | reverse complement strand
GCCTCCAGCAGCGGCCGGGCCAGCAGGAACTCCTCCGAGAAGATGTCCTCCTCCAGGTCCTGCAAGGTCGACGAGCCGGTGCCCTCCCCCGCCACCTGCCCGGCCTGGATCCGGAGCAATTGCTTCCGGTAGTTCCACTCGTACAGCGCCTTGGACTCGTCCAGGCCCTCGTAGCACTGCAGCCGGATCAGCCGGCTGCCGGTCAGCTCGGCCACCGACTTGGCCAGCTGGGTCTTGCCGGTGCCCGCCGGCCCCTCCACCAGCACCGGCTTGGCCAGCCGGTCGGCCAGGTACACGACGCCGGCGATGCCCTCGTCGGCCAGGTAGTCGATGCCGGCCAGGCCGTCGCGGACGGCGCCCACCGACTCGAACCGGGGCGGGCCGCTGTCCGGCAGCCCCAACTTCTGCGCCGTGTCGGCGGATTCGGTCATCGCCGCACCTGGCCGTCGCCCCGGACCACCCATTTCACGCAGGTCAGCTCCCGCAGCCCCATCGGACCGCGGGCGTGCAGCTTCTGGGTGGAGATGCCCACCTCGGCCCCGAGGCCCAGCTCGCCGCCGTCCACGAACCGGGTGGAGGCGTTGACGACGACGGCGGCGGCGTCCACCTCGGCCACGAACCGGTCGGCGGCCGCCAGGTCGGCGGTGACGATGGCCTCGGAGTGGCCGGACCCGAACCGGGCGATGTGGTCGACGGCGGCCGACAGGTCGTCGACGACGGCGACGCTCATCTTCAGGTCCAAGAACTCGGTGCCGAAGTCGTCGTCGGTGGCCGGGGCCACGTCGGGGAGGTCAGGCACGTCGGGCAGGATGGCCCGGACCCGGTCGTCGCCGACCAGGCTCACCCCGTCCAGGGCCCGGCGGACCCGGGGCAGGAACCGGTCGGCCACCGCCACGTGCACCAGCAGGGTCTCGGCGGCGTTGCACACCCCCGGCCGCTGGGTCTTGGCGTTGACCACGATGTCCTCGGCCATGGCCAGGTCGGCGGCGGCGTCGACGTAGACGTGGCAGTTGCCGTCGCCGTCCAGCACGTAGGGCACCGTGGCGTGCTCCAGCAAGGAGGCGATCAGGGAAGGGCCGCCCCGCGGCACCAGGCAGTCGATGACGCCGCGGAGCTGCATGAACTGCACCGCCGTCCGGTGGCTGCCGTCGGCCACCAGGGCCACGGCGTCGTCGGGCAGGCCGTGCTTGGCCAGGGCCCGCCGCAGCAGGTCGACGATGGCGGCGTTGGACTCGGCGGCCGACGCCGATCCCCGCAGGTAGGCGGCGTTGCCCGACTTCAGGCACAGCCCGGCCACGTCGCTCGTCACGTTGGGCCGGTTCTAGTAGATGACCCCCACCACCCCCAGGGGCACCCGGACCCGCTGCACCCGCAGCCCGTTGGGCCGGACCCAGCCGTCCAGCACCTCGCCCACCGGGTCGGCCAGGCCGGCGACGGTCCGGAGCCCGTCGGCCATGCCGGCGATCCGGTCCGCCGTCAGGGTCAGCCGGTCCCGGGCGGTCGGCGCCAGGTCGGTGCCGGCGTCCAGGTCCCGGCGGTTGGCGGCCAGCACCGCCCCGGCCTCGGCCTCCAACAGGTCGGCGGCCGTCCGGAGCACGTCGTCACGGACCACCGACGACGCCGCGGCCACCGCCCGGGCGGCAGCGCGGACGCGGCCGCCTTGCGCCAGAAGATCCATCCGTCCAGGTTACTCGCCGGTCGCAACCGGGCGTCAGGCCAGCAGCACCAGGTCGTCGCGGTGGACGATCTCGTTCGGCAGGTCCTCGGGCAGGTCCTCGCGGCGTCGGCCCACCCACTCGTCGTGGCGGCCGGAGGCGTAGCGGACGAGCCCCTTGGCGAACACCTGGCCGTGCGGCCCGATGATCTCCACGGCGTCCTCCGCATCGAACCGGCCGTGGACGGCCACCACCCCGGCCGGCAACAGGGACCGGCCATGGTCCACCAGGGCCCGCCGGGCCCCCTCGTCCACCACCAGGGACCCCGACGACCCGAGGGCGAAGGCGATCCACAGCTTGCGCGCCGGCAGCCGGCGGGGTCGGGCCCGGAAGACGGTCCCGGCCGCCGGCTCCCCGGCCACCACCGCCCCGAGCACCCCCGGACGGCGACCGTCGGCGATGACCACCTGCACCCCTGACCAGGTGGCGATCTTGGCCGCCGCCAGCTTGGAGGCCATCCCGCCGCTGCCCACCTCGCTGCCCGCCCCGCCGGCCACCCGCTCCAGGCGGAGGTCGATGTCCACCACTTCCTCGATCAGGGACGCCTCGGCCGCCCGGCGGGGATCGGCCGTCAACAGGCCGGGGGTGTCGGTCAGCAGCACCAACAGGTCGGCCCCGACCAGGTGGGCCACCAGCGCGCTCAGCCGGTCGTTGTCGCCGAACCGGATCTCCTCGTCGGCGACGGCGTCGTTCTCGTTCACCACCGGCACCACCCCCAGCTCCAGCAGGTGGGTCAGGGTGCCGCGGGCGTGCAGGTACTGCTGCCGGTGCACGAAGTCCAGGGGGGCCAGCAGCACCTGGCCGGCCAGCAGGCCGTGGCGGGCCAGCCCGTCCTGCCAGGCCCGCATCAGCCGGTGCTGGCCGACGGCGGACAGGGCCTGCAGCACCGCCGGCTCGCTCGGCCGGGGGCCGGGCCGCTGCAGGGCGGACCAGCCGACGGCGATGGCCCCGGAGCTGACCACCACCACGTCGTCACCGGCCCGGCGGCGGTCGGCGACGTCGTCGCACAGCCGGTCGATGACCGCCCGGTCCGGGGTGCCGTCGGCGGCGGTCACGGTGGACGACCCCACCTTGACCACCAGGGTCATCGGCCGGTCCGCCGCCGGATGGCCGACGGCCGGGCGTCGTCCGCCGGCGCCAGGACGGCGTCGGCGCCGTCGCGGTACCAGGTGAACGACACCTGGGCCACCTGCACCTCGTCGCCGTCGTGGGCCCCGGCCCGGGCCAGAGCCCGGTCGACCCCCAGCCGGCGCAGCCGCCGGACCGCCTCGTCCATGGCCCCGGAGTCGTTCAGGTCCGAGAACCCCACCGCCCGCTCCGCCGACCGGCCGACCAGCCGCCACACCCGGGCGTCCACCCGGTCCACCGTCACCCCCTCGGCCACCGGCCGGTGGATGACGATCTGGCCGTCGCCGGTCGGGGTCTCGGCCGCCCGGGCCTCGGTGACCTCCAGCGCCAGCCGGCCCAGCAGCTCCGGGATGCCGCGGCCGGTGGCGGCGGAGATGACCAGGTCCACCGGGGCCTCGCTGACCGCTGTCCCGCCTGGTTCCTCGGCGATCCCCAGCTCGGCCAGCTCGGCCGCGTCGGGGTCGGCCACCACCAGGTCGGCTCGCGAGCCGACCACCACCCGGGGCCGGTCCAGCAGTGTCGACTGGTACTGGCCGAGCTCCCCCAGCAGGACGGCCAGCTGGTCGGCGGGCGACCGGCCGTCGACGGCGGCCAGGTCCAGCAGGACCACCAGCACCCGGGCCCGCTCGACGTGGCGCAGGAACCGGTGGCCGAGGCCGCGGCCGTCGGCGGCCCCCTCGACCAGGCCGGGGACGTCGGCCATGACCAGCTGCACCTCGTCGACGGCCCCGCGGCGACCCACCCGGACCACCCCCAGATGGGGCTGCAGGGTGGTGAACGGGTAGTCGGCCACCTTGGGCCGGGCGGCCGAGACGGTGGAGATCAGGGTGGACTTGCCGACGTTCGGGAACCCGACCAGGGCGACGTCGGCCACCAGCTTCAGCTCCAGGTCCAGCCACCGCTCCTGGCCGTGCTCCCCCTGTTCGGCGAACGCCGGGGCCCGGCGGGTGTTGCTCAGGAACCGGGCGTTGCCGCGGCCGCCCTGGCCGCCCTCGGCGGCCAGCCACCGGTCGCCGGCGTTCGGCAGGTCGCACAGCACCGACCCGTCCCGCTGCCGGATCACCGTGCCCACCGGGACCGGCACCACGAGGTCGGGAACGCGGGTCCCGTGCTTGCGCTTACCGGACCCGTGGGCGCCGTCGGCCGCCCGGCGGAACGGGTGGTCCCGGAACCCCAGCAGGGAGGCCTGGTTGGTGGAGGCCACCAGCCACACGTCCCCGCCGCGGCCGCCGTCACCGCCGTCGGGGCCGCCCTTGTCGACGTGGGCCTCCCGGCGGAACGACACCACCCCGGCCCCGCCGTCACCGGCCTTGGCGTGGAGCTGCGCCTCGTCTACGAAGCCGGACATGCCCAGATCCTACGGGTCAGACCCGTAGCCGCTGGGCCCGGCTGGCCACCTGCCGCCTGGCCTCGCCGGCGTCGATGGTGGTGCACACCCCACCGGCCACCACCTGCCGGCCGCCCACCCACACGTCGGTGACCGCCCGGCTGGAGGCGGCCCAGACCAGGTGGGACCGCAACTCCTCCTCGTCGGCCGCCGGGACGAACTCGGACAGGTCCAGCCGGATGAAGTCGGCCGCCCGGCCGGCCTCCAGGGTGCCGACCTGCAGGCCCAGGGCGTCGGCGCCGCCCCGGGTGGCCAGGTGCAGGGCGTCGGTGGTGGTGAGGGCCAGCGGGTCGGCGGCCACGGCCCGGGCCAGCAGCGGGGCCAGCCGCACCTCCTCCCACAGGTCCAGGTTGTCGTTGGACGCCGGCCCGTCGGTGCCCAACCCCACCCGCAGGTCCCGGGCCACCATGACGGAGGCCCGGGCGATGCCGCTGCCCAGCTTGCCGTTGCTCTGCGGGCAGTGGGCCACCGCCACGTCGTACTCCTCGTACAGGGCCAGGTCGGCGTCGCTGAGCCAGACGGAATGGGCGGCCAGCACCCGGCAGTCCAGCACCCCCAGGCGGGCCAGCAGCTCGGGGGTGCTGCAGCCGTGGGCGTCCCGGATGGGCTGGTCCTCGGCCGCGGTCTCGGCCACGTGGATCTGCAGCAGGGTGTCCAGCTCCCGGGCCACCCGGGCCGAGGCCACCAGGCCGTCGACCGGCAGGGTGTAGGCGGCGTGCGGGCCGACGCCGACGGTGATGAGCTCGGAGCGCCCGTCGAACTCGTCGTGGACCCGGCCGACGTCGTCCAGGGCGTCCTGCCAGGTGATCACCCCGGGCAGGTCGAACACCCCGGGGGTCAGGACGCAACGGATGCCGGCCTGCAGGGCCGCCTCGGCCACCGCCCGGCCGTGCAGGTACATCTCACAGGTGGTGGTCACCCCGCACCGCAACAGCTCCTCGCAGCCGAACAACATGCCCCAGTGCACGTCGTCGTCGGTCATCCTGGCCTCCCGCGGCCACATCGCCTCCCGCAGCCACCGGTCCAGCGGCAACCCGTCGCCGGTGCTGCGCAGCAGGGTCATCGGGGTGTGGGCGTGGGTGTTCACCAGTCCCGGCATCAACAGGCCCCCGACGTCCACCACCCGGTGACCGGGCATCGGCGGGGCGATGTCGGCCGGGCCGGCCCAGGTGATGCGGTTGCCGTCCACGTCCACGACGCCGGGACGATGGAGCCAGCCGGCGCTGCTGAGCAGCGCCTCAGCTACGTAGCGGGTGACCACTCAGACGACGGCGACGTACAGACGGCGGGACAGGTCCGGCCCGAAGGCCACCGTGGCCTGGCCGACCGCCAGCAGCAACGTGCCGTCGGGCCCCCGGGACGACACCTCGGCGGTGGCCCCGGGAATGAAGCCGTACTGGTCCAGGTAGGCGAGGGAGTCCATGTCCAGCTCCACGTCCTCGCTGATCCGCTCCAGCCGGACCGTGGTGCCCGGGGTCATGTCCGCCAGCGGGCGCTGTCCGGACTCGTCCGCCGGGCTGGCCGATCCGGGGATGGGGTTGCCGTGGGGGCAGGTGCCGGGGTCCCCCAGCAGGGTGATCAGCCGCTCCTCCACCTCGTCGGAGATGACGTGCTCCCACCGGCCGGCCTCTTTGTGGACCTTGTGCCACTCCAGCCCGATGACGTCCACCAGCAGCCGCTCGGCCAGCCGGTGCTTGCGCACCACCTTCTCGGCCAGCACCGACCCCTTGGCGGTCAGCTCCACCACCCGACCCTCCCGACGGACGTACCCGTCGTCGGTCAGCCGGTCCAGCATCTCGGACACCGACGGCGCCGAACGGCCCAGCCGCTCGGCGATCCGGGCCTGGATGGCCGGCGTCCCCTCCTCGTTGAGGGAGTGCACCGTCTCCAGATATTCCTCCACCGGCGGGTGGTAGCCGTCCTCCACGGCGCCGATCCTACCGGTGGCCCGGACTGCCGTTGCCCGACCGGGCCGGATGGCAGTTGTTGTTTTTCTCGCACTGGCACAACTTTTGGAGCGTATGCGCTCAATTTTTGTCGCCAGTGCCGTCTGAGGAAATCACGAAAGGCCGCCCTCAAAGGGCCCGGGGCGGGTGCCCTTCGGGAGCGAGGGCCCGGAGCTGGGACCCACCTAGCATGGCCCGATGCCGACCACCACCGCCGGGGCCCACGGAGCGGACCCGTTCGACCAGGCCCGCCTGGCCGCCCGGGAGCTCCTGCGGAGCACCGGGGAGGTGGCCCACGACGTCCTGGTGGTCCTCGGCACCGGCCTGTCCCCCGTCGCCGGCCTGCTGGGCGGCCGCGAGCCGACCCTGGACCTCACCACCCTGCCGTGGTTCCCGAAGTACACCGGCATCGGCCACCGGCCGGACGTGTGGTCGATCCGCCTCGGCGACCAGCGGGTCCTGGTGGCCGCCGGCCGGCTGCACCTCTACGAGGGCCGGACCCCGGCCGAGGTGGTCCACCCGATCCGCACCGCCATGGCCGCCGGCTGCCACACGGTCATCCTGACCTGCAGTGCCGGCGGCATCGACCCGGCCCTGCCGGTGGGCCGGGTGGTGGCCATCGCCGACCACCTCAACCTGACGGCCACCTCGCCGCTGACCGGCATCCCGGCCGACCATCCCCACGGGCACCCCTATGTGGACCTGACCGACCTGTGGTCGCCACGGCTGCGGCAGTTCGCCCGGGAGGTGGACCCGGCGGTGCCGGAGGGGGTGTACGCCCAGCTGCCCGGACCGCACCTGGAAACGCCGGCCGAGATCAGGATGCTGGCCACCCTCGGGGCCGACATGGTGGGCATGTCCACGGTCCCCGAGGCCATCGCCGCCCGGCATCTGGGGGCCGAGATCCTGGGCCTGGCCGTGATCACGAACTCCGCGGCCGGGGTGGTACCCGGTCCGGTGGACGTGGACCACATCGCCACCACCGCCGGCGGAGCCGCCGAATCGATTGCCCGCCTCGTCAGCGGCGTCGTCAGCCGCCTGCCGCCGCGGAACCGGCCACCGGCAGAACAGACGGCCGGGTAACCCGAATCAGCCGGGCAGGATGTCGACCAGCTTGCGGTCCTTGCGCATGCCGAACTTGACCACCCCGTCGGCCAGGGCAAACAGGGTGTCGTCGCCACCGCGGCCGACGTTGACGCCCGGGTGGAACCGGGTGCCGCGCTGGCGGACCAGGATGGAGCCGGCGGTGACGGCGGTGCCGTCGAAGACCTTCACACCCAGCCTCTGGGCATTGGAGTCACGGCCGTTGCGGGTTGAGCCGCCGCCCTTGGTCTTGGACATGTCGGTCTCCTCTCTATCCTCTTCAGCCGGGCCTGGTTCAGCCGGCCGCGATGGAGGTGATCTCCACCGTGGCGTACCGCTGCCGGTGCCCCCAGCGGCGGCGCTGGTTGCTCTTGGACTTGTAGGTCATGGCGTTGATCTTCGGGCCCTGCTCCTCACCGACCACCTGGCCGGTGACGATCACCGCGGACAACTGGGCCGGAGTGGCCAGGACGTTGTCCCCGTCGACCAGCAGGACCGGCTCGAAGGTGACCTCCGCGCCGACCGGCTCCCCGAGGAGCTCGACTCGCAGGCGCTGCCCCTCGGCCACGCGCTCCTGCTTTCCACCGGTTCGAATCACCGCATACATAAGGATGGCACCTTATCAGGGTCGGGTCAGCCGGCCGACAGGGCCGAGGCGTCGAGGACGATGCCGCGGCCGTTGCAGACCTCGCACACGGTGGACAGGGACTCGATGAGGCCCTCGGAGATGCGCTTGCGGGTCATCTCCACCAGGCCGAGCTCCGAGATGTCGAACACCTGGGTCCGGGTCTTGTCCCTGGCCAGGGCGTTTCGGAGGGCGGAGGCCACCTTGTCGCGGTTCTCCCGGATCTCCATGTCGATGAAGTCGATGACGATGATGCCGCCGATGTCCCGCAGCCGCAGCTGGCGGGCCACCTCCTCGGCGGCCTCCAGGTTGTTGCGGTAGACCGTCTCTTCCAGGTTGGTCTTGCCGACGTTCTTGCCGGTGTTGACGTCGATGACCGTCAGGGCTTCGGTCCGCTCGATGATCAGCGATCCGCCGGACGGCAGCCACACCTTGCGGTCCAGGGCCTTGTGCAGCTGCTCGTGGACGTGGAACCGCTCGAACAGCGGCTGGGCCTCCAGCTCGGGGTCGTAGTACTCCACCCGGTCCCCCAGCTCCGGGCTGACCATGGCCACGTAGTCACGGACCTGCTGGTACAGGGTGGGGTCGTCGATGATGACCCCGCGGTACTCGCTGTTCAGCTCCTCCCGCAGGATACGGACGGCCAGGTCCGGCTCCCGGTACAGCAACCCCGGACTGTTGGACCGGGAGGCCTCGGCCTCGATGGCCGTCCACTGCTGCAGCAGCCCGTTCACGTCCCGGCGGAGCTCGTCCTCGGACGCCCCCTCGGCCGCGGTCCGGACGATCAGGCCGTGGCCGGCCGGGCGGACCTCGTCGATGATCTTGCGCAGCCGCCGCCGTTCGTTGTCGCCCAACCGCTTGGAGATGCCGAAGGCGGTGCTGTTGGGCACCAGCACGGCGAACCGGCCGGGTAGGGACACCTCCTGGGTCAGCCGGGCTCCCTTGGCCCCGATGGGGTTCTTGGTGACCTGGCAGAGGATGGTCTGGCCGGCCCGCAGCACCTGCTCGATCCGCGGCTGGGCCCCCTGGCCACCGCCGCCACCGTCGACGTCGTCGCGGTCGTAGCGGACGTCGCCGCGGTACAAGACGGTGTTCTTCGGGATGCCGATGTCGACGAAGGCCGCCTCC
>CAYVPF010000116.1:0-9014 GCA_964453355.1 uncultured Acidimicrobiaceae bacterium | reverse complement strand
CTAACGCTTCCCGGCCGGATGCCCACGACACCATCCCGCGGGCGTCCGACTCGCCAAAGTCGCCTTCGGTGTCGATCACCGCAGCCGGCCCCTGGGCTGCTTTCCGGATAACCGTGATCGCCGGGTAGGCGGCCACCGGCTTTTCGAACGAGTCCACGTCGTGGAGCGAGACGACAACCTGGACGGCGAATTCGGAGGCGATCAGGCCACGGAGCTCCCTGCCGTACTGGTTCCTCATCCATCGATCGGCGCAGATGAACGCCAGGACCCCGTCTGGTGCTAGCGACCGGAGTCCGGCTTCGATGAAGGCCACGTACACGTCAGCCCGGCCACACATCGTCGGGTAGGACTCTCGGTAGGTCCGATAGAGGGGTGCCGGGACGTCCTCCGGCCGGATGTACGGGGGGTTACCGATCACAAAGTCGGCTAACCGAGAGCCTTCTCGGGAGAGCAGTCGCAGATGCGACGGTTGGCTTAGGAGGTAGTCCTGATGGGTCACCCAAGTTTCAGCTAACCCGGCCACCTCTCGGGCCGACCACCCCTCTTCCACGAGAACGGCGGTTACCCGTTCACGGCCCTTCGTCACGTTGTCGGCCAGCAGGTCGGACGCGGCAATGGCGTGACGAGCATCGGCGATGGACCGGCCCGCAGCCCTGCACGAACGGCTCAGTCGCCGGATCATCGGGCCGAGGAAGGCCCCCTCTCCGCACGCAGGCTCAACTGCTCGCAGTGCGCCAAGGTCCCGATCCTCGGTGTACCCAGCCAGGTCCAGGATCAGGTTGACGACCCACTCGCGGGTGAAGACCTCCCCCTCCAGACGCTCTCGATAAGAGTCGTCGACGCCCGCCGCTGTCGCCATCGCCATTGCTTGGCGAGCGTAGACCGCACATGTCACGACGAGGTGACTATCAGCGATGGGCTGCGGGCAATGCGAGCCGTTCCATCGAATTCGTGGGCCGGCCTACAGGCGTTACGAGGGCCGATGGCCGACGTGGTAGAGGGCAGGGCCTGTTCCCGGGACGCCCACGGGGTCCCTAGGCCAGGGATTTTGTAGTGGGGCTAGATGGACTTGAACCATCGGCCTCAGCATTATCAGTGCTGCGCTCTAACCAACTGAGCTATAGCCCCGGATGGAGGGACGAGGCTACACCACGGCCGGTTCGGCGCTCATCTCGAACGCCGGGGCGGCGCCGGCTCAGCCGCCGGGGGCGCCGCCGTCGGCGGATGTGTCGTCGGGGCGGAACCGGACGCTGAGGGACTGGCTGGCGGTGCCGAGGAGGACGCCGTTGTCGGACCACAAGAAGGCGGTGCCCTGGGCGTAGTCGTCGTAGATGGCATGCATGCGGATGTCGCAGAGGACCCACTCGGTGGGGACGAGACGGACGATGCGGAGGGTGTTGTCCAGGCTGCGGCCCATGGTGCGGCGGCCGAGGGGCTGGCTGGTGCCGCCGGAGACGTAGTCGCCGAAGATGGCCAGGGTGGCGGCGGAGGGGGACAGGTGGCCGGGCACCCGGGCCCAGACGGCGGAGTCCGGCGGCCCGGTGGTGCCGTCCAGCTGGTCCATGCGCCGGCCGAGGGCCAGCCGGACTTCGACGCTGTCCAGGATGGTGTTGGCGAACTGCGGCGGCAGCTGTCGGGGTGGGCAGTCCTCGGGCGGGGGGACGTCGGGCGGCCGGACCCAGGTGTCGCGCAGGGTGCCCTGGGGCAGGCCGAGGGCGGCGTTGATGGTCAGGACCTCGCGGCCGTCGGACCGGGCGACGGCGCGGGCCTGGGTGATGTGCCGGCCGGTGGTGGCCAGGACGACCTCGTAGTCGACGGTGTGGCCGACGGTGGCGTAGGACAGGTACTGGGCGGAGGCCCACACGGTGGGGCGGCCGGTGACGGCCTCCAGGGCGACCAGCCCGGCGCCGAGGCCGCAGCCGCCGAACAGGAATGTGCCGGGGGTGGAAAGCTCCCGGCGGACCGACAGCTGCCAGTGCCGATCGTCGCCGGCGTCGGCGGGGCGCAGGCCGAAGAACTCCTGGGCGTCCACGATGCGGTCAGGCCTTGCTGGCGACCAGCGCCGCCAGGGCCTGGGCGCCAGGGCCGTTAATGGGCAGGTGGGTGTCTGTGGAGTACAGCCAGCCCGGGTTCTGGGTGGCCAGGGTGTTCCAGTCGGCCAGGACGGTGTTGGGGAAGCGGGCCACCCCGGCGGCCAGGACGGCGTTGTTGGGGTCCTGCCATGTGCGGTCGACGTGGACGTTGACGAACACCACCCGGGAGGCCCCGGCCAGCAGCGCCATCATGTCGTTGAAGTCTGTGGTGGTGACGGGGCCGTTGGTGCCGAGGCCGATGATCACGACGGCGCCGAGCTGGCCGGCGGCCTTGAGCTGTTGCACCAGTGTCTCGCCGTCGCTCCACTGCCGGCTGACGGCGGCCTGGACGTTGACCCCGGGGACGTCCTGTTCGAGGGCTGTCTGGTAGTCGAGCATCACGGAGTCCCCGATGGCGGTGACCTGGTTGGCGACGAATCCGGCCGCCGGCGCCGGCAGCGGCGGCGAGGTCACCGGCCCGTGGGTGCCGGCGGCGGTCGTGGTGGTGGGAGCGGCGGTCGTGGTGGTGGACGGACCGGTGATCGATGGGGCAGTGGAGCTGGAGGCGCTGGCCGGGGCCGTGGTGGTGACGGCGGTGGTGCGGGGCGGCTTGTCGGCCTTTGGTGACTTGCCGACCGCAGTTGGCGCGGACCCGCCGCCGCAGGCGGCCAACGTCAGTGCCATCCCCACACCGATGGCGACCGCGGCGACGGCGCGGGCTGCACGGCGGCGCCGGGGGGATGACGGGCGGGATGGCCTGGGAGATCGGTGGTCCATGGTTCGGGGGTGGAGCGCTGGTGGGGGCCGATCCGCCGGCCCGCCGGGGCCGAATTGTCCCACGGTGTGGCGGTGGCGGTGGGGACGTGTGCGAACATCTGCCGTGCTGACGTCGCAGGTGTGCACCCTGGCCGGCCTGGAGTCGCCGGCGTTGCGGGCCTGGTCGGACCGGCTGCGGCCGATGTGGGACCCCGACGGCCGGGACGGGCGGCCGGTGATGGTGCACCGGAAGATGTGGGAGTGGCTGTTCATCTGCGAAGCCCTGTCGGAGCGGGGCATGCTGCAGCCGGACCGGCGGGGGCTCGGCTTCGGAGTGGGCCGGGAGCCGCTGGTGGCGGTGTTCGCCGCCGCCGGCTGCCAGCTGGTGGCCACCGACCTGCAGCCGGACCGGGCCCGGGAGGCCGGCTGGACGGACTCCGGCGACGAGTACTCCTGGGGGCTGGACGGCCTGAACGACCCTGGCCTGTGCCCGCCGGAGCAGTTCGTACAGCGGGTGCGGTACCGGGACGTGGACATGAACGACGTCCCGACCGATCTACGGGGGTTCGACTTCACCTGGTCGTCCTGTGCCCTGGAGCACCTGGGCGATCTGGAGGCCGGGATGGCGTTCGTGGTGAACCAGCTGCAGTGCCTGGCCCCGGGTGGGGTGGCGGTGCACACCACGGAGCTGAACCTGTCCTCGGACGACCAGACGGTGTCGGCGGGGGCGACCGTGTTGTACCGCCGCCGGGACCTGCGGGCCCTGGCCGACCGGTTGCACCGGCAGGGCTACCGGATCACCTTGGACCTCACCGAGGGGGACACCCCGGTGGACCGGCACGTGGACGTGCCGCCGTTCAGCGACACCCACCTGCGGACCACCCTGGGGGAGTTCGTGACGACGTCGGTCGGGCTGATCGTCGAGAAGCCGGTCGGTCCGCCCCGGTCGCGGTCGCTGTTCCGCCGGCGGTAAGACCCGGGTCCGTGGGCCGTGCCGATCGCCGTTAGGTCGGTCGAGCGGTCCGGATCAGTCGCTGGTTCGCTGCCGCTCCCGGCCCGTGTCGTAGAAGGCGTCCAGGTAGTCGTCGGCGTCCAGTGTGCTGTCGCGCATCAACGAGAACACCTCGGACCCGGCGGAGGGGCGGTCGGCCCCGATCCAGTAGGCCTGGGCGATGTCCAGGAACTCGGAGTTGAGCCGGCTGGCGTACCTCTGGGCCTCGGATTCGGCCTTGGCGATGGCGTCGTCCAGGGACTCGGCCTCCCACAGGGTGACGCGTTCCTCGTAGGTGGACGGGCGGGTCCACCGGAACACGCACCGCACGCCGTACCAGCCGGCGGTCTCGTCTCCGCCGTCGGCCGCCGGCGGGGTGCCGTCCGGGCCCGGTGCGTCCGGGGCCGGGTCGTCCACCGGGCGGTCGTCGGTCGCGTCCACAGCGTCGTCGGTTGCGCCCTCCATGGTCGGGCAGGTTAGTCACCGCCGATGACGCCGGCCGGCCGCCGCCGGCCTACGATGGTTCCGGTCGGCAGCCACCCCGGGTCGGGCTGCCGCCGGTGTCGGACGGGATCCGGACCTCGGGGGCGTAGCTCAGCTGGCTAGAGCACCTGCTTTGCAAGCAGGGGGTCGTGGGTTCGAGTCCCATCGCCTCCACTGACCTCGTTGACCTGGTTCGACGCGTCGACTTCGATTCGGTGCGCGAACCGAAGTCGACGCGATGACAGTCCGGTCCGGTGCGGTGGCCGCTGGATCTCTGTGTCACAACCCGCCGGTAGAGTTTCGGGCATGGCCTTTGTCGAGGACCCGTACAACGCCGAGGCTCGCGAACTGTTCCTACGGAAGGTTGAGCGGGGCACCAGCCTGCTGACGGCCCTCCCCCTGCCGGAGCTGGCCGGTCGCAGCCTGCACCAGGCGTGGGCCGAAGAGGACCGCGAGGTTGTGCTGGGGTGGATGGAGGAGCAGGAAGGCTCCACCTGGGCCAGCGCCGAGCAGCACAGCAACGACCCGGCATTTATGGCGATGCTGCGAGAGCAACAGGCTGACGTCCGGCGCCGCAACGTGGAGCGGGACCGCCTGCGGCCGACCCACCAGCGCACCGCCTGACGATCGCTCAGTGCTGAACGACACCGCGGCGCTCGACGTCTGGGCTGAGCAAACCCAACCCGACGACCGCACCTGGCGCCTCGTGGCGGAAGCCGTGTTCGCCATCGGACGTGAACCATGGACGTGGCCGTCGAAGCCCCTGTCACAGCCCACAGGCCAGCCGATCGTCCTTCGGGAGCTGGTGATCGAAGCGGCCAGCGTTACCGTCTTCTACGAGCACACCCACGATTCCCTCGTGGTGGATCTGCTGCTGGTGGAATGATGCCCCCGAAACCCGCGCCGGCGGGGAGGTCGCGCCCGAGGTGTTCGGCGCCCCCGCAACTGTTGGCCGTCACAGTGGCCCCGCCTGAAAGCGGCACTGGCCGGTAGCGTCCGACGGCTCAGACCTTGATCCGCGACCCGCAGATCTGCGCAGGCCGGTTCTTATTGTGGGAGCCAAGGTCCACCAAATCGCCGTATTCAAACAGAGCGTCACGTCAGAGAGCGGTCAGGATGATGGGGCCGCTTTCGGTAACGGCGATGGTGTGCTCGCTGTGGGCCGCCCTGGCCCCGCTGGCCGTACGGAGGGTCCATCCGTCGGGGTCGGTCACGTACTCATCGGTGCCGCCCGAGATCAGCATGGGTTCGATGGCGATCACCAGGCCCGGCCGGAGCCGGTACCCGCGACCCGCTCGGCCTTCGTTCGGTACGAACGGGTCCTCGTGCATCGCCCGCCCGACCCCGTGGCCCCCGTGGTATTCGAGAAGGCCGTAGGCGGACTTGCGGGCTGGGGTCCCGATGGCATGGCCCAGGTCACCGAGTTGGTTCCCGGGCAGGGTGGCGGCGATGCCGCGTTCCAGGGCAGCGTCGGTAGCAGCGATCAGTTCGGCGTCACCCGGGCGGGGTGTGCCCACGATGAAACTGATCGCCGCGTCGCCGCACCAGCCGTGGACGAACGCTCCGCAGTCGATGCTCACCAGGTCGCCGTCGGCGAGGCGCGTCCGGTCCGGCACCCCATGGACCACCGCATCGTTGACGCTGGCACAGATCACGCCGGGAAAGGGGGTTGGCGCCCACGACGGGTGGTAACCCAAGAAGGCCGGCGTCGCTCGTGCCCGCTTGATGACCCTTGCTGCGACCTGATCCAGCTCGACCAACGTGACACCGACGGTGGCGCGCTCGCGTACGGCCGCCAGCGCCTCGGCCACCACCCGACCCGCCTCGCGCAGCAGACCAATCTCCCTTGACGTCTTGAGCTCGACCACGTGTCTCGCCGCTCCTCAGTACCCGGGCTTGCTCAAATGATCATACCGGTATTATTATTCGAACATGGTGCGAGACCCGTTGAAGCCGTGGGAGATCGAGCGCGGCCGGCAACTCGGCTCCGTCCTGCGCCAAGCGCGCGGATCAGCAGGTCTGGGCGAGGTGGCCGTCGCCGCTGGTATCTCTGTCGAGACGCTCCGCAAGATCGAGACGGGAAGAATTCCGACCCCAGCCTTCTTCACTGTCGTCGCCTTGGCCCGGGCCCTCAACCTCTCCCTCGACGATCTCTCGGTCGGCGTCTTCCCCGAACGGGCGGCCACAGGGACCAAGGCCTCCTAAGGGTTCGGCCGGCTCAAGGCCAGTCCACCGTCGTTCAACGGTCCTTCCGATGGCCGCCCGTCGTGGGCGGCTCGTCTGAGCGTTACATGTAACATGGCGGTGTGGCAGAGCGATCCGAGGCGGCATCCGTGCGATCCCGGGTCCAGGCTCACCGCGCCCGCCTGAAGGCCGAGGGGCTGAGGCCGGTCCAGATCTGGGTTCCCGACGTCCGCTCCCCGAAGTTCGCCGTCGAGGCTCATCGACAGTCGGCACTGGTCGCGTCGGCCAACCGGGCGAGCGAGGACCAGGACTTCATCGAGGCCATCTCGGCCGACGAGGGATGAACCGGGGGGAGATCTGGACCGCGGCGGCCGGGTCCGGGTACGCCGGCAACCCCCGGCCGGTGGTGATCGTCCAGGACGATCGCTTCGACGGCACGGATTCCGTGACCATCTGTGCGTTCACCACTGATCCGACCGAGGCGCCCCTCCTTCGCTTGGTCGTGGAACCGGGCCCTCAGAATGGGCTCCGTGAGGCGAGCAGTCTCATGGTCGACAAGGTCACCACCGTGCGGCGTTCCAAGCTGGGTGAGCGGGTGGGACGTCTGGCCAGCGAAGACATGGTCCGGCTCGATCGGGCCTTGGTGGTGTTCCTGGGTCTGGCCGGATGACCGAACGATGTCGGCGATCGCTGGGGTCCCTCGACTTTACTGGCGTCGGTGCCGACGCCGTCGTGCGGCGATCTGGCGTCAGACCCGTATGACCCGAAGGCCGGGGATGTCGTCGTAGTCGCCGTCTTGGGAGGCGACCGGCAGGTCGTTGGCGATCGCCGTGGCGGCAATCCACGAGTCGTTGATCGGCATTCGCTGGCCGGCGTCCCGAAGGGCCAGGCGCAGGGTCGCCCAGGCATGGGCAACTCCCTCGTCGATCGGCAGAGGGTCGAGCGACGCCGCGGCGGACAGCGTCTCCAGGCGTTGTGCTCGGGTCGGCCCGTCGTGTGCCGCCAGAACCCCGAGTCGTAGCTCGGCCACGGTGACGACGGACACGGCCACACGACCGGGCGGCCGGGAGGACAGCGGTCGATCCGGCTCGACGGCGATGAACAGCGACGTATCGGCGAGCGCGACTTCGTCATCGAGGTCCTCGCCGGACGGCGTCACGGGATCGGGAGGTCGTCGGTCGTATCGGGCAGGAGGCCCGCCAGATCTCGAGCGAGCCCGGGATCGGCCCGCCATCGGTCGCCGTATCGGAAGAAGACCTTCCAGGGCATCGACCTCGGCCGCGTGGGCAGCGGCAGCAGTTCGGCCACAGGGCGACCACTCACCGTCACCCGGAGGCGTTCACCCTGCTCGACCCGGCGGAGCACGGCGCTGACGTCGTTCCGGAGGTCACGAGCGGGGACGTCGGTCACGACCTCAGCGTAGCATTTCTGCTACGCCCAAGCCGCCGGAGTTGATACTGGCCAGAGCGCCGCACGGCGGTACGACGTCACGATCCTTCGGTACCGTGGGCGCATGTCCGTAGCGGCGGTCTCACCCGGTCCCGACCGGGTTCCGGTCGCCGCGACAGAGGTCCTGGCGGCCCGACATGCGGTCACGTTCCTCCCCGCCGACCCGCCGCGCCTCGGGGTGCTGGTGGTCTACGACCGCTTCCCGGCGTCTACCGCCGACGCCTCGGGGTTCCCCGACGAGGTCGAGGTCGTGCTGCCCAACGCGTCCGGCAACGGGGTGCGTCGGCGCACCGTCGCCGCTCGGCGACTCCCCATCGCTGAGGCGATCCCCTAGCTCCGCGACCTCGAGGCTGACGTATCCGGTGCCGCGGCCTGGTCGGCGGCCCTCACCATGGGCCTCGGACTGATCGCCCGAGGTCGGCTCTACCCGTCGGTGACCGCTGCGGGCTGGGACGCCTGGCGCGCCGGTCCGCTGGACCCGGCCGACCGTCGCCTCCTCGCCGAGCTCACCGTCGCCTTCCCACCGGAAGCGCATGCCCTCGCGCTCGGCCGCTCGTCGCCGTTGCGCCTCCGCAGCCCCGGGAGCTTGATCCAGGCCGCCTGGGACGCCCTCGCCGACACGCTCCCCCGCACCGCGGCGGCGACCGTCGTCACCGGCGCCACCACGATGCGATCGGCGGTCGAATTCGCCGCCCTCGCGCCGGTCTCCGCCGAGCATCTCCGTCCCTGGTTGGTCGACGCCGCCGCCGGTCTCGCCGGGGAGCGGGGCGCCGACGTGGCCCTTCGAGTGGAGCTCGACCCGCTGGATCCCCCGGCGCCCATGGCCCGGGCGGTGCTCCAGCTCACCAGTCGGACGGAATCGAGCCTGGTCGTCGACGCCGCCGATCTCTATCGCTCCCCGGCGGCGGTCGTCGCCCGGTTCGGCGACGACGCCGAGACCGACCTGTTGCGGGCCCTGCGCCGAGGGGCACGGGCCTGGGCCCCGCTCGAGCCGCTGCTCCACCAGCGGGCACCGACCGGGCTCGATCTCGACGACGACCTCCTCGGCGAGCTGCTGGCCGACGGGGCCACCCTCCTCC
>CAYVPF010000115.1:4499-9057 GCA_964453355.1 uncultured Acidimicrobiaceae bacterium | reverse complement strand
GACGGGAATCGAACCCGCGTTCTCAGCTTGGGAAGCTGATGTTCTGCCTCTGAACTACGCCCGCGAGCGGTGGCCACACTATCGTGCGGGGGGCCATGGTTCTCTCTGACCGGACGATACGCGAAGAACTGGACGCCGGGCGGATCGTGATCGACCCGCTCGGGGACGACTGCATCCAGCCGTCGTCGGTGGACCTGCACGTGGACCGGTACTTCCGGCTGTTCCGCAACCACAGCCAGCGGGTGATCGACGTGCGGGAGGACCAGGAAGACCTGACGGAGCTGGTGGACGTCGGCGAGGACACCCCCATGGTGCTGCACCCGGGGGAGTTCCTGCTGGGGTCGACGGTGGAGCGGGTGAAGCTGCCGGGGGACCTGGTGGCCCGGCTGGAGGGGAAGTCGTCGCTGGGCCGGTTGGGGCTGCTGATCCACTCGACGGCCGGCTTCGTGGACGCCGGCTGGGACGGCCACCTGACGTTGGAGCTGTCCAACGTGGCCAACCTGCCGATCCTGCTGTACCCGGGGATGAAGATCGGCCAGATCAGCTTCCTGCGGATGTCGACCCCGGCGGATCGGCCGTACGGGACGTCGGGGCTGGGGTCCAAGTACCAGGGCCAGTGGGGGCCGACCCCCAGCCGGTACGCCGAGAACTTCCGTCGTTGACCGCACTGACCGATCGTTGAGCACCTCGACCGTTTGACCGGCCGGTCAAAAATGGTTTCTCCCTCGAACTGCCGGGCGGCGTAGGCTGTTCAATCCGTGGGTAGACCCCGGTTGCAGGCGTTCTGTGCAGTGACCTGATCCCGAACTGAGGAGGACCGTTGCCCGTCAGGATCGCTATTGGTATGGCCGTCACGGTGATCTGCCTGGCCATCGCCGGCCGGCGGTTCCACTGGCTGTCTCGGCTGATCCGTTCCGGCCAGCCGGCACCCGACCGGGTGCGGGGCAGCCTGTTCAAGAAGGCGGAAGCCGAGGTCACCGAGGTGGCCGGGCAGCGGAAGCTGCTGAAGTGGACCATCCCGGGGGTGGCCCACTTCTTCACCATGTGGGGCTTCACGGTCCTGCTGCTGACCATCGTCGAGGCCTACGGCTGCCTGTTCCAGAAGAACTTCCACTTCCCCGGCATCGGGACCTGGTCGTGGATCGGGTTCGTGGAGGACTTCTTCGCCGTGGCCGTCCTGGTGGCTCTGGTGACGTTCACGATCATCCGGATCAAGAACGCCCCGGCCCGCAAGGATCGGAAGTCCCGGTTCTACGGCTCCCACACCGGGGCGGCCTGGCTGGTGCTGCTGATGATCGGCGGGGTGATCATCACCCTGCTCCTCTACCGGGGGGCCCAGGTGGCCGCCAAGCCGACCCAGTTCCCGTACAGCAACTGGGCCTTCGCCTCACACCTGGTCGGCAACGCCCTCCGGCCCCTCGGCGGCGGAGTCAACGATGTGCTGGCCACCGTGTTCCTGCTGTTGAACGTGGCCGTCATCACCGGGTTCCTGGTGTTCGTGGCCTACTCCAAGCACCTGCACATCTTCCTGGCCCCCGTCAACGTGGCCTTCTCCCGCCGTCCCCGGGCCCTGGGCGCCCTGGACAAGACCCCGGACATGGACATGGAGAACGTCACCGAGGACACCGTGTTCGGGGTCGGCATGGTGGAGCAGTTCACGTGGAAGCAGATGCTGGACTTCGCCACCTGCACCGAGTGCGGGCGGTGCCAGTCGGCGTGCCCGGCCTGGAACACCGACAAGCCGCTGTCGCCGAAGCTCCTGATCATGGGCCTGCGGGACAACATGTTCGCCTCCTCCGGCCGCCTCCTCGGGAAGTCGATGCCGACCCCGGGGGAGGAGAACGAACAGTCCCCCAGCGGGTCCGGCGACGTCGACGTGCCGACCCTGGTGCCGTTCACCATCGACCCGGACGTGCTGTGGTCCTGCACCACCTGCGGGGCCTGCGTGGAGCAGTGCCCGGTGGACATCGAGCACATCGACGCCATCGTGGACATGCGGCGGTACGAGGTGCTGATGGAGTCCCGGTTCCCGTCCGAGGCGGGGCTGATGCTGCGGAACATCGAGAACCAGGGCGACCCGTGGGGCCTCGGGGCCCAGAAGCGGACCGAGTGGACCGAGACCTTGGACTTCGAGGTCCCGGTCATCACCGGGACCATCCCCGATGACGTCGAGTACCTCTACTGGGTCGGCTGCGCCGGCGCCCTGGACGAGCGGGCCCGCAAGGGTGTGCAGGCGACCGCCCGGATGTTGCACCGGGCCGGCGTCACCTTCGCCATCTTGGGCCCGAAGGAGTCGTGCACCGGGGATCCGGCGCGGCGGCTGGGCAACGAGTACCTGTACCAGGAGCAGGGGAGGGCCAACGTGGCCACCCTGAAGGACGTCGGGGCGAAGAAGATCGTCGCCAGCTGCCCGCACTGCTTCAATTCGATCAAGAACGAGTACCCGGCCCTCGGTGGCGACTTCGAGGTCATCCACCATGCCGAGCTCCTCGAGCACCTGGTGTCCACGGGCCGGCTGACCCCGGGGGCCGGGTACAACGGGACCGTCACCTACCACGACCCCTGCTACCTGGGCCGGCACAACCGGGTGTTCGACGAGCCCCGGTCGGTCATCGACGCAATCCCGGGGGCCAAGCAGGTGGAGATGAAGCGGTGCCGGGAGCGCGGGTTCTGCTGCGGGGCCGGCGGCGCCCGCATGTGGCTGGAGGAGAGCATCGGCACCCGGGTCAACATGGACCGGACCGCCGAGGCCCTGGGCACCGGGGCCGACGTGGTGTCGACGGCCTGTCCCTACTGCATGATCATGCTGGACGACGCCGTCCGGGCCAACGCCAAGGAGGACGAGGTCCGGGTCATGGACCTTTCCCAGCTGGTCGAGGAGTCCCTGCTGGCCGGGGCCGGCGACGGTCAGGCCGGCGGCGGCACCATGCCGTAGGCCCGGTCAGGCAGTATCCGGACCACCAGGCGGCCGTCGGCCACCATGGTTCGCCGGTAGTCGTCCCAGTCGGGGTGCTCCTGCCCACCGACCTGTCGGTAGAGGGCGATCAGCTCCTCCACCACCTCGTCGGCCGGGTCGGCGGCCACCGGGGTCAGCTCGGCGGTGCCGTCCAGGACCAGGTACGACCAGAAGTCGTCGCCGGGCACGTACAGGGACGCCCGGTGGTCCCGGCGCAGGTTCTTGGTCTTGGCCCGGTCGTCGGTGACCGAGATCCGCACCACGTCGTCCTCGCCGAGGGCGAACATGATGTTGGACAGCTGCGGCCGGCCGTCCCGCCGCAGGGTGGTCAGTACCCCCTGGCGGCGGGGGCGGGCGAACTCGAAGGCGAGATCGAGGTCCATCGAACGCCCCTTTCAGTGGTGGGATCAGTGGGAGATGAGGGCGGCGGCCTTGGTGTCGGACTCCCGCAGCCGGCTGGCCATGGCGGCCAGCAACTTGCGGGAGAGGGCCGGCACGGCGTCGAGGACGCCGTTGAACTGTCGCTGACCGAGCACCAGTAGCCGCATCTCGGTCTCGGACACCACGGTGGCCGACCGGGGCCGGCGGTCCAGCAGGGCCAGTTCACCGAAGTACTGACCTGGGCCGAGGGTGGCGATCTTGCGCCCGTTCCGGCGGACGGCAGCCCTGCCGTCGACGATGAGGAAGAACTCCCGGCCGATGGTGCCCTCCTCGCACAGGACGCGGCCCTCCGGCACCGTCACCTCTTCGGTGGCCCGGCGGATGGTCTTCAGGTCCCGGGAGGACACGGTCGAGAATAGCCAGATGTCGGAGAGATCAAGGTCTTTTGCGCTGGTCGCCATGGGAAAAGGGTACCAACGGGCCTCTTGGCGTGCCGGATGGATGGGCTGACCGTCGTCCGAAGGGGAGGCCCGGATCGTGAACGGTCGGTTACGGCTGCCTGCGACCCGGCGGATGGCCCCGGGCCCGCGCTAGCCTTCCGTCCCGTGCCCAGCGCCCAGACATTCGGCGCGGACGGCGATTCCGTCCCCTCCCTCCGCCAGAAGCTGAACCGGCTGGTCCTGAAGCCGGCGGACCCGGCCAAGGCCGGCTCGAGCCAGCCCGCCGCCAAGCCCTCGATCGAGGAGCTGGAGGAGGACAACCGGTGGGCCAACGACAAGGAACGGATCATCGGGCTGCTCGTCGCGCCGATCGGTGCCCTGATCGCCTTCCTGGTCATCCACGCCGACATCGACAACGACCCGGCCCAGTACCTGAAGAGCGGGGCCGCCAATCCGAAGTACACCTCGGTGAGCGTCTATCACGAGGTCCTGCTGGTCCTGCTGGTCATGTGCGTGCTGTTGATGGTGGCCGCCTGGTTCCGCAAGCGGCTGTTCATGGGGATACTGGCCGCCTTGTTCGGGCTGGCCGTCTTCAACCTGCACTGGTGGGGCTTCGGGGTGCCGTTCGTCATGGTCGGGGCCTGGTACCTGGTGCGGACCTATCGGGCCCAGAAGGCACTCAAAGAGGCCAAGGCCACCGCGGGACCGCCCGGTGCACCGATGCCCAGTAAGCGGTACACCCCGCCCACGGCCCGGACCAAGCGGCCCGAGGCCTAACTCC
>CAYVPF010000115.1:0-4399 GCA_964453355.1 uncultured Acidimicrobiaceae bacterium | reverse complement strand
CTGCCTAACTCCTCTGGGAGCGGCTCCGCCTGGAGCGGCGCCGCCAGAGGACCAGGATGAGCCCGACGGCCACCACCAGGACGGCGGTAAGGACGGCGGGGACCACGTACACCGAGTTGGACGTGGACTCGGTGGCCAGGGCCCGGGAGGTGGTGACCAGGGCGGGATCGCCGGGCACCGCGACCCCATGCAACTGGGCGCCGTCCGGGTAGAGCGTGGTGCCGGGGATGGGCTCGTCGTACTTCTGACCGTCCAGGGTGAAGCGGCCATGGCAGGAGTAGCCGGCGACGTTGCTGCCGCTGCCCGCCGCCAAGCCCAGGCAGCCGGTCACCGTGATCGTGACCGGCACCCCGTGCCGCTTCAGATCGTCGATCTGGTTGTTCTTGTGGGCCCCGGCGGCGAAGAAGACGACCGCCACGGCCAAGAGGGCGACCAGGGAGAGCCCTACCAGCGCCTGCCCCAGCCGCCGGACGTTGACCGGGGCCACGCCGGCGCCCCGGAGGGCGCCGACCCGATCATCGGCGGCTTCAGGGGGCTCGGAACTGCTGCTGTGGATATCGGGGTCGGTGGTGATCCGGGGATGGTAGCGGAGGCGCCTTCCACGAGGCGCCTTGAGCCGAGCTGAAGACCGGACCGGCTGGGCAGAGCCCAGTTCACATGCCCGTAACACGGGTGTGACGATGCGGAAACCGCCGCCCTGCATGCTTCCCGAGAGCAAAAAGAAGCCTTTGTGGTCGCGGCTGTGCCTGAGCAGGTGCCGCCGGGTGGTGTCCACAAGGGCTGCTGGCGAGGGACCGATCGCATCGTCGATCGCACGAGAGGAGAGGACTGAGTGCTTGCTGCCTTAAGTTACGTGCCGTATCCGAGTTGGCTGAATTCGGGCGACAACACGTGGCAGATGACGGCGGCCACGTTCGTGGGCCTGATGAGCCTGCCCGGTTTGGCCGTCCTCTATGCGTCCATCGTCCCCAAGAAGTGGGCCGTGAACGTCCTGGCGATGATGTTCGCCGGGTTCGCGCTGGTCATGGTGGCGTGGGTGCTGTGGGAGTACAAGCTGGGCTTCGGCGGGACCTCCCTGGGAGGTGGTGTCAAGAACGGGGTACAGACCCAGCTCACAGGAGTGGGCTGGTGGACGCACTTCTGGGACAACTTCATCGGGAAACCGGGCCAGATAACCAATTCGGGCCAGACGGCCCAGGCGGTGTCGGCAGCCAATACCGATGTCCCGTTCCACTTCTCCACCGACTCGCTGGCGTACTTCCAGTTCGTGTTCGCCGCCATCACCCCGTTGCTGTTCCTGGGGAGCGTGCTCGGCCGGATCAAGTTCAGCGCCTGGTGCCTGCTGGTGCCGCTGTGGTCGACCTTCGTCTACTGCGTTGACGCCTTCCTGCTCTGGGGCGGTGGGTACTTCGCCCAGGAAGGGGCGGTGGACTTCTCCGGTGGGTACGTCATCCACATGTCGGCCGGGGTGTCCGTCTTCGTGGCGGCCTGGGTCATCGGACCGAGACTGGCCCGAGATCGCAAGAACGCCTTGCCCAACAACCTGGTCATGGCGGCGGTCGGTGCGGGCATCCTGTGGCTGGGCTGGAACGGCTTCAACGGCGGTGACCCGTACTACGCCGGGACCGATGCCGCCGCGGCCATCGTCAACACCAACCTGGCCACCGCGGTCGGCCTGCTGACCTGGGTGGGCTTGGATGCCGGCCTGTCGAAGTCCAAGAAGCCGACCTTCCTCGGTGCGGTCAACGGCATGATCTGCGGTCTGGTCGGCATCACGCCGAGCGCCGGCTGGGTCAACGGTTGGGGTGCCATCCTCGTGGGGCTGATCGCCACCACCTTCGTGTGGTTCGCCTGGAACTACCTCTCCAAGGTGCGACCGTTCTCCAAGGTGGACGATGCCCTGGGGGTCATCTATACGCACGGCATGGCCGGGTTCTTAGGAGGCATGATGGTTGGCCTCTTTGCTGATCCGGGCATGGTGGAGTACGGGTGTGGCCATCTCAACGCCAGCGGACAAGTCATAGCGACCAGCTCGGCCCTCTATAACAAGGGCGGCGGCAAATGTACGCCGTTTGCGGTGGGCAGCCTCATGTACACAGGATCCTGGCACCAGCTGTGGGAACAGTTCCGGGCCGGCCTCTTCGTGATCATCTGGTCTGCGCTCGGGACGTTCATCATCGTCTGGTTCATCAAGATCGTCCTCCGCGGGGCCAAGTACAAGGACGAGGTCCTCGAGGTCGGCGACCTGGCGATCCACGACGAAGAGGCCTTCCCCGAAGAGGTCCTCGCTTCCCGGACGGGTGGCTTCGCCATGGCCGGGGTGTCCGAGTCCCACGCGTCTGGTGCGCCACCAGCTGGTGGAACGACCTCACCACCTGAAGTCGGTGGAACGCCGCCCGCTGGTGTGGGCAGTTAACGAGACCACTGCGAGCCAAGGGAGAGACTCATGAAGCTGGTCGTAGCGGTGATCAAGCCGTTCAAGCTGGACGATGTCAAGGAGGTGTTGAAGAACATCGGGGTGCAGGGCATGACCCTCACCGAGGCCCAGGGCTTCGGTCGCCAGCGTGGGCACACCGAGGTGTACCGGGGGGCGGAGTACGAAGTGGACTTCGTTCCGAAGATCCGGATCGAGGTGGCCGTCGACGACGCCCAGACCGACGAGGTGGTCGATGCCATCGTCAGCTCGGCGGCCACCGGGAAGATCGGCGACGGCAAGGTGTGGGTGATCCCCATCGACACCATCGTCCGTGTCCGGACCGGCGAACGGGGCACCGACGCCCTGTAGCTGTAGCCGGGTAAGAAGCGGCGGGGACCGCTAGAGCGGTCAACGGGACCGGGGCTCGGCGGAGCCCCGGTCCCGGACCACCGAGCGCGAGGGTCGGGGTGCGGCGAGGCGCCCCGGCCCTTGTCGCGCCTCCAACCCCATCCCGGCCGTCTGGCCTCCGGAGCGGCTCGGGCTTAGCCGGCTTGGCGGGCGACGGCCTCGGCCGCCGCGGCTGCCGCGTCGGGGTCGCCGAGGTAGCCGGCGTCGACGACGGTGAGGTCGTCGGCCAGCCGGTACCGGTAGGGGATGCCCGTCGGGATCTCCAGGCCGACGATGTCGTCGTCGGCGATGCCGTCGATGTGCTTGCGCAGGGCCCGGAGGCTGTTGCCGTGGGCCACCACCAGGACGGCTCCGCCGCCGCGGCCGGTGTTCAGCAGGTCGGGGACGATGGCGTCCTCCCAGTACGGCAGGGCCCGGCGGACGACGTCGGCCAGGCACTCGGTGGCCGGCAGGGCGTCGACCGGCACGTCGCGGTACCGGGGGTCCCCGGCCGGGTGGTCGGCGTCGCCGGCGGGCAGGGCCGGCGGCGGGGTGTCGTAGCTGCGACGCCACACCAGCACCTGCTCGGCCCCGAACTGCTCGGCGGTCTCCTTTTTGTTCTTGCCTTGCAGGGCCCCGTAGTGCCGCTCGTTCAGCCGCCAGTGCCGGTGGACCGGGAGCCAGCTGCGGTCGGCGGCGACCAGGGCCAGGTCGGCCGTCCGGATGGCCCGGGTGAGCAGGGAGGTGTGGACCACCCGGAGGTCCAGGTCGGCTTCGGCGGCGAGCAGCCCACCGGCGGCGGCCGCTTCGGCCTCCCCGGCGGCGCTGAGGTCGACGTCGTGCCAGCCGGTGAACAGGTTCTGGGCGTTCCAGGTGGACTGGCCGTGGCGGAGCAGGACGAGGTCGGGCACGGCCGAAGCGTACCAAATCCCCTGTTCAGGGCCTCCTGCCGGCCCCAGGCCGGCGACAAGGACCGGTTGCTGGGGGGCTTCCATAAGGAGGCAATAAGAAACTTGACATTAGATGGCTCAACTTTGCTACACTGGTCCCCGTAACGGAAGGGTCAGAAGACCGAGGGAGAGGCAGGAGCGAACATGGCCAAGGCGGTAGGAATCGACCTGGGCACCACCAACTCGGTGGTGAGCGTGCTGGAAGCCGGCGAGCCGGTGGTGATCCCCAACGCCGAGGGGGGTCGGACGACCCCGTCGGTGGTCGGTTTCTCCAAGACCGGCGAGGTGTTGGTGGGTGAGGTGGCCAAGCGCCAGGCCATCACCAACCCGGACCGGACCATCCGGTCGGTCAAGCGCCACATGGGCACCAACTGGACCGTCGACATCGACGGCAAGGCGTACACGCCGCAGGAGATCTCGGCCCGGATCCTGGGGAAGCTGAAGCGGGATGCCGAGGCGTACCTGGGCGACACCGTCAGCCAGGCCGTCATCACCGTGCCGGCGTACTTCGACGACGCCCAGCGGACCGCCACCAAGGAGGCCGGCCAGATCGCCGGCCTCGAGGTGCTGCGGATCATCAACGAGCCGACGGCGGCCGCCCTGGCCTACGGGCTCGACAAGGAGGACAAGGACCAGACCGTCCTGG
>CAYVPF010000114.1:0-9104 GCA_964453355.1 uncultured Acidimicrobiaceae bacterium | reverse complement strand
CTTCCCAGTACCGGACCACCTCGGCCGGCCCGGCGGCGGCGCAGGCGGCCGGGGTCGGGAACCGGTCGACGAACCGCCGGTACGGGTCCACCACCCGGTCGGCCTGGGTCTGCTGCAGCATGACCTCACTGACTAGGATCAGCCAGGGGTCACGGGTGGCCCGCCAGGGCAGGTCCCGGCGGTGGGCGGCCCCCCACCGGAGGACCGCCCGCGCCAGCCCGGCGAGCTGGTCAGTCCCAGACGTCGTCGGAGTACGGCCGCCGGCGGGCCGGGGCCGACGCCGCCTTCCACACCATGACCTTGCGACGGAAGTAGCAGACCTCCTCGCCGCGCTGGTTGAACGCCTTCGTCTCCACCGTCACCACGCCACGGTCGTCCCGGGACTTGGACGGCACCGTGTCCAGCACCCGGGTCTCGGCGTAGATGGTGTCGCCGTGGAACGTCGGGAACCGGTGCACCAGCGACTCGACCTCGAGGTTGGCGATGGCCGCCCCGCTGACGTCGGGGACGCTCATGCCGAGGGCCAGCGAGTACACCAGGTTGCCGACCACCACGTTCTTGCCGTGCACCGTCTCCTGCTCGGCGAACCAGGCGTTGGTGTGCAGCGGATGGTGGTTCATGGTCAGCATGCAGAACAGGTGGTCGTCGGCCTCGGTGATGGTCTTGCCGGGCCAGTGCCGGTAGACGTCGCCGACGACGAAGTCCTCGAAGTAGCGGCCGAACGGGCGGTCGTAGGTGCTCATGGCCGCTCCAGAGTAATGGGGTCAGGCTTCCGGAGCCTGCGGCCGGGGCCGGGTGGTGAACCCGACGGAGGCCCCCGGGAGGGCCTCGCCGTCGATCATCAGCCGCCAGGCGTACCGGGAGGCGGGGTTGAGGGGGATCGGACCCAGGTTGATGGCCAGGGCCACGTCGTTGGGCGACCCCTCCGGCACGCCCGGGGGGTGGGTGACGGTGAACTCCCCCCGGACCTCCACCGGCTGGGCCCCGTCGGGAGTGTCCACCAACACCGGCTGCCCGTCGGCGTCCTCCAAGAACAGCTCCCAGTGGTGGGCCAGCTCGGCCTCGTGCCAATCCACGTCGATCTTCAGGGCCACCGCCGAGGGGACGGGGTCGGGGCCGGTCATGGACCAGCCGCCACCGAGGATGTACAGCTTCCCGTCGGCCACCTGGGCGGCGTCACACAACAGCATGGTCACGTTCATCGGGGTCGAGGCTACCGGCCCCGGCCCGCCGCCACGAAAGGTCGTGGGAGACTGGCGCCGTGGGAGCGACCAGCCGGCCGTGAGCACCCTGAAGGGGCTACGCGACGACGTGTACCGCCGGCCGCTGGCCACCGCCCTGGACCGCCTGGGCCTCGGCCCCGGCTGGCGGTGCGTGGACGTCGGCGCCGGCGGCGGGGACGTGTCGGTGGCTCTGGCCGAGGTCGTCGGCCATACCGGCCGGGTGTACGCGGTGGACAGCGACCCGTTGGCCCGGGACGAGGCCGCCCGGGCCGCCGCCGCCCACAGCCAGGTGCTGGCCATCACCCAAGCCGGGGAGGACCTGACCCTGCCGGAGCCGGTGGACCTGGCGTTCTGCCGGTTCCTGCTGCTCCACGTGCCGGACCCGGCCCTGGTGCTGGCCCGGATGGCTGCCTGCGTCCGGCCGGGCGGCTGGGTGGTGGTGCAGGAGCCCATCACCTCCGCCGGCCGGGTCGACGGCATGCCCCTGTCCATGCCCGGCGCCCGCCACCCCGACGTCGGTGCCCTGGTCCCGGCCCTCGTCCGCGACGCCGGGCTGCAGATCGTCGACGCCTGGGCCGAAGCCCCGGCAGGCGTCGGCCCGGGGCCGGTCGCCGACTACCTGGCCTCCCTCACCGAGGTGGACCCCGGCGACGACCCGGTGGTGCTGCCCCCGCTGGTCACCGTCTTGGGCCAAAAACCGGGGTTGGGCCAAAAGCCGGGGCTGGGACAGAAAAACACCGACGGGTAGGGTCCGACCATGCCCGACGTCGCCACCCCCGACCCGCCCGCCCCCGACCTGCCGGCGGCCGACCTGCAGGCGGCGGCCGAGGCCGTGTCGCTGGCCGAGCAGGTCGTCACGGCAGCCGCCCGGCACCTGGCCGCCGGCGGCGGGGTGGACGGCAACCAGGTGGTGGCCTACGACCTGGCCCACGCCGCCGCGGCCACGGCGACGGCCCGGGCCACGTTGGAGTACGGGGCCAAGGGGCCGGTCGAGGCCCGGATCGCCTGCGCCTTCGTCGCCGACGCCGTCGCCGACCTGGTGAGCCGGCTGGTGGGCCGGGAGGCGGCGTGGGGGGTGTCGGCGGCCGACCTGGCCCCGGCCGGCCCGTTCGTGAACGCCCATCGGGATCCGACGGTCCTGGCCACACTGTGCGGCGAGCAGGGTCCCCGGCACCTGAGCGACGACTTCGAGCTGGCCCGGGACACGTTCCACCGGTTCGCCGAGAACGAGGTGCGGCCGCACGCCGAGCACGTGCACCGGACCAACGGCGACATCCCCGAGGAGCTGATCGCCGGCCTGGCCGAGCTCGGCGGGTTCGGGCTGTCGGTGCCGGAGGAGTACGGCGGCTTCGCCACCGGGGACGAGAGCGACTACATGGGCATGGTGGTGGCCACCGAGGAGCTCAGCTGGGGCTCCCTTGGGATCGGCGGCTCCCTGATCACCCGGCCCGAGATCCTGACCCGGGCGTTGCTGTACGGCGGCACCGACCAGCAGAAGGCCGAGTGGCTGCCCAAGCTGGCCTCCGCCGAGATCCTCTCCGCGGTGGCCGTGACGGAGCCGGACTACGGCTCGGACGTGGCCAACATCGTGACGTCGGCCACCCGGACCGACGGTGGCTGGCTGATCAACGGGGTGAAGACCTGGTGCACGTTCGCCGCCCGGGCCGACGTGCTGATGCTGCTGGCCCGCACCGACCCCGACCGGAGTAAGGCCCATCGGGGCATCTCCATGTTCATCGTCGAGAAGCCCCGGGGCGACGGCAGGGGGTTCGTGCACACCCAGGAGGCCGGAGAGGGCGGGGCGCCCGGGGCCGGCACCATGGAGGGCCGGCCCATCGACACCCTCGGGTACCGCGGCATGCACTCCTACGAGGTGGCCTTCGACGGCTGGTTCGTCCCCGACGCCAACCTGGTCGGCGGCGACGGCGGCCTGGGCAAGGGGTTCTACCTGCAGATGCAGGGGTTCGAGAACGGCCGGCTGCAGACGGCGGCCCGGGCTCTCGGGATCATGCAGGCCGCCTACGAGGCGGCGCTGTCGTACGCCACCGATCGGAGGGTGTTCGGGTCCCCCATCGTCGACTACCAGCTGACCCGGGCCAAGCTGGCCCGGATGGCCGTCGTCATCCAGGCCACCCGGCAGTTCTCGTACCAGGTGGCCCGGATGATGGCCAAGGGCGAGGGGGCCCTGGAGGCGTCGATGGTCAAGGCCTACGTCTGCCGGGCCGCCGAGTGGGTCACCCGGGAGGCGATGCAGATCCACGGCGGCATGGGCTACGCCGAGGAGTTCCCGGTCAGCCGGTACTTCGTGGACGCCCGGGTCCTGTCCATCTTCGAGGGCGCCGACGAGACCCTGGCCCTGAAGGTCATCGCCCGCCGCCTGGTCGAGCAGGCCGGTTAGCTGTCCTTAGGCGAACGGCTGCGACCGGCGCGCTCGCCGCGGGTGACGAACTTGGTGGCCATCTTGCGGCTGGCCTCGTCGATCATCTCGTCGCCGAACATGACGGCGCCCTTGCGGTCCTGCTCGGTGGCCTGCCGGTAGGCGTCCAGGATGTCCCAGGCCCGGTCGAACTGCTCCTGGGTAGGTGAGTACACCTCGTTCAAGATGGCGGCCTGGTCCGGGGTGAGGGCCCACTTGCCGTCGTAGCCGAGCACCCGGGTGCGCTGGGCAAAGTCCCTGAGGCCGTCGCCGTTGCGGACGTACAGGTACGGGCCGTCGATGACCTGGAGCCCGTTGGCCCGGCCGGCCATCAGGATCTTGGAGAACACGTAGTTGAAGTGGTCCCCGGGGTACTCCGGGATCTGCACCCCGCCGGTCAGCACCGGCATCTCCATCGAGGCGGCGAAGTCGGCCGGACCGAAGATGATGGTCTCCAGCCGGGGTGAGGCGGCGCAGATCTCCTCCACGTTGATCAGCCCCCGGGTGGTCTCGATCTGGGCCTCGATGCCGACGTGGCCGACGGGCAGTCCGCAGTTCTTCTCCACCTGGGTCAGCAGCAGGTCCAGGGCCACCACCTCGGCCGCCGACTGCACCTTGGGCAGCATCACCTCGTCGAGCCGCTCGCCGGCGTTGCCGACCACGTCGATGACGTCGCCGTAGGTCCATTCGGTGTCCCAGGCGTTGACGCGGACGCACAGCACCCGGTCGTCCCAGTCCAGGTTCTTGATGGCGTCGACCACCTTGGCCCGGGCGGCCACCTTCTCCAACGGGGCCACCGAGTCCTCGAGGTCCAAGAACGTCATGTCGGCCGTCACCGTGGGGGCCTTGGCCAGGAACTTCTCGGTGGCCCCGGGGGTGGACAAGCAGGATCGGCGGGGAAGGTCACGGGAGCGCTGGGACATGACCCGATGGTAACAAAGCCGATCCGGCGGAATCCGGTGACCGGCGGGCCACGGCCGTGCCCCAGCCACGTCGTTCGCCACCGCCCGAGGGTTACGATCAGCCGATGGCCGACTCCGCGACCGGGGCCGGGGCCGGGGCCGGGCCGGATGGCACCGACCGGGCCGAAGGGGACGCCTCCCGCAACGTCCGGGCGTTGGCCCGCAGGGAACCGTCGCGAACGGCGATCGTCGCCGAGGGGACCACCCTGACCTACGACGAGCTGGACACCTGGGCCGACGCCCTGGCGGTGGCGGTCCTCGACGTCCTGGGACCGGGGGACCATCGGGTGGCGTACTGCCATTCGGGCGCCGTCGCCATGGTCGTCACCGATCTGGCTCTCGACCGGGCCGGCAAGGTGGCGGTAGGCCTGCGCTACACCGACCCCCCGGCGCGTCTCGGGCAGATGACGGAGGATGCCGGGTGCTCCCTGGTCGTCACCGACCTCGACGAGCTGGAGCTCGGCTCGCTCGACCGGCTGCGACCGTTCGGCCACCCCCCGCGCCGACCGGGCCCCGTGGACCGGCCACCGGTGCTGGCGATCGCCTACACCTCGGGCTCCACCGGGGCACCCAAGGGGATCGTGCAGACCCGCCGGTGGTCCGCCCACTTCTTGGACTGGGGCCGGGCCTGCGGGGTGACCGAGGCACGGCGGCCCGGCATGCTCTTCGCCGGTCCGACGGCGCGGCGCGCCTGAGCTTCGGGATTGCCCTGGCCGCCGGGGTCTCGGGGACAGTGCTGGACCTCCGGGCGACCGGGCTGGCGGACGTGCCGGCCTGGCTCCATGACCACCGGATCGACCGCATCCTCTTCATCCCCTCACTCCTCCGGGCGTTGCTGGCCGGCGACCCGGACCCGCGGCTGCTGGCCGGGATCCGGCAGGTGGGGTTCGCCGGGGACACGGCGACGTGGGACGACGTGGCCCTGGTCCGGAGGTACTTCTTCCCCGAGGTCACCGTGACCAACGGGTTCGGGCTGACCGAAGCGGGCCTCGTCTCCTGGTTCACCATCCCCCCGACAGCTCCGCTGGGGGAGGGCCCGCTTCCGGTCGGCCGACCCCTCCCCGGAGTGGCGGTGTCGATCGTCGACGACGACGGGCGACCCCTGCCGGCGGGGATGCCGGGCCGGATCGTGGTCGACGGCGTCCACTGCGCCGCCGGGTACTGGGGCAGCCCCGACGGGGACGCCGGCCCGTTCTCCGCCTTGCTGGACGGCCGCCGGCGGGTGCTCACGGGGGACGCCGGGGCCCTCATGGCCGACGGCACCCTCCGGCATCTCGGTCGGCTCGACGACATGGTCAAGGTCTTCGGCAACCGGATCGAGCTCGCCGAGGTCGAGGCCGCCCTCCTGACCATCGACGGGGTGAGCCAGGCCGCGGTGCTCCCGTACGTGGGAGACCAGGGGAACACCCGCCTCCGGGCCGTCGCCGTCCCGGGCGCCGGAGCCACCCTGGACGGCCGGGTGCTCCGGGCGGTGCTCGGCCGGCGGCTTCCGGTCGCCATGGTCCCCGACTCGGTGCGGGTGGTCCCGGACATCCCGAGACTGGTCTCCGGCAAGGTCGACCGGGCCGGACTGGCCGAGCTGGCGGCGGACGCGGCGGACGCGGCGGCGGAAACGCCGCCCTACCGGGCGCCCGTCACCGAACGGGAGCGCCAGCTCACCGCCATCTGGTCACAGGTCCTGCGGGTCGATCGGATCGGGCTGGACGACGACTTCTTCGACCTCGGCGGCAACTCGATCCGGGCCGCCCGGGTCATGACCGAGTTGCAGCGCCTGACCGGCATCGACCGGCCGGTGTCGACCATCTACGAGGCCCCCACGCCGGCCCAGCTGGCCGTGGCCGTGGACATGGCCCCCGACGCCCTGGAGATCCTGGTCCCGTTCCGCGCCGACGGCTCGGCGCCCCCGCTGTTCGTCCTCCACGGCGGCGCCGGGGACATCGTCTTCGCCCGCAACCTGTTGGGGGCGATCCCCGTCGAGGTGCCCGTGTACGGGATCCAGCCGCCCATCGCCGTCTTGCGTGGCGTCGAGCCACCGGCACCGACGGTCGAGCAGCTGGCGGCCGGGTACCTGGCCGAGGTGCGCCGGGTCCAACCGGGCGGCCCCTATCGCCTCTTCGGCTATTCGTTCGGCGGCCTGGTGGTCTACGAGATGGCCCGACAGCTCATCGCCGACGGCACAGCCGTCGGCGTGCTGGCCGTCGGCGACACCCAGTCGTTCACCTCCGCCTCCCCGGCCCCACCCCCGGCCACCGCGCCGTCCCGGACCGATCGGCTGGACCACAAGTGGGAAGCGCTCCGGGCCGCTCGGGGCCGGGAGCGCCTGTTCCTCCCCCTCCGCTTCGGCTGGCGCTACGGACGCTGGATCGCGACCAGAGACCCGGACAACGACGACCGGCGGGCCATCCGGCACGCCCTCCGCCATGGCCAACCCGTACCCCCGGACCTGCGGGAGGGGTACCTCGTCCGGGCGTACACCGCGGTGGCTCGTGGCTATCGGCCAGCCTCGCCCTATCGGGGCCCGCTCCTCTACCTGCGGGCGAACGACGACAATTACGTGCGGGACGCCGCCGGTCAGCGGCCGGTGCCGGCCATGGTCCGGTTGGCCAGTGGCCCGGTGGAGATCGTCGACCTGCCCTGCGACCACAGAGCCCTCGTCCACCCACCGTTCGCCCGGCAGGTGGCCGCCGCCATCAGCCGGGCCATGGAGGGCAGCACGGCGGCCGGTTGACCGGCCGAACCACGACAGGACAGTGCTGGCCGACGACCGCCACGTGCCCGACGACGTCGGGCCGCAGGTCGACCGACGAGAGCTGCACGTCGCCAGGTAGGCCGAGGTCCGGGGGTAGCCGCAGCACGCGACGAGTCGTCCCGGCGGCGACCACCACTGTTCGAGGATCCACCCGGAGGCCGACGCCGAAAGCCTTCAGCACGGCCTCCTTCTGGGTCCACGTCGACGCGTCAACGGTCGGCGCGTCAGAACCCCGGTCGTCTTCGCCCGGTTCGGTCCCCACCCTCTCGATGTCGATCCCGATACGCCTGGTCGGCCCCAAGGCCACCGCCACCACCCCCGACGAGCTGGACACCGAGATGCCGACCTCGGCGCCCGGCCGTCGGAGAACCGGCCGCCCGTGCGACGGATCGCCGCACCTCGGGCAAGACCGATCGAACCACACCGACCGCGGCGGGACACCGAGGATGTCGGCCACCACCGCTCTGGTCAGGTTGCGGCGGTGGGCGAACAGGTCGGCGTCCGCCGGTCGCCGGAACCGATCGGCCCGGCACCGCTCCTCCCCGGTGAGCATGGTCCAGTCGGGCGCCATCCCGCTCAAGTCGGCCCACCGCACCTCGACACCTGGCAGCCGGTCGCCCACGGGTTCCATGATCGCCCAACCGGGACCGGCCCAACTGGCCGACCCGAAAGACGGCCGCCGGTCGCCCGTTCAACAGGATCGAGACCGGCTGGTGACAGCGTTCACAATCTTTTTATGGCCGACCTTGGCGAAGCAAATAGGCGCCAACCAGGATGTTCGTACCTAAGGTAGGATGAATGTCACAGCATTGTAAGGCGGAGATGGTTGCATCGGGGGGGTCGTTCGGCTAAAAATATCCGGCATTGTGACAGACGTAGAGCGGCCCAACAGCCACTCGACGCCACGTTCAGGGCGGAGTTCTCGGCTACTCCGGCGGGTGTCGTTGCCGGCGGTGACCTTGGCCATCGTGTGCTCGTGCACCGTGGCGCCGCTGGCGCGCCCGGCCGGGGCGGCCAACTCCACAACAATCTCCTCCGCCAAGTCCAAGGCGGCGCAGATCCAACAGGAGATCCAGAGCACCGGCCAGCGGATCGACGACCTCGACCAGCAGTACGACGCGGCGGTGGGCAAGAAGCAGTCGCTGGACTCCCAGATCTCGGCCACCAAGGGAAAGATCGCCGAGACCCAGCACACCGTCACCGGTGACAAGTCGGTGCTGCAGAAGGCGGCGGTGAACGCCTACGTCAGTGGCGGCACCGCCGCCACCGAGGACCCCCTGTTCTCCGGCAACCAGAGCAGCACGTCGGCGGCCAAGGAGTACAACAACGTGGCCGAGGGCGACCTGGGCACGGCGGTGGCCAACCTGAACACGGCCGAGAACCAGTTGGACGCCCAGGAGGCGGTCCTCAACACACAGGACACCCAAGCCGCCCAAGCCATCACGGCCGCCCAGACCGCCCAGAGCCAGGCGCAGTCGCTGCAGGCCCAGCAGACACAGGCCCTCCAGCAGGTCCAGGGCCAGATCGCCACACTCATCAAGCAGCAGCAGGCCCAGGAGCAGCAGGCCGCCGAAGCGGCGGCACAGGTGAAGCTGCAACAGGCCCAGGCGGCCGCCCAGGCCCAGCAGGCGGAGGCCGCCCAGCAAGCCAGGAACGCCGCCTCCTCCGGGGGCACGGCCGCCGTCACCGTCAACATCCCGGCCCCGCCCTCCAGCGGCGGTGCCGGGGCGACCGCCCTCGCGGCCGCCCAGAGC
>CAYVPF010000113.1:0-9135 GCA_964453355.1 uncultured Acidimicrobiaceae bacterium | reverse complement strand
CCGCGCTCCAGCTCCTTCTCCGGCTGGGGTGTCGTCTTTGTGATGGCCAGCGGCGACACCAGGATCGACCGCTTCGTTGTTGTTGTGGTGAGGTCGACGTGGGCGGTGTAGCCGGATGTCGGCTTCCCTGTGGCGGCGAACTTGGGCAGGGTCCTCGGTGTGCTGCTGAGGTAGACGCCCGGTGTGTCGTGGAACCGGTAGCCCGGCAGGACCTTGTCGGTTGTCGCCGTCGTTGTTGTCGTGACCAACGTCACCTTGAACGACATCGTGAACGGGGAGTTGACCTGCAGGTCGCTGACGTTCGGCCAGATCAGGGTGGTCTCACCGGCGGCCGGCTCGTTGTCGATGACGGTCGGGTTGCCCAGATCGGCCGGTGTAGAGGAGCCGGCCACGTAGCTGACGCCGGCCGGCAGGACGTCACGGACGGACATGTTGTAGAGCGGAACGGCGCCGTGGTTGGTGGCCGTGAGGCCGACGGTGGCGTCCTGGCCGTAGAGGACTGAGGCGGGCACGGTCTCGGCCAGGGTCACGCCGCCGGTTGTTGTGGCGCCGGCCTGGCCCAGTGACAGCAGCGGCACGGTGGCCACGGTCATGAGCAGCACGGCGAGCGCGCCGAATCCCGCCTTGAATTTCGTCCGCATTCCTTGCTCCGCTCTGTCCGCCACCCGGTGGTTCTCTGACGTCCGGGCGCGGACGTCAGTCGTGTCGGGGGGTCGTGTAGCTACTACTTGTACTGGCATGCCTCTGCGGAAAGGTCCAGAAACGGGGACCGGACCTCGGATATCACCCCCGATTTCACCCCTCAGTTGCCGGCCGGTCGCGGCTGGGTCGCCAAATAGGCGACGGGCTGCTCAGGTGACCGACAGGTAAATGCCGTTCGGTAAAGGCCGTTCGGTAAAGGCCATTGGGTAAAGACGACCGAGAGGGTGAGCGGACCGCAGGGACGCCCTCAGAGACGGGTCAGGGCAGCAGGCCGAACTGGTGGGCCTTCATGAGGGCCTCGGTTCGGTTGGTGGTGCCCAGCTTCTTGTACAGGGCGGCCAGCTGGGTCTTGATCGTGTTCACGGAGACGTACAGGGCCCCGGCCATCTCCTGCCGGGAGGCCGTCCGTTCCAGGGCCGCCAGGACGGCGTGCTCCCGCTTGGTCAGCTCCAGGTGGGCGAACCGTTCGGGGTAGACCGGCGGCCACTGGTCGAGCCGGTCATCGAGCTGGTCCCGGTCGGCCGGGTCCAGATGGCCGCTGGCCGCGGCCAGCAGGTCGGGTCGGACTGACGCCGGGGCGACGGCCAGGGCCCGCGGGAAGCCCGAGGAGCCGTAGGTGCCGGCGGCGTGGCCCAACAGGCGGCGGGCGGCGGCGAGGTCACCCATCCGCTGGGCGGCTGCCGCTTGGACGACCAACAGGTCCAGCCGGTCCCGGCGGGAGGTCCACGGTGTGGCGAACGCCCGGGCGGCGGCACTGCGGGCGGCGACGTCCTCGCCGTTCAGCAGGGCCAACCGGGCCGCCGGGAGGCCGGCCATCGGCGACGGTCGGTCCCACTTCGTCAAGAGGGCAGCGGCCCGACTGCCGTGGCCGGCGGCCATCGACAGGTCGGCCCGGGCCCGGGCCAAGAGGTCCACCGCCACGCCCCGGCCGGCCACCTCGGTGGCATGGGCCCACTCGGCCTCGTCCAGGTTGGCCAGCGCGGAGGCCGGGTCACCGAAGTACAGGGCGTGCTGGGCCCGGAGCCAGGCCACGTACGGCCACAGCTCCACCGGTGACGCCCCGTCGCCCAGATCGGCCAGCGCGGACAGCACCCCGGGCTCGTCCAGCCGATCGAGGGCCAGCAGCCCGGCGGCCACGTGGGCGCCGATGCCGACGAGGTAGTGGGCCCACTGGTCGGAGGTGTCGAACCACCGGTACCGGTGCAGCCACTGCCCGGCCTGGGCGGCGTCCCCCTGGACGGCGTAGCCGAGGGCCAGGTTGGCGGCGACGTTCGCCGAGATCCAGTTGCCGGGCACCTGGTTGCAGGCGGCCCAGGCCCGCCGGTAGGTGCGGACCGCCCCGGCGTCGTCGCCCAGCAGGGTCCGGGTCAACCCCCACTGGAGGTTGAACCATCCGAGGCCGTCCGCCGGGGTCTCCACCTTCTGGGCCGCCGCGGACAGCCGTTCGGCCAGGCTCCGGGCGAACCGGTCCGAGTCGGTGAGCCGACCCCGCATCCGCAGCCCGACGAGGTGGCCGGTGCCCAGGTACACGAGGTCGGGGGCCGGCAGGGCGCTGATGGGACGCCGCATCAGGTGGGTGCTGGAGGTGAAGTAGGCCCGGATGGTCTCCATCCGGCCGTCCAGGTCGCTGTCCCCCTCGGCGACCCCGGACACCTGGCGGTCGATCAGGATGGCCGGGTGGCCGGCCAGGACGTCGTCGGGGATGGCGTTGAGGGCCCGGCGGAAGGGGCCGGGGGACTGCATCCGCAGGGTCGGCCCGTGGAGAACCCAGATGCGCTTGGCCTGCTCCCAGTCCTCGCCGTCGACGGCGTGCAGCAGGCTCAAGAGGGCGTCGTCGGGATGGTGCTGCTCGCCGTACCAGGCGGCCAGCCGCCGGTGGAAGGCCCGGGCCTCGTCCGGGTACCGGGCCGTGTAGGCCTCCCGGAGGACGTCCATCAAGATGCCCGGCGGCACCAGCTCCACCCGGTCGCCGTGGTGACGGCGCTCCAGCAGCCCCGGGCTCTCCAACAGGTCGACGAACCGGTCCGGTTGCGGGTCGTCACACAGGTCGCGGACGAGGTCCCGGTCGAGGCGGCGGGCCAGGGAGAACCGGGTCAGATGCTCCACCCCTTCGGTGACCTCGGCCTGCGGCAGCACCGTCGTCCGGAGGAACTCCTCGGCGGCGTCGATCGGCAGCGGGCCGCCGTCGAACCCGTCCAGGACCAACCGCACCGGGGCGAACCATCCGCCGGTCGCCTGCCGCAGCCCGTCGGCCTCATCCATGGCCAGTGGCGGCTTCCCGAGGGCGGCGGCCAGGGCCACGATGTCGTCGGCCGACAGCAGCAGGTCGGTCGACCCGATGACCTCGGCTCCGACCGAGGCCCCGGCCAGCGATTGGACGGGGTGCCAGGCCCGGTGGCACACGACCAGGTGCAGGGCCCGGTGGGTCTCGGTCAGGCCCACCAGATCGTCGATGACGTCTTGGTGGCGGACGTGTTGGAAGTTGTCGATGACCAGCACCACCCGGGTCGCGTCGGGTATGGCCAGGCGGATGTCCGTGCCGCCGCTGCCGGGGCCGGCCCCGGTCGACAACCCGGCGGCCGCCAGTCCGCGGCGCACCTCGCCCCAGAACGGCTCCGGATCGGCCAGGCCGGGGGAAGCGGTCACCCACACCGGCACCACGTCGGGGCCCTGCCGCTCCAACCAGGACGCCACCAGGACGGTCTTGCCGTAACCCCGGGGACCCCGGACCACCGTCACCGGCGCCCAGCGGTCCAGCCGGCGTTCCAGGTCGGGGCGGCCCAGAAGCAACGGGGGCACCCGGGGCATGGAGGACCCCTCCGAAACTATGGCCGCAACCATGGGGGCAGAATAACGATGCCCAGTTCGAAACTCTGCAACCTATGTAGCTATTTTGCAACCCGAGTGTCGTTTCCTTCCGGAGGGGGGCGGGAGGGGCGCCATATTCCCTGTTCATAGGTATAAATCAGGGTCAGCGACCGGCCCCATCGGATGGCCAGATGGTGGCCAAAAATTCACCCTCGGAGGTCACCCTGGCGGGCGAACGGGAGGGAGGGCGGGCGAGCGGCGGTACGTCCGGAACACCCAGGCCCGCAGCACGACGAACCGGACCAGTCCCGCCGCCGCGGTGGCGACCAGCAGGGCAACGACCTGGGCACCCAGTGAGGACGGCACCAGCCAGCCCACCAGGCCCAACGCCGCGCTGGTCAGGGCCAGGCTGGTGAGGAGGACGGCCAGGCCACCGGAGACGGCGTCCGCCGGCCGGGGCCGGCCGCCGGCGAAGGTCACCCGGGCGTGGGCGTACGTGTTGGCCACCGTGCACAGGGCCAGGGCCGCGGCGTTGGCGCCGTACGGTCCCAGCGGGCCGCGGAGCAGCAGGAAGAGGATCAGGTAGACGACCGTGCTGGCCAGGCCGACGCTGGCAAACCGCACGAGGCCGGATCGGTCGGGCGCGGCGCGGTCCGGCGTGGTCCGGTCGTCGCCATCGGACGGCCGCCGGGCGACAGGGCGGCGGATCAGCCGCCAGAGGCCGCGGAGGTCGTCCAGGGCGGTCCGGCGGATGTCCACCCGCGAGTCCGGGTCGTCGTTCCAGTCGACGGGGACCTCGTGGATCCGCAGGCCGCTGCGCTCCGCCAGCACCAGCAGCTCGGTGTCGAAGAACCAGGCGTCGTCCTGCACGAGCGGCAGCAGGTCCCGGGCCACGTCGCTCCGGAGGGCCTTGAAGCCGCACTGGGCGTCGGAGAACCCGTTGTGCAGGGTGGCCCGGACAATGAGGTTGTAGCCGCGGGAGATCAGCTCCCGCTTGGGCCCCCGAACCACATGGGACCCCCGGGCCAACCGGGTGCCGATGGCCACATCGCTGTGTCCGGACAACAGCGGCGCCACCAGGGGCAGCAGGGCGTCCAGGCCGGTGGACAGGTCCACGTCCATGTAGGCGACCACGGTGGCGTCGCTGGCGAGCCAGGCGGCCCGGAGGGCCCGGCCGCGGCCCTTCTCCCCGACGTGCACGGCCCGCACTCCCGGGAGCCGCCGGGCCAGGCCGGCGGCGATCTCCCAGGTCCGGTCCGTACTGGCGTTGTCGGCGATCGTGACGGTGGCCTCGAACGGGAACGACGTGTCGAGAAACCAACGGAGCGCCAGCACGCTGGCTTCCAGCCCGGTCTCCTCGTTGTAGACCGGCACCACGATCTCGACGCTGGCCGAACGGTGGTCGGTCACCGGATCGGTGGCGGCGGCCTCGCCGAGGCTGACGGTGGCTTCGCCGAAGCTGGCGGATCGAGCGCTCATGGACCGAGCATGCGGGCCGTTCCTTGTTCCCCGCTGTGACCGGGCTGGGCCCAGCCGCACAGGTCTTGGGCGCACAGGTTCCGGTGGTCCGGGTTCCGGGTAGAGGCCTTGACGAGATCGAGGAGGCGGCATGGACGTCGACGGCTTTGTGAAGCTGCTGAACGAAGACCTGGGCACCGAGTACCAGTCGGTGGTGCAGTACATCAACCACGTGGCCACCATCACGGGGGCGGAGTACCTGAGCGTGGTCGACGAGCTGAAGGTGCATCTGGCCCAGGAGCTGAACCACGCCCAGATCCTGGCGGAGCAGGTGTCGTTCCTGGGCGGGACCCCGGCCACCACGGTCCCGCCGGTGACGCCGGCTTCGGACAGCCGTGGGGCGCTGGTGGCGGACCTGCGCCTGGAGTCGGACCAGCTGGACCGCTACCGGGAACGGTTCGCACAGGCCAACGAGCTCGGGTTGGCGGACGTGGCCGAGGCCCTACGGCCGCTGCTGGAGCAGACCCAGGAGCACGTCCGGGACCTACGGACCGCCCTCGGGGAGTAACCCGAGGGCCACCCGAGGGAGACCCGGCGGCGCGGCATCGGGGTCGGGCATGGCCGGCAAGTACACCGTCATGGCGGTACCACCCTCCGGGCGGACCGTGGCGGTGACCCGGCCGCCGTGGCCGGCGACGATGGCGGCGACGATGGACAGGCCGAGGCCGGCGCCGCCGTGGGCCCGGGACCGGGACGGATCGGCCCGGTAGAAGCGCTCGAAGGCCTGGGCGGCCTGGTCCTCGGTCATGCCGGGGCCGTCGTCGGTCACCTCCACGACGGCGTCCTGGCCCTGCCGGGCGACCCGGACGGTGGCGGCGGTCCCCTCGGGGGTGTGGGCCCGGACGTTGGCCAGGAGGTTGTCGAGCACCTGACGGAGAGCCGCCTGGTCGCCGAGGACCGACACCGGCCGGGCCGTGTCGAGGGTCACCGGCCAGCCGGGACCGACGGTGACGGCGGTCTGGACGGCATCGGCGGCCATGGCCGCCACGTCGACGGCCTGGCGCTCCATGGGGCGGCCGTCGTCCAGCCGGGCCAGCAGCAGGAGATCCTCGACCAGGCGGCCCATGCGGGCGGACTCACCCCGGATGCCGGTCATGACCCGGCTGAGGTCCTCCGGGTGCTCCCTGGCCCCCCGCTCGAACAGCTCGGCGTAGGCCGACACGGCGGCCAGGGGGGTCCGCAGCTCGTGGGAGGCGTCGGCGATGAACCGCCGGAGCCGCTCCTCCGACAGCCGCAGCTCGGCTTCGGTGGCGTCGCGCTGGGCGAAGGCCTCCTCGATGCGGGTGAGCATGACGTTGACGGTGTGGGCCAGCCGGCCGACCTCGGTACGGTCGTTCTCCCCCGGCACCCGCTGGTCCAGCTCGCCGTCGGCGATGCGCTCGGCGGTGTCCTCCACGGCGGCCAGTGGCCGTAGGCCGACACGGACCAGCCACAGGCCCAGAAGGACGGCGGCCACCAGGGCGGCACCGGTGACGGCCAGCTCGATGAGCACCAGCTGGTTCAGGGTGCTCTGGGTGTCGCTGAGGGCCATGCCGATGATGAGCAGGTTGCCGTCCACTTGTCGGACGACCAGCACCCGGAACTGCGGACCGCCGGCCACGGTGGAAGGGGTGGTCAGGAACACCTGGGCGGGCTGGTGGGCCGCGGCCTTGGAGAACCCGGTGAACCGGGCCGGCAGCTTCGGCGAGTAGGCCTTGCCCCCTTGGAGGTGGCCGGCGAAGGGGCCCAGGATGACGGCACCGTCGGGCTGGCGCACCTCCACGAAGGCGCCGGGGGCACTGTTCTGTACCTGCGGGGGCGGTTGGCCGGCCCTTCCCAGGCTGGCCGGCCCGGGTTGGCTGACGCCATGCGGGCCGGTGCCCAGGCCGAGGGGGAGGCCCTCGGCGGACTGCTGGAGGGACTGGTCGACGCGGTCGTACAGGAACGACCGCAGGGCCGAGTAGGTGGCGAAGTCGGCGGCGAGGAGGGCCACCAGGGCGATGGCGGTCACGGCCAGCACCAGCCGGCTGCGGAGGGACACCTAGGTGCCCGGGGTCGGTTCCCGGAGGGTGTAACCGACCAGCCGGATGGTGTGGATGAGCGGCGGCCCGTGGCGCTCCAGCTTCTTGCGGAGGTAGCTGACGTAGGTCTCGACCACGTTGGGCTCGCCGCCGAAGTCGTAGTGCCAGACGTGGTCCAGGATCTGCGGCTTGGACAGCACCCGCCGGGGGTTCATGAGGAAGTACCGGAGCAGGTTGAACTCGGTGGCGGTCAGCTGGATGGGCTGGCCGGCCCGGTGGACCTCGTAGGACCCCTCGTCCAGCTCCAGGTCGGCGAACCGCAGGACGCCGTCCTCCTGGTCGTCACCGAGGGACCGTCGGAGGATGACCCGGATACGGGCGATGACCTCGGCCAGGGAGAACGGCTTGGTGACGTAGTCGTCGCCGCCGATGGTGAGGCCGGCCAGCTTGTCGTCGAGGGCGTCACGGGCGGTGAGGAACAGGATGGGAGTGCGGATGCCGTCGGCCCGGAGCCGGCGGGTGACCTCCAGGCCGTCGAGATCCGGCAGCATGATGTCCAGCACGATGAGGTCCGGTGGGTGGTCCTGGGCCATGGCCAGGGCCGAGCGGCCGGTGACGGCCTCGTCCACCTCGAACCCCTCGTACCGCAGGGAGGTGGACACCGAATCCACGATGGACGGCTCGTCGTCCACCACCAGGATGCGTCGTTGTTGGGTGGTTGGGGTCATGCGGGGAACCTCCTCGGGAACCAGGGTTCCACGAATTGCTCCCCCACTGCTGTGGGCCCGCTGTGCACCCGCTGTGAATATGGGCCGGCAGGCGTTGCCGCGGAAACGTTTCCGCGGCAACGTGTCAGGGAGGCTTAGTGGCCGAGGATGCTGGCGACGACGTTGATGGCCAGGCCGAGGATGACGGCGCCGAACAGGTAGGACAGCAGGGCGTGGCGCAGCGCCAGGTGCCGGACCGGCTTGCTGGTGAGGTCGGTGTCGGACACCTGGAAGGTCATGCCGAGGGTGAAGGCCAGGTAGGCGAAGTCGAGGTAGGCGGGTGGATCGGGCTCGTTGAAGTCGATGCCGCCGACCGGCGGGGCGTAGTAGAGGCGGGCGTACCGGAGGGTGAACACCGTGTGGACCTGCAGCCAGGACAGGGCGACACTGAGGACGCTGATGGTGATCAGGTAGGCCTCGGTGCCACCGTGGGCGGCGCCGGCCTTGACCAGGGCCAGGGCGACGGCGGCCAGGAAGGCGACGCAGGTGACCAGCACCACCAGGTCGGCCAGGGGCCCCCGAGGGTCCTCCCGGCGGGCATGGGCCTGGACGTCGTCCGGCGTCATGGGGCCGATGCCCACCCAGACGGACGCCAAGAACACCACGGTGGCCGCGTCCCAGCCGATGAGGGCGGCGGCCTGCCAGAGGGTGACCAGGGAAACGGCCAGTCCGACCGCCAGGCCGATGGCCATGGAGAACGCCACCCGTCCGGCTGCCGGGATGGCGGCCAGGCGGCGAGCGACGACGCCGGATGACATGCGGGGAGCGTACCGGGGTCCGGCCGGACGTATCCCCGGCCCGCTCGGCCCTACTTCTTGCCGAGCTGCTCCTCGCGCTGGCGGGTGGTGGAGTGGACGGGGTCCTTGTCGAACTGCGGCAGGACGTGCTTGCCGAAGGTCTCGACGGCCTCGAGGCAGACGTCGCGCTCGATGGAGGACGACAGCATGCCGAAGGCCAGCTGGTCGGCGCCGGTGTCGACGAAGGTCTGCACCGCCCGGACGCACTCGTCGGGGTCGCCGACGGCGACGGCGCCGCTGTCGATCATCATCTCCACCATCTCGGGGGTGGCGGCGGGGAGGACGGCGGGCCAGTCGGGGATGCCCTTGGGCTTGGGGAAGGTGTCCAGGTACCGGAAGACCAGGCTGAGGTGGTAGTTGGAGTCGGCGGTCAACATCGCCTGGCGGGCCTTCTGGCCGTCCTCCATGCAGATCATCTGGGTGGTGATCATGACGTTGTTGTTGACGTAGGCGCCGACCGGGTTGGTGCAGTCCTGGATCATCTCCTTGTACTTGGCGATGAGCGGGGTCAGGACCTGCGGGGGGGTGAAGGCGAAGCAGAGT
>CAYVPF010000112.1:0-9144 GCA_964453355.1 uncultured Acidimicrobiaceae bacterium | reverse complement strand
CGCAGGACCTGGTCCTCCGGTCCGACCGGTGCGCCGGAACGGTCGCCGGCGTACGCGGTGTCGTCGACGCGGTTCCGGTCCCGCCGACGCCACTGGTAGTACAGCAGGTTTCGGGCCGCCCGGGTCAGGTAGGCCTGCTCGATGGCCGACCGGCCGGTATCCGGTGCCGCCAGCCGGCCGAGCACCCGGGTGAACACCTCTTGGGCTACGTCCTCGGCCTCCAAGGGGTCCCGGACGTTGGCCCGGGCGTGGTGGTACACCACCAGCCAGGCCCGCCGGAGGGCCGCATCCAGGGCGGCCCGGCCCGCATCCTGGGCCGGTCGCGCCCGGTCGTCGGGAAGGCTGTCGGGAACGTCACCGGGGATGGCGCCGGGAAGGATGGTGCTCAGGAACGGCCGGAGGTCCTCGACCTCGCGGGCCACCTCACCTTCACGGTCGTCGGAGCTCACCCGCCGTCGCCGGAGGACATTCCCCCACCTCTAGCAGAACGACGATCAGCCGGCCGCGATCATGTGCAGTCCAACACGTCCCAGGCGGAGGAGGACCCCGGCTGCGTCGCCCCGTTCACCGCCCACAGCTGAGCGGTCTGGAAGTAGTGCAACCCGGTCGCGTAGCAGGCGGCGTAGGCGTTGATGCCCAGATATCCACCCCATCCGGCGCCGCCGGCGTTGCCGAGCTGGCTGGCCCCCCCTTGGTAGAGGCCGACGATCATGCCCAATGTGGCCGACCCCGACGTGCAGCTGATGACCCCGGTCGACTGGATCAGCGGGCCGTAGACGGACCCGATCACGCCTGGGCTCTCGGGGTAGGCCCCGCAGCCGTAGGCGGCGGTCAGGTTGGCCTTGGCGCCGGTTGCGGCCCGGTAGACCCCGTCTGAGGCGGTGATGACCCGACCGTGGTGGACCGGGTGGAAGGCCGAGGTGGTCGCGCTGTCCTGCGAGGTCGTCCCGGGGAGCCGGTAGGTGCCCGTCACGGCTGAGCTCCCGGGGGCCAGCACCAGGGTCTCCCCCGAGTAGTTGTGGCTGGGGTTCATCTCGCTGACGATCTCCTGGCGTCCCCCCAGCAGGGCCAGATCGACCACCACCGTGCCGGACCGGCCGGTCGAGACCACCGTCTGCTGCGACAGTGATACCGGGCCGGACGGGGTTGTGACGGTGGTCTGCACCGGAACGCTGGGCAGCCCAGCCAAGTTCAGCGTGGTCTCGCCCTGGGCGTTGGCGGCCACCTGCAGGGCGGTCTGCTGCAGGGCCTGCCACGTGGGGGTACCCGAGGCGACAGACGGCGGGGCCGAGGCTGTGGTGGCCGAAGCCACGGACGGCAGAGTGGTGACCGCAGCAAATCCCGCCAACGGCACCAAAGCCGCGACCAGCGGCCTGGTGAGTCTGTTCATCTTGTTCTCGTTCCCCTTCTCGCAACCGGGCGACATCGCCGGGTTGTCCTCATCTCCGCCACCGGCTTCCGAAGGCGCCGAGGGCCAGGGCCCACGCCCGTTCCCACCCCCTCTAACGAGTGGGACACCCCGGTGTGACAGGTTTTTTGAGATTTTTTCGAAGTGCCGATTATTCCCTGGTCAACGTCCACTTGGCCACCGACCGGCCCCGGTGGCACGAACTGTTCGCGTGGCGGAAACGCCGAGGAAACATCCGGGTGAGAGGGTGCCGAGGTGGGCGATCTCTTCGATGGCTACGGCCTGCGCGACCCCGGTCCGCTCGGGCTGGCGGTCGACGAGGTCTTTGCGGCCGCCGGGGAGGCCAGGGCGCACTACGAAGAGGTGGTGACCGTCCTGTCCCACATGAGCCCCGAGGACGTGTCGTCCCGGGCCGGCCGGCTGGCCCGGGCCTTCATGGACCAGGGGGTCACCTTCGACCTGGACGGCGAGGAGCGGCCGTTCCCTCTCGACGTCATGCCCCGGGTGTTCGCCGACCGGGAGTGGGACCTCATCTCCGAAGGGGTCGCCCAGCGGGTCCGGGCCCTGGAGGCGTTCCTGGCCGACATCTACAACAGCGCCCGGATCCTTCACGACGGGGTGATCCCCCACCACGTGGTGACCAGCTCCCCGGGGTTCCTGCGGGCCGTGCACGGGGTCAACCCGACCAACGGCGTCCGCATCCACGTGGCCGGTATCGACGTGGTCCGGGACGAGGACGGCGAGCTGCGGGTCCTGGAGGACAACATCCGCTGTCCGTCCGGGGTCAGCTATGTCCTGGCCAACCGGGCGGCCATGGCCCGGGTGCTGCCGGAGGTGTTCTGGGGGCAGCCCATCCACATGGTGGCCGACTACCCGGCCCGCCTGGTGAGGGCCCTCCGGCTGGCCGCCCCCGGCGGGGTGGCCGACCCCACCGTCGTGGTCCTGACCCCGGGGGTGTACAACTCGGCCTTCTACGAGCACGCCCTGCTGGCCCGGCTGATGGGGGTCCACCTGGTCGAGGGCCGGGACCTGGTCTGCCACGGCACCGACGTGTTCCTGCGGACCACCGAAGGCGAGGTGCCGGTCCACGTCATCTACCGGCGGGTCGACGACGACTACATCGACCCGCTGCAGTTCCGCCCCGAGTCCCTGGTGGGGTGCCCCGGCCTCATCAACGCCGCCCGGGCCGGCCGGGTGACGGTGGCCAACGCCGTCGGCAACGGCATCGCCGACGACAAATTGGTGTACTCCTACGTGCCCGACATGATCCGGTACTACCTCGACGAGGACCCGGTCCTGCAGAACGTGGAGACGTTCCGTCTGGTCAACGACGACGAGCGGGCGATCGCCCTCCGGCGGCGGCACGAGCTCGTGTTCAAGCGGGTGGACGGCTCCGGCGGCAAGGACCTGGTCATCGGTCCGTACGCCACCGAGCAGGAGCTGGACGAGGTCGCGGTGGCCGTCGAACGGTTCCCCCGGGCGTGGGTGGCTCAGCGCATGGTGGCCCTGTCCACCTCCCCCACCTGGGTCTCCGGCAGCATGGCGCCCCGCCACGTCGACCTGCGGCCGTTCGCCGTCAACGACGGCGAACAGGTATGGGTGCTGCCCGGCGGGCTCACCCGCGTGGCTCTGAAGGAGGGCGGCCTGGTGGTCAACTCCAGCCAGGGCGGCGGCTCCAAGGACACCTGGGTGGTCGGCAGCCAGCGGGCCGCCGACCCCAACCCTCCGGTCCCGATGGCGCCACCGGTCCTGTTCGACCCCGGGCCGTTCGACATGGGGCCGCCCATGGACGCCGGGCCCCCCATCGACGCCGAACAGGGCCAACAACAGCAGCAGCAGCAGCAGCAGCAGCAGCAGCAGCAGCAGCAGCGGCGGCAATGAGCAACGCCCTGTTGAGCCGGGTGGCGGAGTCCACCTTCTGGATCGGCCGGTACGTGGAGCGGGCCGAGGGCACGGCGCGGATCCTGGACGTGATCGTGTACCAGGCGTTGGAACAGAGTGAAGGGGCCGGGGGGCTGGCGTCGGAACGGCTGCTGGCGGTGATGGGGTTGCCCCCCGACGGGCAGGGGTCAGACCTCTGGCAGGTGACGGAGCGGCTCGCCCGGGACCCGGCCAGCCGGTCGTCGATCGCCGGGGCGATCAACGCCGCCCGGGAGAACACGAGGGCGGTCCGGCACGTGATCCCGGTGGAGCTGTGGGAGCGGATCAACGCCACCTGGGCGGAGCTGCCCCACCAGTGGGAGCTGGCGCGGCGGGTGGGACCGGCGTCGTACCTGGCGTTCGTGAAGACCCAGACGGCGGCCATCACCGGCCTGGCCGACACCACCATGAGCCGGGACCAGACCTGGCTGTTCTTCACCCTGGGCCGTTGCCTGGAACGGACCGACGTGGTGGCCCGGCAGTTGGCGTCGCTGTCGTTCTCGTTTGACGACGTCCCCGACAGCGGGCTGGTGCTGCTGCTGCGGTCCTGCGGGGGCTACGAGCCGTACCTGCGGCTGTCCCAGGGAGTGGTGGAGGCCGGCCGGGTATTGGACTTCTTGCTCCGCGACCGATTGTTCCCGCGTTCGGCGTTCGCCTCGCTGACGGTGGCCGAGGACTGCCTGCAGCAGATCAGCATGGGCCGGTCCGACGAGTGGGACGAGGCCCGGGGACTGATCGGCCTGGCCCGGGCCGAGCTGGAGTACTCGCCGCCGGCCGCCCTGGCGGTCGGGCTGGACAGCCGGCTGGACCGGTTGCAGCGGACCATCTCCCAGGTGTCCGACGCGGTCACCCGGCGGTACTTCGCCCACGACCTGCCCACCCAGTGGCGGCCGGGAGCCGGGTCGTGACGGCCGGGCAGTGGCGGCTGCGGACGGAGCACGTGACCACCTTCGACTACTCGGCGGCGGCCCGGGCGTCGTACAACGAGGTGCGGCAGGTGCCGCTGAACACGGCCCGACAGACCGCCTTGGAGGCCAAGGTGACCACGACGCCGTCGGCCCCCCAGTACACCTACCGGGACTACTGGGGGACGCAGGTGGTGGCCTTCAACGTCGACGGCCCCCACGAGCGACTGGTGGTGCACGGGACGTCGTTGGTCGACACCCAGGTAGCGGCCGGCCCGCCGGCGGCCACCTGGGAAGAGGTGGCGGCGGCCGAGGACCGGTATGCGGAGCTGCTGATTCCCAGCCGGTACACCTGGGCCGACGGGGTCCTGACGGAGGCGGCCGGCTCGCTGCGGGCGGCCACCCCGGCCGGGACGGTGGAGGCCGTGATGGGGTGGGCCCACGGCTCCTTGGACTACGTCCGCGGGGTCACCCACGTGCACACGTCGGCGGCCGAGGCCTTCGGGGCCGGCAGCGGGGTGTGCCAGGACTTCGCCCACCTGGCCCTGGCGGTGCTGCGGGCCGCCGGCATCCCGGCCCGGTACGTGTCCGGCTACCTGCACCCGGACCCCGACGCCGAGGTCGGCACCACCGCCGTCGGTGAGAGCCATGCCTGGGTGGAGGCGTGGGTCGGGGACTGGTGGGGCCTGGACCCGACCAACGGCGTGGACATCGGGCTGCGGCACGTGGTGGTGGCCCGGGGCCGGGACTATGCCGACGTGGCGCCGGTCCGCGGCGTGTACGCCGGCAGCGCCGAGCACCGGGCGTCGGTGACCGTCAAGGTGACGAGGGCGGCCTGATGGCCAGGACAAGCTGATGGAGAGACTGGCCGTGCGCATCTGGCTGCCCGACGAGCCCGGGATGCTGGCGGCGGTGGCCACTCGGATCGCCGGCATCCGCGGCAACGTGGTCGGCCTGGAGGTGCTGGAACGGTCCGGGCAGGTGGCGGTGGACGAGCTGATGGTGGAGCTGCCGGAGGAGGGGCAGGCGGACCAGCTGTGCCGGGCGCTCCAAGCCATCGACGGGGCCGGTATCGAGGAGATCCGGACGGTGCCGGAAGGAACCGAGGAGCGGGGCCTGCAGGTCATCGCCGCCGCGGTGTCCATCTTGGAGACCGCCAACGCCTCGGCGTCGCTGTCCGCCTTGGTGGGCCTGGCCGGCGACCTGTTCGAGGTGGAGTGGTCGACGGTGGTGGACCTGCACACGGAGACCTTCCTGCAGTGCACCGGCGATCCCCCCCGGCTGGACTGGCTGCTGGCCTTCGTGTCGGGGGCCCGCAGTGCCACCCCGGAGCTGGGGTCGTCCAGCAGCGGGGTGATGGCCGGCGAGATGGAAGAGGCCGGGCTGGCCCTGTGCATCGGCCGGCAGGTGCCGTTCCGGCGGCGGGAGCACCGGGAGTTCGAGATGCTGGTCCGGGTGACCGACCGGATGTGCCGGCCGCTACGCGGCGACCGGATCCCACCGGGCTGGGGCTCCCAGCCGAGGTTTCTCGGCGCCTGACCGGCCCACCCAGCCCCGGCTGACGGTTCATCGGGGCTTCAGGAACAGCCGTTTATCCTGGGCTGATGGCGGAGGCGGTCCCCAACGAGTCGGGGCTGCGGGCGCTCGGGCAACAGGTCGACCAGGCCGCGCAGGTCGACCAGCGAGCCGGGTCGAGCCCGGACGGTGGCCCTCGACACCGGCGGCCGGGAAAGCCGGGACGGCGACGGCGCCGCCGATGGACCCGGGTGCTGCTGGTCCTGGGCATCGTCGTGGTCCTGCTGGTCGGGGCCGCCGGTGGCTACGCCTGGTACCTGAACCACGAGGTGCACCGGATCACGGTCAAGGGGCTGACAAAGGCACCGGTGAAGGGCGTGGACGCCGACACCGAGAACATCCTGATGGTCGGGTCCACGTCGCGGTGCGCCCTGAAGGTGCAGAACCCGGCCTACGGGCTGTGCACACAGGGGGTCACCGGGGTCAACAGCGACGTGGTGATGATCCTGCACCTGGACCCGGCCAACGGGACGGTGTCCGTCCTGTCCATCCCCCGCGACCTGTTCATCCCGAACGCCCGGGCGACAACGACCACACAGACAGGGGCCAACAAGATCGACGCCGCCCTGTACCAGGGTCCGAGCCAACTGGTGGCGGCCATCGAGGAGGACTTCGGCATCCCCATCCAGCACTACGTGGAGCTCAACTTCGACACGTTCGCCAACGTGGTCACAGCGCTGGGGGGCATCACAATGTACTTTCCCGAGCCGGTCTTCGACCGGGAGTCGGGGCTGAACGTGCAGACCCCGGGCTGCCACCACCTGAACGGCATCGAGGCCCTCCAGGTGGTGCGGTCCCGGCACCTGCAGTACAAGGCGCCCACAGTCACCGCCACCACACCGGCCACATGGCCGCAGGAGCGGGAGAGCGATCTGGCCCGGATCGTCCGTGACCACGAGTTCCTCCGGGTCCTCGCCACGGCCGTGGCCAAGCGCGGGCTGTCGAGCCCCACCACCGACCTGTCGCTGGTCAACGCGGTGGCGCCACAGCTGACCGTGGACAGCGGGTTCTCGGCTTCCAACATGGTCAACCTGGTGCTGACCTACCACGGCGTGAACGTGAACAAGGCACCGCAGTTGACCGTACCGGTGCTGGTGGCCAATTTCACAGGGTACGCATTCAAGGGCGGCACATACGGCGACATCGAGTTCCCGACCCAGACGCAGGACCAGTCGGTGGTGAACCAGTTCCTGGGCGTCACAGACGACACCAACACGATGGCCGGCGGCCTGCTGCCCAGCCCCGGCTCGGTGACCGTGTCGGTCCTGAACGGCACCGGTACCACCGACCAGGCCACCACGACGGCCCAGGCCCTGGGGGCTCTCGGGTTCACGGTGGTGGGCACCGGCACAGCCACGCCGGTGGCGACGGAGTCGGAGACCACGGTCACCTACGCCCAGCGGACCCCCGCCGACGAGGCGGCGGCCCAACTGGTCGCCCGGTCGCTGTCCGGCTCCGTCGTCATGGCCTACGGCCCCACGGCCGACGGGGCCCAGGTCACCGTCACCACCGGAACCAACTTCTCCGTCAACGCCGCCGCGCCGACGCCGACCACCACCACGACCGTGGCCAAGCAGAAGAGCAAGCAGAAGGGGTCGACGACCACCACCGCACCGGCGGCCACCACGACCACCACCACAGGCAGTACCAGTAGCCAGTTCGCTGCGCCGAGCTCGTCCAACCAGCCGCTGTCCCCGTGGGACCCCCGGGCCTGTACGGCCAGCGGCGGCGAGGGGACCTGACCGGTCAGCCGGCGGACGGTCAGCCGGCAGACGGTCAGCCGACGGACCGTCAGCCGGCGGCCAGGGCCGGTAGGCCGGCCGGGACCGGTCGGCGACTGCGCCACCAGGTCCAGGTGCGGCCGACGACGTAGGCGACGGCGCCGATGGACCCGACGAAGAAGCCGATGGGCCAGTTGGTGAGGTAGGACCCGGCGATGGAGACCCAGACGGTGACGAGGGCGATGGCCACCGACAGGGCGATGGCCCGGGGAGGGCTGCCGACGAACGACCGGGCGGCGGCCGGCGGGCCGACCATCAGGCTGAACATCAAGAGCGCCCCGACCACCGGGACGGCGGTGGTGGTGGCCATGGCCACCACCACCAGGAACAGCAGCTCCACCCGCCGGCTGGGGACGCCGTGGGCGTCGCTCACTTCGGGGACCACCGACGTGAGCAGCAGCGGCCGGTAGAGCACCAGGACGGCGGCCACCGACAGGACGGCCAGGACGGCGGTGACGACGATCTCGTTGGCGCTGACGCCGAGGATCTCGCCGAACAGCAGCGAGTACAGCTCCGGGGCGTACTCCTGGCTCCAGCCCAAGAACAGGGCGCCGAGGCCGAGCATCAGGACGACGGCCAGGGCGGTGACCACGTCGTGACGGCCCCGGCGGCCGAGCCAGCCGATGGTGAGGGCGCTGGCCAGCGCGAACACCCCCAGCCCCACGACGGTGTCCACCCCGAGCAGGCTGGCGCCGGCGGCGCCGGCGAAGCCGGACTGGGGAACGGCGTGGGCCACGAAGGTGGACCCGCGGACCACCACGAAGAACCCGACCACCCCGGCCACGATGGCCACCAGGGTGGCGACGACCCAGGCGTGGACCATCAGGCCGGAGAACATGTGGCTCCTGTGGCCGGCGGCAGGGTCGGGGTGGACGGGACGGCGGCGATGGCCCGCGACCGGCGGCGGTCGGCCAGGGTCCGGGCCAGGTCGGCCAGGAGGTAGAAGACGAACACCAGGGCCACCACGAAGAAGCTGACCGGCCAGCCGCGGCCGGCGGGGGGCCAGTAGTAGCTGTCGTAGGCCAGGGCGATGCCGGCCCAGGTGGCGACGATGCCGAGGACGGCGGCCACGACCATGGCCAGGCCGGGACGGCGGGTCAGCCGGAGGGCGGTGGCGGCGGGGCCGATGAGGAGGGCGGTGCTGAGGATGGCGCCGACCACCACCGACGACATGGACACGGCCACGGCCATGGTCAAGAGGAAGGTGACGCCGACCCAGCGCACCGGGACCCCCCGGGCGGACGCCATGTCGGGGCTGACGGAGCTGAGCAGCAGCGGCCGGTACAAGAACAGCATGCCGGCCAGGGCCAGGCCGCCGAGGACGGCCATCGGGGCGATCAGGTTGCCGCTGATGGTGAACAGGGAGCCGAACAGGATGGTGACGGTGGCCCCGGTGGTGCTGTGGACGGTGGTGTCCCAGTACAAGAACAGGGCCGACAGGCCGAGGGCGGCGCCGAGGACGATGCCGGTGGCCACGTCCCGGCCCCGCGGCCGGCGGACCCCGAGCAGCTCCATGGTGGCGGCCCCGGCCAGGTTGACGACGACGAACCCCGAC
>CAYVPF010000111.1:0-9181 GCA_964453355.1 uncultured Acidimicrobiaceae bacterium | reverse complement strand
CGCTGCCGCCGACGATCACGGGCTTGCCGGCCAGGGTGGGGTCGTCCAGGACCTAGACGGCGGCGAAGAAGGCGTCCATGTCCACGTGCAGGATGGCCGGCACCAGGTCGTCGCCCACCATGGGGCGGCCCGCCGGCCCGGCGCCGGCGCCGGTCGGGGGGAGGTCAGCCACCGAGCCGCAGCCGCCGGAACCCTTCTGCATAGGGCACCCCGGCCCGCCGCCCCTCCTCCTCGGCCCGCCGCCGGACGGCCTCGCCGGCCCAGCCGTCACCACCGGGGAACTGGCTGCGGTGGCACTCCACGGCGGCGGCTTTCCGGTCCACCGACGAGGACACGTCCACCCACACGTCAGGCTCCAGAGTGCCCGAGAGGTAGGCGGTGGCCACCTGATGGGCGGCACCGGCGTCGGGAAAGTACTGCGGCAGGGCGGCGGCCGGCGCCAGGGCGTCCATCAGCGCCCAGCCGGCGACGCGGTGGTCACGGTGGTTGAAGTAGTCCTGCCCGAAGAACACGGCGGTGGGGTCGTGGCCCAAGGCCACGTCGGGACGGAGCCGCCGGATCCAGCCGACCAGCTCCTCCCGGAAGTCCAGCCGGTCGTCCAGTTCGCCGTCGGTGGCGCCCAGGATGTGGAACGACGTCAGCCCCACCACCTCCGCGGCCTCAGCCAGCTCTTCGGCCCGCAGCTTGGCCAGGTCCGCCGGATCGACGGTCGGGTCGGCGGTCCCGCGGCCGCCGTCGGTGCACACCAGCAGGTGGGTGGCGCAGCCCTCCCTGGCCCACCGGGCCAGCGTGCCGCCGCAGCCGACGTCGGCGTCGTCCGGGTGGGCGTACACCGCCAGCGCCACCTTGGGCACCTCGGCGACCAGCTCAGCCACCGGTCAACTCCGGCCGGCGGGTCGGGAGCCGGTCACCGCCGCTTGGGCTCGGTGGTCTTGGTCAACAGCCCCACTTCCCGCTGAAAGTCGCCCAAGTCCTCGAACCCCTTGTACACGCTGGCGAACCGCAGGTAGGCCACGTCATCGAGGCCCTTCAACTGCTCCAGTACCGCCACCCCCACCTGCTGGCTGGTCGGCTCCGTGGCCACGCCCCGCAACGACTCCTCCACCCGCTGCGCCAGGTCCTGCACCATCTCGCCGGTCACCGGCCGGTTCTTGGACGCCGCCTGCACCCCGGCCACCACCTTCGACCGGTCGAACGGCTCCCGCAGCCCGGACCGCTTGATCACCCACAGCGGCTGCTCTTCCACCCGCTCGAAGGTCGTGAAGCGCCGGCCGCAGCCCAGGCATTCCCGCCGCCTGCGGATGGCCGCTCCTTCGTCCGCCAGCCGCGAGTCGACCACCCGATCGTCGTCGACAGAGCACCAGGGACACCGCACACGGGCGACGTTACCGCCCCGCCCGGCGCCCGCCACACCGACCCGCCGCTCAGGGAATGACGATGCGCTGGCCGGGAACCACTGTGGTCGTTCCCAACTGCGCCGCCATCGCCTCGGCCAACGGCCGCGGGTTCCCGCTGCCGCCATCGGCCCGTGAGGCAATGGACCACAGGGTGTCCCCCGGCTGCACCACGTACACCGTCCCGCCGGCCGTCGATGCCGCCGCACCGGTAGCCGAAGCTGCCGGCACCGGCCGGCCCCCGAGAGCGCTCAAAGGAAAGGCCAGGGCGACCAGAAGCCCGACCACCAGCGTCCCGAGGGCCAGCCGGCGCCGACGGACCCGGGCAGAGGCCCCGGACCGCCGGTGGGCCGGCACGTCGGGGGCGGACAGCACGAAGGACGCCTCGCCGTCCCACGCAGCTGTGCCGTCCCCGGCGTTCCAGACGAGGTCACCGGCCGGGAGGTCGGCGGCACCCGACCTGCACTCGACCGGCCCGACCTCTGTCGAAGCCGGGTCCGTCAACGGTTCCACCAACCGAAGTACCGGTCGGGGCCAAGGGACCTCGATGCGGTCCACGTCGGGCAGCGCTGCGATGGCCATCAGCGTGCCCGCCTGCTCGGCCGACCGCCGGCGCCCAGCGCTATGGGGGCGACGGGGCGGGTGGGTTGCGGCGAACGCCTGTTCGACATGTCAAGTATTGGACCACGAACGGGTGTTCGTGTCAAGGGCCCCGAACGAACAGATGTTTGCCTTGCCCCGGGCCCACGGGGTAACGTCTCCGACAAACAGGTGTTCGCATCTGGCCTGGGCCCGGTAAGGGGGCGCAGGAGAGGGCATGTGGAAAACGGGACGGAGGACGGTCATGGCAGAGGTGCTGAGCGGCAAGCGACAGCAGATCCTCGAATTCATCATGGACTGCGTCAGAGAGCGCGGGTACCCGCCGTCGGTCCGGGAGATCGGTGAGGCGGTGGGGCTGACGTCGTCGGCCACCGTGCACAGCCACCTGGCCGTGTTGCAGCGGGAGGGGTACCTACGCCGGGACCCGACCAAGCCGAGGGCGATGGAGCTGCACTACGACCCGTCGTCCAAGGCGGCGATGGCGGCCGGGCCGGTGCGGCAGGTGCCGCTGATCGGCGACGTGGCGGCCGGCACCGGGGTGCTGGCGCACGAAAACGTGGACGAGGTGATGGCCCTGCCGGAGCAGTTCACCGGCACCGGGTCGGTGTTCATGCTGCGGGTTCGCGGGGAGTCGATGATCGAGGCCGGCATCTTCGACGGGGACTTCGTGGTCGTACGGCAGCAGTCGGACGCCGAGAACGGGGACGTGGTGGTCGCCGGCATCCCCGACGACGAGGCCACGGTGAAGACGTTCAGCCGTCGGCGGGGCAAGGTGGTGCTGACCCCGGCCAACCCGGCCTTCTCGCCGATGGAGCTCGCCCCGGACGAGGTGACGGTGTTCGGCAAGGTCGTGACCGTCCTCCGCCGACTCTGAGCCGCCAAGGACGTTTCCGCGGAAACGTCCGACCAGGGCATCACGTCCAAGCCTTGACCGATGACTTCCAGGCCGGTGCTTCGTCATGGCTGGCATGAACCTTGCCCTGACCAAAGTGGACGTGGTCAATCTCTTCGTCGAGGACTTGGCTGGAACCAGCGCGTTCTACCAGGAGATCTTCGGCCTGCGGCCGGCCTTCGAAGACGACGGCGCTTCCGTCTTCACGTTCGAGAACGTGACGGTCTGCCTGACCGATGCGTCTGGTGCTCGCGACCTGGTCGCACCGGCGGCAGTCGCCAGCTCCGGGGCCGGCTCACGGTTCGTACTGGCCGCGTTCGTGGACGATGTCGAGGCGGCATGTGCCGAGCTGGAGCAGCGCGGCGTGGCACTGCTCAACGGGCCGGTGGACCGTCCGTGGGGGGTACGCACTGCCGCCTTCGCCGACCCCGCCGGGCACATCTGGGAGATCGCCCAGGACCTCGACTGAGCGGACGCCGTAGCCCCTCCCCCACCGGAGTGGCGCTTCACCAGTGGCCTGCGCCCCGGTGCCCATCCCCGGGTCCCCTTGGGGAGAGGGCCGACTGGACGTCTCCGCGGAGACGTCTCCGCGGAGACGTCCTGGCTCTCCCGCCGCCCGAGTCGGGCGGAGGCGGTCAGTCCCAGAGCTGGTCGGTGTAGGTGTCGGTGCCGGGGATGGTGGGGATGAACGGCAGGGCGGCCACGACGGTGCCGAGGCCGGACTCGGCCAGCTGCCGCTGGTGCTTCAAGAAGACGGTCTCCCAGGTGGTGTCGGGGTGGGCGTCCAGGAACCACAGCAGCAGGAGGCGGCTGTCGGTGGCGTCTTGGCGGGGAACGTCGCCGGGGGCGTCGATGAGGAGGGGCAGGGGGGTGAAGGCGGCGACCAGGTCGGCGTCGGTGCCGGGAAGCAACGCCGGCAGGTGCTGGTTGCGCAGCCAGTCCTCGAGCTGCTCGGGGGTGACGCCGTCGGCGCGGTCGATCCAGAGGGACACGAAGCCCTTGTAGGGGTGGTCGAGGGCCAGCTCTACCGGGACACCGTCGGCGTCGCGGCGGGACTCCCAGGCGTACTTGTACAAGAGGGTGTGGATGTGGTCGCGCTCTTCGAACATGCGGCCGGCGGCGTGCAGGGCCCGCACCTGGCGGACGGCCCAGCGGTTCCAGATGTCGTGGTAACCGTCCAGCACGTAGTACACGGAGACGTAGGAGCCGAGGGCCGGCTCGCCGGTGATGGCGGAGGAGTCCGGCGACCGCAGGGCCTTCAGGTCGGAGGTGGCCACGTATCGTCGACCGGCGAACTGGTAGGGACCGATCATGCAGCCGGAGTAGAAGTGGTCGCGCTCGTACCAGCGGTTGTAGGCCACTTCGTGCCCGCGATGGGGCTCCACGACGGTGAGCAGGATGGAGCCGAGCTTGATGGGTTCGGCCCCGGCGGTGATCTCCAAGGGTCGCTGCTGCTTGGGGGCGGTGTCGGTCATGACCGAACGGTAACAGCAGCCGACGGGGACGGACAATGCAGTTTCCACCAGGTCGGCGTGGCAGCCAGCGTCGCCGGTTCCGTCGCCGGCCTCGGGGCAGCTACCCGGCGATAATCCGCCGGTTGGCCAGCTTCCAGCGGCCGTCGGTACGGCGGAAGCGGTCCTGGTAGGCCCCCATGGCCCGGACCACTGGCCCGTCGGGTCCGGCGGCGACGAACAGCCAGCAGGACTCGGCCTCGGCGGCATCGGAGCCCCGGACCTGGACGGTCAGGGTGGTGTTGAGGTGCCGGCTGCCGGTGCCCGGTCCCTGGAACCGGTCGATGCGACGGGTGGCCCGGTCGGCGGCGATCTGGCGCCGACCCTCGGACCGAGTGGGGGCGAGGCCGAGGGACGGGTTGCCGGGGAACTCCCAGACGGCGTCCTCGGTGAGGCAGTCCAGGTACTGGTCGAGGTCGTGGCCCATGTCGGCCATGTGGGCCAACCGGGCCACGAGGTCGGCGATGGCCAGGTAGTCGGCCAACCGCTGCCCGTTGCCGTTGTCAGCGGCGTCAGCGTCCATCGACGTCGACGGTACCGCAGTGGCTCAGGCGGCGACGGCCCCGCTGGCCACCGGGGTCTCGGTGGGGGCGACGGCACCGGCGGCCGGCTCGACGGTGACCGCCAGGGCGGACGGGGTGGCGGAGCTGGCGACGGTGAAGGTGGCCTGATGCGGGCTGGTGCCCATGAGGCCGAGGGAGATGGGCCGGCCGGCGAAGATGCCCCACAGCTGGTAGGTGTGGTTCCCGGACAGCGACGGCATGGACGACGACACCATGTACCCGCGGCCGTCGGGGGCGATGACGAACTCGGCCAGCTGGGCGCCGGTCGGGGAATCCAGGCTGACGACCCGGTGGCCTGGCTCCTGGAGGGCGGCCTGGGCGCCGGCGGGCGCGGCGGCCAGGGCGTCACGGGTCTGGTCCAGCTGGTGGTTGGTCTGGGACAGGTTGACGCCGAGGACGACGGCGACGACGGTGGCGGCCACCGCCACGGCGGCGGTCGCCCACCGGGCAGCCTGCCGACGGTGGCTGGCCCGCGCCGCGGTGATCAGCACCGGGGCGGCCGGGAGGTCGACCGGCGGCTGGTCGCCGGCGGGGGCCTCCGGGACGGCAGGCCGGTGGGACCGGAGGTCGCGGAGGAACTGGGGTTCGTCGGGCGGCTCGGCGACACGGTCGCCCAAGCCGGCGGCGATGCGGTCCCACAGCGCCGCCGGCGGCGGGGTCTCCAGGGCGACGACGGGCATGGTGCCAAGGGCGGCGGCCGTCTCCAGGTACCCGTCCACCTCGGCCCGGCAGCGGGGGCACTGTTGGAGGTGGTGGCGCACGGCGGCGGCTTCATGGGGGTCGACGGCGTCCAGAGCGTACGGGGCCAGCAGGTCGTCGGGGTGGTCGGGGTGGTCGGAGATGGGACTACTCATCGTTCGAGCTCCTTGGCCCCGGCGTCGGAAAGGCCGCGTCGCATACGGCGGAGGCCGTTGCGGATGCGGCTTTTGACGGTTCCTTCGGGTTGGGACAGCAGGTCGGCCACCTCGCGGTAGGTATGGCCGCCGAAATAGGCCAGCTGGATGGCCTCCCGCTCGTCGTCGGGCAGGTCGGCGACGGCCCGGGCGACGTGGTCGGCCATGGTCAGGTCCCAGACCTCCCGTTCCAGGTCATAACCGGCGGTGGCGGTGACCCGGGCGTCGTGCTCCTCGCGCCGAGCCCGGGCGGCCCGGGACCGGACCAGGTCGACGGCCCGGCTGTGGGACTGGGTCAGCAGGAACGACCGGAGGCTGCCCCGGGCGGGGTCGAACCGGTCGGGATGGTTCCACAGCCGCAGGAACACCTCCTGGGTGATGTCCTCGGCCTCGGCCAGGTCACCGACCACCCGGCCGGCCAGGGCGTACACGGCGGTGCCGTGCCGCCGGTAGGCCTCGGCCAGGGCGTCCTGGCGAAACCGGGCGACGGCCACCACCAACTGGGGATCACTGAGGTCGTTCAGCGGCTGCATCTACCCCCTATCCGGTGCCGCCCGGCTGGATGGATGAAAAAAGGCTGGAGAACAAGCTGGAGACCAATAAGGATGACAGGTCATCCAATCACAAGGGCGGTAACGGAGACCGGTTGCCATGAAAACCACAATTGAGTCGTACAAGGAACGGGCCGGCCGATTGGACCTGAAAGGGATCGACTTCGGCGCCTTCACCGACCGACCGCTGTCGCCGGAGGGGTTGCGGTGCCTGCGGTACATGCACGACATCGAACACCACACCGTCTGCTACCTACGGGATCTGTTGCTGACCCCGGCCCACCAGGACCCGGACATCACGGCGTTCCTGTCCTGTTGGACCTTCGAGGAGCTGTGGCACGGTGAGGCGATCGGCCAGGTGCTGGAAGCGCACGCGGAGACGGCCGGGGCGCCACGGATCGCCGCCCTTCGGCAGGCCCGGCGGGGTCGGAGCCTGTGGGAGGCGTTCTCCCACCTGACCCTGTCCGCGCTGACCGGGTAGGCGTTCGTCGCGGTGCACATGGCCTGGGGGGCGGTCAACGAGTGGACCACCCAGGCCGGGTACGCCCGCCTGGCGGCGGCCGAGGGGCACCCCGTGCTGTCGGAGCTGCTGAAGCGGATCATGCGACAGGAGGGTCGGCACATCGACTTCTACGCCTCCGAAGCCCGACGCCGGCTGGCGGCCAGCCGGCGGGCCCGGCTGGTGACCCGCCAGGCCCTGTCGCGGCTGTGGCGGCCGGTGGGTTCCGGCGTGATGCCGACGTCGGAGGTGGCGTTCTTGGTCAGCCACCTGTTCGCCGGCGACGAGGGTCGGGAGATGGCGGAGCGGATCGACCGGCGCATCGACGGGCTGCCCGGCCAAGAGGGCCTGGGGCTGCTCGCCGGGGCCGTGACCCGATACCCGGCGATGGCCACCGCCGCCTGACCGGCCACCCACCGGCGGGTCCGGGAGATCAGGTGTACTTGAGGGAGCCGGGCGTGGTCAGCAGCTCGCCGGTCTCCAACCAGGTCTTCAGGCCCGACAGGATCATGGGCCAACCGCCGTACAGCTCGGCGCTGGCGCCGTCGGAGAGCTGGTCGTGGACGAGGGTGAGGCAGCAGGAGTCGCCGACCGGCTGGATGGTCCAGGTCACCCGGGACCCGCCCTCGTTCTTGACGTCGTCGCTCCACAGGGCGGTCATGGTGTGCACCAGCCGGTTTGGCGGGTCCACCTCCAGGACCTGGCCCCGGCCGATCACGAGGTTGGCCTCGGGGTGGACCATCTCGATGGCGGAGCCGACCGACCAGTCGGAGCGGGACTGGACGCCGAAGCTGTACTTGGCCCGGGTGTCGGGGTCGGTGATGGCCTGCCAGAGGCGGTCGGGGGTGGTCTTGATGTAGATCTCGAACACCTTCTCCACGGGACTCTCCAATCTGTGCTTCAGGTCGCTGAGCGTGGCCGCCCAGGGCTCGGTGTACTTGGTCACCCACCGGTCGTGGATGAGCCGGATGGGGACGGGGTTCAAGAAGTGCAGCTTCTGGCGGCCCCGTCGCCGGGTGACCACCAGTCCGGCCTCCTCGAGCTGCTTCAGGTGCTTCATGACCCCGAAGCGGGTCATGGCGAACCGGTTTTCGAGCGCGGTCAGGGTCTGCCCGTCCGACCGGTTCAGCTCGTCCAGCAATTGGCGCCGGGTGGGATCGGCCAGGGCCTTGAACACCTCGTCCACGCCCACACAATAGGTGACTAAATAGTCACATGTCAACCGTCCAAGCGGGTATCGGACTCGGGGACCGCAATTTTTCCGGCAAAACTCATCCGCCGGAGCCGACGGCATCGGAGTGGGGGTACCAGGGGAACCGCCGGACGTTTCGGCGGGAACCTTGGGCAGGCCCCGCCGGCATCCCGTTCCCCCCTCGGTGTCGGTGGGGCCTGCCACCCCTGGGTGGCGTCCGCCCGGTCAGGTCGGCTGGGTCAGGACGGCCCGGAGGGTGGCCCGGGTGCGTTCCAGGGAGTCGCGGGTGACCCGCTCTTGCGGATGGTGGGCCAGCAGCGGGTCACCGGCGCCGAAGTTGGCGGCCGGGACGCCGTGGGCCCAGAAGGAGGCGACGTCGGTCCAGCCGACCTTGGCCTTGGCTGGCTGGCCGGACCGGGCGACCAGGCCGGCGAGCAGGGGGTGGGTGAGGGCCGGGGGGGCGCCGTCGGCCTCGTCGACGACCCTCCAGTGGTCCCCGAGGTCGTCGTCCAAGAGGCCGTCGAGTAGGGCGGCGATGAACCCGCGGGCGGCCAGGTGGTCGCGGTCGGGGGCGTACCGGTAGTTGACGGTGACGGCGGCGTGGTCCGGGACGACGTTGGCGGCCACTCCCCCCTCGACGGCCACCGCCTGAAGCTGTTCGACGTATTGGCAGCCGTCCAGGACCACTGACCGGCCCTGCCATTCGGTGATGCGGGTCAGCACGGGGACGAGACGGTGGATGGCGTTGTTGCCGGCGAACGGCCGGGCGGTGTGGGCGCGGACCCCGCCGAGGTGGATGACCACGCGCATGGTGCCCTGGCAGCCGGCCTCCACCAGGCCGTCGGTGGGCTCGCCGAGGATGGCGGCATCGGCCACCAGCAGGTCCGGCCGGGTGTCCCACAGCTGGGCCAGGCCGCTGTCGTGCCGGCTGACCTCTTCGCAGGCGTAGAAGCACCAGGTGACGTCGACGGCCGGGTCGGCGACGGTGGTGGCCAGGTCGAGCATGACGGCGAGGCTGCCCTTCATGTCGGCCGCACCGACGCCCCAGACGACGTCGCCGTCGGTGGTCGGGCGGTCGTTGCCGGC
>CAYVPF010000110.1:0-9185 GCA_964453355.1 uncultured Acidimicrobiaceae bacterium | reverse complement strand
CGGTCAGTGTGGCCGTGGCCGTCAGCCCGGTGCCGCCGTTGGTGGAGGTGACGGCCCCGGTGGTGTTGGTCAGCGTGCCGGCGGTGGTGCCGGTGACCGTCACGGTGAAGGTGCAGGTGCCGCTGACGGCGATGGTGGCGCCGGACAGGGCGACGGTCCCCGGAGCGGTGGTGACCAGTGTGCCGCCGCACTTGCTCGTAGTGGCCGTGGGCACCGTCAGGCCCGAGGGCAGGGTGTCGGTGAAGGCCACCCCGGTCTCGGCCACGGTGTTGGCCACCGGGTTGGTGAGGGTGAAGGTCAGGGTGCTGGTCGACCCCTTGGCGATGGTGGTCGGCGAGAAGGCCTTGGCGATGGTCGGGGGGGCCACCACGGTCAGTGTGGCCGTGGCCGTCAGCCCGGTGCCGCCGTTGGTGGAGGTGACGGCGACCGAGTTGTGCTGGACACCGGCCGCCGTTGCCTCGACGTTCACCTTCACCGAGCATGTACTGGAGGCAGCAACGGATCCTCCGGACAGCGACACCGTGGACGAGCCGGCGATGGCGGTGATCGAGCCCCCGCATGTGCCGACCCGTCCGTTGGGGGTGGCCACCACGAGGCCGGCCGGCAGGCTGTCGGTGAAGGCCACTCCGGCGAGAGCCGTTGTGGCATTCGGGTTGGTCACCTTGATGGTCAGCGACGTGGTCTCTCCCACCGGGATCGATGTGGTCCCGAAGGTCTTTGTGGCGGTCGGGGGAGTGACGACGGTGACCGAAGCGGAGGCGGTGTTCCCGGTCCCGCCGTTGGTGGAGCTGACGTTACCGGTCGTGTTGTCCTTGACGCCGGGGGTGGTCCCGATCACTTTCACCGAGATGGTGCAGGTGGCTGTGGTGGCGATGGTGCCGCCACTCAACGACACGGTGGTGGTCGACGGTACGGCGGTGACGCCTGGGCCACAGGTGCTCGCCACCCCATTGGGTGTGGCCACCTCGAGCCCGGCAGGCAGGGAGTCGGAGAAGGCCACCCCGGTCTCGGCCACCGTGTTGGCCGCCGGGTTGGTGAGCGTGAAGGTGAGTGTGGTCGAGCCGTTGAGGGGCAGTGTGGCCACTCCGAAGGCCTTGGCGATGGTCGGCGGGGCGGCCACCGTCAGTATGGCGGTGGCCGTCAGGCCGGCGCCGCCCTCTGTCGAGGTGACGTGGCCGCTCACGTTGGTGAACGAACCGGCGGTCGGCGCCGTCACCGTCACGCCGATCGGGCAGGAGGCCCCGGGAGCGAGAGTTATCCCGGTCACCGTGATCGTACGGGGGGCGGTGGCTGTGAAAAGGCCCCCACAGACGCTGGCCGAGAGCGTGGGGACGGTGAGCCCCAAGGGAACGGTGTCGGTGAACCCGACGCCGTGCAGCGTGGTTGTGGCATTGGGGTTGGTGACGTCGAAATTGAGCTGGGTGGTCGACCCCTGCTTGACCGTCGAAGGCGTGAAGGCCTTGGTGATGGTCGGGGGGGCCACCACGGTCAGTGTGGCTGTCGCCGTGTTGCTGGCGCCCCCCTGGGTGGACCCGACGGTGACCGAGTTGTGCTTGACCCCAACGCTTGTGCCGAGGACGGTTACCACGACGTGGCAGGAGCTGCTGGCGACCACGGTCCCGCCGGTCAGCCCCACCGCCCCGGAACCGGCGGACGCTCCGGTCACCGAGCCGCCGCAGGTGTTCGACAGGGCCGGCGTGGCGGCCACCGTGAGGCCGCCGGCCAGTGTGTCGGTGAAACTGAGGCCGGTCAGGGACCCGGTGGTGTTGGGGTTGGTGATGGTGACGGTGAGCGACGTGGTCGTGCCCAGGGGGACGGACGCGGCCCCGAACGCCTTGGTGACGGTGGGGGCGAAGGCGGCGTAGTAGCCGGCCAGCAAGAAGCGCTGGGTGCCTCCGGACGGCTGGTCCGAGCCGGCAGCCACGATCTGGCCCAAGCCGCCCGGCTCCAGCGCCACCGCGTTGCCGGCGTCGTGAGATGTGGGACCGGTCCGGGTGGCCACGATTCCTGTCGAGCCGAACGACGAGTCCAGCGAACCGTTGCTCTGGTAGCGAAGAACGAGGAGGTCACGCTGGAGGGCGGTGACGTCCGTGTAGCCGCCGACGACGATCTTGCCGTCGCTCTCCACGGCGACCGACCGGCCGACGGCGTCCATGTTGGGCCCGACCGACGTCGTCACGATGCCTCCGGTACCGAACGACGTGTCGAGCGGCCCTGTCGGCGTGTACCGGACGACGACCGCCTTCGTGCCGGCCTGACCGGTGACCACGATGTCACCGTCCGTCTGGATGGCCACCCCGTTGCCGGTTGCCGGCGAGGCCCCGACTGTCGTGGCCGTCAACCCTGTGGTGGCGAAAGAGGTGTTGAGGGTGCCGTCGGCGTTTAGTTCGGCCACCCCGACCCCGGCGCCGTTGCCGGTGCTGCCGGTGACGACGATCTTTCCTGTACTGATGGCCACGGCGTTGGCCACGTCGACTGTGGTCACTGTGGCCGGGAACGACGACTGCACCCCCGGCTGGGTACCGGCGCTGTTGAAGGTGGTGTCGAGGTGGCCGGTCGGCGTGAACCGGGCCACCAGCCAACCCAGATCCGACTCGCCGGCCACCACGATGCGCCCTGTGCCGTCGACCACCAGGCCGTTGATCTGGCTGAAGGTTGTGGATCCGGCGATGGTCAGGGTGGCGATCCCACCGGTGCCGAAGGTTGTGTCGAGCGCCCCTGTCGGCTTGTACCGGACCAGCACCGCCTGCTGGATCCCGGTTGTTGTTGTGTTCTTGGACGTGTAACCGCCGGCCACGACGTCGCCGTCGCTCTCGACCGCGACGGCGAAGGCGACGTCACCGTTGCCTGTGGCGCCGCCGATGTCGGTGGTCACCTTGCCCCCGGTGCCGAAGGTGGTGTCCAGCGACCCGTCGGTGTCGTACCGGGCGACGGCGAACTTGGCGATGGTCTTCGGTGTTGTCGCCGCTGCCGGCTGGTCGGACCCGGCGACCACGATCTTCCCTGTGGACTGGATGGCCTCGGCGTTCGCCTGGTCGGTGGCCCCGGTCCCGAACGACGTGGTCACCACACCGCTGGTGCCAAATTGGAGGTCGGACGACCCGGGGTCCGCGCCGGCGGCGGCCGGCCCCAACAGGGCGGCGGCCGGGGCGGCCAGCACAGCTACAGCCACCAGCATGGCCGACCTGGCCCGCCACCGCGACCCCATCACGCTGGCCTCATCTGCCAGATCATGTGCGTGGCGGGAAGATGCCCTGCATGGCGATGCAGAAGTTGAGGACCAGGTACGGCGGCAGGTTGTTGTGCGGCTGGCCGCCGCCATACGGGGAGAGGGCATCCGCGCTCATCGTCGTGTTGGCGGCGTCGGCGTAGGCGCCGCCCCGCACCTCGGCGGTGGCCCGGCCGGCCGGGCCCAGGAGGTTGCCGGTGGCGGCCACCGCCTTTGCCGCGTGGGTGTGCGCCGGGAGCTCGGACGCCAGCAGGGTGACGGTCGCTTCCCCGCCGGCCTGGCCCAGGTCTCGTAGCGTGAGCCCCGGCCCCTGCCCCTGCTGCACAGGAGCGGCCCCCTGGAGTGTCGGCAGGGCGAAGTTGCTGGTCCCGTTGCCCCCGTAGGTGGTGCCGAGGATGGAGAACAGCGCCGTGTTCTGGCTGATGGGTAAGAGCTGGCCGTTGCAGAACGCCCAGCCCAGCGGGGCGAAATTGGTCGCCCAGATACGGATCTCGCCGACGAAGGGAGTGGTGGGGGTCGGTGTGGCCATGCGTAGGTCCGGGCCTTATGTCCGGGTGGGGAAGATGCCCACGAGGGCGATCACGAAGTTGAGGACCAGGTACGGCGGCATGTTCTGGTGCGGTTGGCCACCGCCGTAGGGACCGATCACTGTGGCGTCGAGCGGGGTGCTGGGGGCGGCCGTGTTGCTGAAGGCATTGGCGTTCCTGATTCCGGCCCAGTAGGCGCCGGCCGGCGACGCCACGGCGCCTGTGCCGGACGCCGCGGCGACCGTGTGGGTGTGTGTCGGGATCTCGCCGCCTACCAGCGTATGGGTGGCCTCCCCGCCTGTCTCGCCCAACGCCCGTCCCGCGCCGACGTGCAGCGGGATCCGGCCCTGGAGGTTCGGGAGGGCGAACGTGGTGGTCCCGTTCCCCCCGTAGGTCGTGCCGAGCAGGGAGAACAACGCCTGGTTCTGGTTGATGGGCATGAGCTGGCCGTCGCAGAGCGCCCAACCCTCCGGGGGAAAGTTGAAGCTGACCAGCCGGATCTCGGAGAGGTAGGGAGTGGCCACTATGTCCTCGAAGGGAAGACGCCGAAGAGGGAGATGATGAAGTTGACGGCCAGGAACGGGGACATGTTGTCGTGCGGCTGGCCACCGCCGAAGGTGGACAGGGCCCCGGCGTTCAGCTGGCTGGCTGGCGTCGTGGCCGAGTAGGGATTGCTGGCCCCCGACCCCGCTGCCCACACCGCCCCGGTCGGCGCGGCCTGGTCGCCGTGGTCGGTCGTGCCCATGGCCGGGTGGGTGTGGGTCGGAACGGTCGCCGCTGTCAACGACACCGACTCGGCGCCGCCCGGCGCCCCGATCACGGAGGAACCTCCCATGTGCACGGGCATCCGGCCCTGGAGTGTCGGGAGGGCGAAGGTCGTCGTCCCGTTCCCCCCATAGGTGGTGCCGATCAGGTTGAAGAGGGCTTCGTTCTGGGTGATCGCCAACAGCTGGCCCTGGCAGAGAGCCCATCCGGTGGGAGCGAAGTTACCGGCGAACATCCGGATCTCACCGATGTACGGATCGCTCATGGGTGGGCTCCCGTCCAGGCGCACCGATCATGGAAGACTTCGGACCCGATGACCGACACCCCGACGGATCCAGGACCTGACGAGCCGACGGCGACAGAGGCCGCGTTCGTCGATCCGGGATACGACACTTTCGCCGGCCACTTGGGGCAGCCGTTCACGGTGCGCCGGGAGGGCGGCCCACCAGTCACCCTCCAGCTCACCACAGTCGACGGAGAACGGCCGGCCGGCCCGTCGGACGCGCACTCGTTCTCGGTCACCTTCCAGGGGCCGGCCAGCGACCCGCTGCCCCAGGGCACGTACGAGTTCGAGAACCCCGACGCCGGGCGGTTCCTGCTGTTTATCGTCCCGGTTGGCCGAGCCGGCGAAACGACCGAGTACGAGGCGGTCTTCACGAGGCTCGCCACTCCATAGTCCGGTACATCTCCGGCGCTCCCGAGGCCGTTGTCGACCGGTCGGCGACGAACCCCAGCCGCTCGTAGAGGCCCTCGGCCGGGTTGCCGACCCTGACCTGGAGGCGGACGGGAAGGCCGGCGTCGGCTGCCTCCCGACACAGCGACCGGACCAACCCGTTGCCGATCCCCCGACCACGGTGCTCCGGCAGCAGGGCCACGTCCACCAGGTCGATCCGCTCGCGTCGGCGATCGGTCAGCAGGCGGCCGGCCCGGACCCCGCCGACCAGGACCACGTCCGACCGGGCCGCCGGGTGGGCGGTTCCGTACGACTGCTCCTGGGCCCCGAACTGGCCCACCAGGAACTGCCGGACCGTGGCGTCGTCCCAGCCGAACAGGGCGACGTCGCCACGGGTGGAGACGTAGAGGGCAAGCAGGAAGTCGTCGTCGCCCTCGGCTCGGGAGCGGAGCGTGACCCCAGGCAGTTCGACCGGCGCCCGGCCTACCGCGGTGGCCGTCACCCGTGGCTCCGGTTGACCAGGGCGCTCAGCGTGCCGGACCCGCCCTCGGTGAGGAACATCGGGAACCGGCCGAGCGAGGGATGGCTGAGGACGTACGTGCCCTCACCGGCGGCCGGGGCGGCACCGGAGAAGCCCACGGAGAACACCTCGCCGTCCGAGCCGGCCAGGTCGGTCACGGAACGGACGCGAAGGGCCGTTGACCGGCCGCCGGACCGCTCCATCCGGACGGACGAGCCCTGCAGTCCCTGCCAGGCGGCCAGGGTGTACGGAAACGACGTCGACCCCACGGCCCGGCCGCCGTCCTGCGTGGCCGCACCGGCCGGCCCGGGGGCCAGGGAGGGGGCCACGACGAGCATCCCGACGGCGCCGGCGCCGAGCGCCAAGAAGCTGCGCCGCGAGAACTCCGTCCCCATCGTGCTTGCCCCTTTTTTTCCTTGGACGACGGCCGGCTTTCGACTCTTGTCCGAGGCCCTCCGCAGGCGCCCTTTCGGTCAGGGTGACACGGAACCAAGGTGGGGTCAAGGAAAAATAAATCCCCCCCCTTCTGGCCGTGCGGGCCTCGATCCTCGTCCACCGCCATCACAGCTGGATCACAGCTGCTTCACAGCATGGGAGCCCGGACGGCCAAAAGGGGCCGGAAAGGTCAGGACTGGGCCAGGTACGGACCGAGGGGCCCGAACCCGAGCCGGGCGATGGCGGTGGGCCGCGGGATCTTGTTCACGGTGGCGCCGGTGGGGTTGTAGACGAGCCAGTCGCCGGTGGGGGCGACGAAGACGGACTCCTCCCCCGGTCCCTGCCCCTGGGCGTTGCTGGCCAGGAACGGCTGGGTGGACCGGTCGACACAGGGGCCGGCGGGGCCGGAGCACTGGGCGTCGCCGATGGCGTAGTCGGCGCTGAAGTAGCCCTGGCCGGCGGAGTAGAACAGCCAGTACTGGCCGCCGCCGTACACCAGGTCCGGGGCCTCGGCCAGACCGTCCTGCCAGGGCAGGTCGGCGGTGTAGATGTTGGCGGGCTGGCCCGGCAACTGCAGCCCTGTGGCCGACAGCGGCTGCGACCAGAGCCTGGTGGGGCCGGCGCCGGGGGTGGAGTTCTCGTCGGACTTCCACAACAGGTACGGGGTGCCGTCGGGGTCGACGAACACCCGCGGGTCGATGGAGCCGCCGTCTGTGCGCTGGCAGACGAACGGCTGCGGCTGGGCGGCGAACGGCCCTGTGGGGGTGGCGGCGACGGCGGCGCCGATGCAGTGGATGGGCGGGTCTGTGGCCAGGGCGGCGGCGAAGTACAGCACCCACCGGTTGCCGAACCGGTGCACCTCCGGCGCCCAGGTGTTCCCGGTGGCGGCCCAGGGCGGCAGTGTCGGCATGGCGTCCTCCATCGGCCCCCAGCTGCCGCCGGCCGTCTGGGCCTGGAACGGCACGTTCAGGGCCGGCAGCGGCTGGGTCCAGTAGAACCAGGTGCGGTCCCCTGTGGCCACCATCACCGGGTCGCCACGGTCCACCCAGGTGGACTGCGACAGGATGGCCGGGGCGTTCAGGGCTGTCCCGGTCAGCGGCGGCGGCTGCGTCGTGGTGGTCGTCGTGGTGGTCCCGGCACCGGCACGGGCGGCAGCGGCCGGCGGCGCGGCCGGCCCGGTCGGCGATCCCGGTCCGGTCGGGGACGCGGCCGCCGGTGACGGTCCGCGGGCATGGCCCAGCCCCAGGCCGATGCCGAAGGCGACGCCCAGGAACGCGACGACGATCGCCACCAGGAAGAACCGCCGGGCCGGCCGGGACCGGCGGCCGGCCGGCGGTCCCGACGGAGCGGCGGCGGTCCCGGTCGGAGCGGCGGTCGGGGTGGCGGACATGACCTAGGGAGAACGGCCGACAACCGGCTACCTCGCGCCCCCGTTGCCGGTCCCGGCGAGTGGCGGCCAAAACCGTCGGATCAGGGTCTCGGGCCCGCGATGGCTTAGATTCAGTGCACCGAAGGACCACATCGTGCCCAGCTCCCAACACCCCCCCGCCGGACTCGACACAGCACAGTTGTGGGCGGCCTGCCGACCGGAGGCGTTGGCCGCCGCCACCGAAGGGCTGGCCCACGGTCCGGTGGTGCTGTGTGGGCCACGGGGCTGCGGCCGGACCACCCTGGCCGGCGTCGTTCGGGACGCCGCGGTCCGGGACGCCGCCGTCCGGAACACCGCCGGCCGGGACACGGCCCTTGGGGGCGCAGCCACCGGGACGGTGGCGGTGGTGGACGACGCCGACCGGCTGGACCCCGAGGCGGTGTTGGGGCTGCAGCAGGCCGCGGCGTCCGGCCGCAGTCGGCTGGTGGTGACGGTGGCGACCGACCGGGTGGTGCCGGCCGGCCTCGCCACGCTGTGGCGGAGCGGCCTGGCCCGGCGGGTGGATCTGGCCCCGCTCGACGAGGAGGCCACGGCAAGGCTGCTGGAGGTGGTGCTGGGTGGGGCGGTGACCGCCGGGGCGGCCCACCGGCTGCAGACCCGGTCGGCCGGCAACCTCCGGTGGCTGCGGCTACTCCTCGACGACGGCCTGTCCGGCGGCTGGCTGCGCCGGCAGGCCGGGCTGTGGTGGGCGGACCGCCCGGCCCGGCCGGGACCGGGACTGGTCGAGGCGGTGACGACCCGGCTGGCCGGCCTCAGGCCGGCCCAACAGGCGGCCGTCCGGGCGGTGGCGCTGGCCGAACCGGTGCCGTTGGCCACGGCCGGCGGCCTGGCCCCGGCCGACGTGCTGGAGCAATTGGAGGCGGCGGGCTGGCTGATCGTGACCGCGGCGGGAACGGTGCGGGTGGCCGACCCGCCGGTGGCCGAGCACCTCCGGTGGACCGCTTCGGCGGCCAACCGGCCCGGCCCGGCGGCCTCCACCGGCAGCCCACCGGCCGGGGCCGCGGTGGCCGGGGCCGCGGTGGCCGAGACGGTCTGGACGGCGGCACTGGCCGGTCGGCTGGACGCCGCCGTCGCCGCCGGGGCAGAAGCAACCGAAGGGTCCGGGGACCTGGCCGTGGTGGTGCCGTACGTGTTGGCCCTCGGGTGGGGCGGCTGGACGGCGGCCGCCGCCGAGGTGGCCGACCGGGCGCTCCGGCGGGCCCTGGAGGGCGACGACGACCGGGCGGTGGCCGTCGGGTCGGCGGCGGTGGGCCTCAACCGGCTGACCGCCGGGCAGCTGGCGGCGGCCCGGCAGCCGCTGCAGGAAGCGGCGATCGCCCTGGACCGGTCGGACCCGCTGCGGCCGTTGGTCGGGGTCGAGCTGGCCCGGTTGCTGGCCATGTCGGGGGACGGCGACGGAGCGGCGGCGGCCGTGGCCCTGGCCGGCGACCGGTTGGGGCCGATGGTGGACCGGGCGAGGGCCTGGACGGCGGAGGCGGCCGGCCGCCGGCCGCTGGCCGAGGAGCGGCTGGAGGCGGCGGCGGCCACGGCGGCGGCCGATGGGCAGGACCTGCTGGAGGCCGTGGCCCTCCACGACCTCGTCCGCCTCGGCCGGCCGGCGGCCGCCG
>CAYVPF010000109.1:0-9195 GCA_964453355.1 uncultured Acidimicrobiaceae bacterium | reverse complement strand
CCCGGCCCGCTCGGCGACGACCACCCCGTCGACCGCCCCGCCGCCCACGTCGTCGCCGCCCACCTCGCCGCCCACGACCCCGCCCACGTCGCCGCCGCCCACGTCGCCGCCGCCCACCTCGCCGCCGACCACCACGCCTCCGCCGCCGCCCACCACGACGACGACCACCCCGCCCGGTGGCGGGGTGGCCTACTGAGGGCTGGAAGCCCGACGGCGGGCGGAGGTGCCTCCCGTTGCACCGGGGCCTGGATGCCGGACCGAGTGATCCGAACGGTCCGGTCGGCCGTAGTGCTCTGTGTAGGCCCGAGGTCACCACACGCACCACACGGTCGAAGAGATCGAGAACCGAACGAGAGCAGGAGAAGCAGATGCGAAATGGAGATGGAGCAGGAGAGCGGTACGCCGTAGCCCGGCGGTCAGGTTGGCTGCGCCGGGGGGCAGCCCTGGTGGCCCTGACCACCGGGATCGGGCTGGCCGGCGTAGTGGCGGTGCCCGCCATGGCCGGCGCCGCATCGGCCACGGTGGTGAAGGTGACCAACAACAAGACCTGGGGCCCGATGCTCACCCTGTCGAACGGGGACGCCATCTACCGGCTGACGGCCGACTCGACCAACAAGAGCGTCTGCACGGGGGCCTGCGCCATGGCGTGGCCCCCGGTGCTCCTGGCGAGCGGCCAGACCAAGCCGAAGGGCCAGGGGGTTACCGGCCTCGGGACCATCAACCGCGGCGGTGGCCAACTGCAGGTCACCTACAAGGGGATCCCCCTGTACCTGTTCGCCGGCGACCACTCGGCCGGCCAGGTGACCGGCAATATCAAGGACACCTGGGGCCAGTGGTGGGTGGTCAACCCCTCCAACCCCAAGGCCATCCCGACGGCCGCCAAGAAGTCCGGTGGGTCCGGTAGCTCCGGTGGCAAGACCACCACCACGATGGCCGGTTCGGGCGTGGCGTACTGAGCCATGACGATTGCCCTCGACCGAGGCGCCTCTGGCGAAGGCGCCATTGACCAACCAACCGCCGGGCTCACCCCCGCCAGCCCGGCGCCGTCGGGACGGTCGGCCCGGGTCGCTGTGGCGGCCCGGGCCACGTCCTGGCTCGGCGTCCTGGCCGTCGGTGGGGCGGCAGTCTGGCTGGGCATGGTTGGTTACACCGACCTGGCCGGGGCCGGCGCCTTGGGTGCCCAGTTGTCGGCGGCCCGAGGGGACACGGTCGGCCCGGCCCTACTGGCCACCGTCGCTCTATTGTTCCTGGCCGAAAGGCGCTGGCCAGCGGTCCAGCGGCCGGCGTTGGCCCGGGCGCATCTAGTGGACGCCGGCTACCTCGCGCTCTTTGCCGTCGCCGTCCTTCCCCTCTTGACCCTGGTGCAGACCGGTTTTGCTGTGGAGGTGGGCCGGCACGCCAGCTTCCTCCTGTTGGGCCGACTGCCGCTGGCCCCGCAGTTGTTCGTGGTGGCCGTGGTGCTCGTGGCTATGGACGCCATGAACTGGTTGGCCCACCTGGCCAACCACCGGTCGATGGCGCTGTGGCGGTTGCACGCTCTCCACCACTCCCAAGAGGACATGAGCGTGTTCACCACTTTCCGCACCCACCCGTTGGTCCACGCCTCCTACCTGCCGGCCATGTTGCCGGCCCTGGTGCTGGGGGCCAGCGGCACGGTGCCGGCGGCTGCGCTCATCGCCTATGGCTGCCTGGTCACCCTGCCCCACGCCAATCTGCGGTGGTCCTTCGGCCCGCTCGGTCGGGTGTTGGTCAGCCCGGCCTACCACCGGCTCCACCACGCCCGGGACCTCGACGATCCGCGGCGGGCCGTCAACCTCGGGTTCGTGCTGGTCTGCTGGGACCAGCTGTCCCGCCGGGCCGCCTACCCCGTCGCAGGAGAGCCGGTGGCCACCGGGATCGCCGGCCAGCCGGTGCCCCTGGAGCAGGCAGCGACCAGCTTGGGCCAGTCGGCCCGGGTCGTCCTGGCCCAGCTGGCCCAGCCATTTCGCTTCCACCCGTTTACCGGAGGTCGATCATGAGCACGATACCGACGGACACCGCGACCAGGTCGATCGATGCCAGCGCCCCAGGCCGACCTGAGGCCCCCGGCCTTGGTGGCACTGAGGCCTGGCTGGTGGCCATCAGCGAGAAGCTGCGGGCTACCCGTGACCTGGCGGGGACCCGTGACCTGGCGCTCGTGGCCGCCCGGGTGGGGTTGGCCTGGATCTTCGTCTACCACGGTGCCGCCACCCTGTTCGGGGCCTTCGGCGGTGGCGGCCTCCACCAGCAGGCGGCGTTCTTCTCGTCGGTGGCCCACCTGCACCCGGCCATGTTCTTCGCCGTCCTCGGCGGCATCATCGAGTTCTTCGGCGGCCTGGCCGTCGGCCTGGGCATATTCGGCCGCCTGGCCGCCGTCGGGTTGGTCGGGGACATGGCCATGGCCATGGCCACGGTGACGTTCGGCAACGGCATCGTGTCGAACGCCGCCGGGTCCGGCTACGAGATCAACGTGGCCCTGGCCATGCTGGCTCTGGTGGTGGCCCTGATGGGCACCGGCCGGTTCTCGCTGGACGTGCTGCTACGGGCCCGGTACCGGCGGTGGCGGCATCTACCGTGAGCGCGGCCGCACCGACCGCGGCATGCTGGGCCGACATGGAAGCCGGCCCTCGACGTCGCCGGCTGCGGCCCGGCGGCCGGCAGCCCGTCGCCCCTGCCCTCGAGGCGGGGTCGCCTGAGATGCGGCCGGGCCAGATGCGATCGGCCGATGCCCTGGCCGACGAGGCGCTAGTGGCCGGGATGGCGGCCGGGGACGAGGGGGCCGGGGCGGCGTTCGTGCGTCGCCACCAACGTCGGGTGTTCGGCATCGCCTTGGCCATCACCATGGACCGGGGCACGGCGGAGGACGTGGCCCAGGAAGCCCTGCTGCGGGCCTGGCGGCACGCCGCGGTGTTCGACCCCCGCCGGGCGGCGGTGACGTCGTGGCTCGCCACCATCACCCGCAACCTGTCCATCGACGCCCTGCGGGTTCGCCGGGCCGTCCCGGCCGGTCCCTACGACGCCGTCTGGCTGGGACTGCAGGACGGCCTGCCGTCGGAGCCGATCCCCGAGACGGCTGCGGTCCATGCCGATGCCATCGGCCGGGTGCGGGCCGCCCTGCTGTCAGTGCCGGTGGAGCAGCGGCGGGCGCTGGTGCGGTCGGCCTTCTACGGGCAGAGCGCCGCCGAGATCGCCGCCGCCGAGGACATTGCCTTGGGCACGGCCAAGAGCCGGGTGCGGCTGGGCTTGGCCCGGGTACGCGACACCCTCGGCAGCGTTGGCGGCCTCGGTGGCCCGAACCCGGTGGGCGGGGGGGAACGGTGACCCCGGTGAGCCCCGATCCGCAGTGCGCAGACATCAATGACGACCTGGCCGGCCTGGCCACCGGCACCCTGACCGGCCGTCGGCGGGCCGACGTGCTGGACCACCTCGAGACGTGCCCGGCCTGCGCGGCCGAACTGGACGAGCTGTCGGCGGCGGCGGATGCCTTGATGACGCTGGTACCCGAGGCCGAGCCGCCGGAGCAGTTCGCCGAGCGGACCATCGCCCTGATGCGAGACCCCGGCGGTGCCGACCGGGACCGACCGGCGGCGATCCGACCGATGCCGGCCCGACGGCCGTGGGCGACCCGACCGGCGGCTCGGCGGGTGTTGGCGGCGGCCGCCGTGGTCGTCGCCCTGGCTCTGGGCGTCGGCATCGGCGGCCTGGTGGCCGGCTCCGGTGGGTCCGCCGGTGGTCGGTCCGCCGGCACCGCCGGGGCGGCAGGGGTGCGGACGGCGACGCTGCAGTCGGCGTCGGGAGCCGAGGGATCGGTGGTGCTGGCCCCCGGCCGTCCGGGCTGGCTGGTCATGGCCGTCGGCGACGCCGGGGCCTGGGGGACGGTGACCTGCCGGGTGACGCTGGCGGACGGCACCCAACGGGTGGTCGGCCGGTACCCGATGACGTCCGGCTACGGATCCTGGGCCGCCCGGCTGCCGGTGCCGGCGTCGTCGGTTCGGTCGGTCGCGCTGGTCGGGAGCGGTGGGGCCACCTTGGCTACGGCCCGGCTGCCGGATTCGGCCACCGGCTGACCGGGTTCGAGCCCCCAAGGTCCACTGAACCTGTCACGGCGCGAAACGCCCCATCGGGGGCCGTCTGCCCGTTCTGCTCGGTGATCGAAACCGGCAGTCCGCCGCGGACCAAGAAGGTCGGCCGCACCACACCCGGCCCCTCCACCACCAGCCGTTGCACGAAGGCCTGAGCGACGGCCTTGCGTCTGGCCTCCGAACCGTGACGGATGAGCTCCCTCAGTTCGGCATGGAGGACGTCGAGGTCCGCCTGAGTGGGTGGGTCGGCGGCGGCGGCTTCCGCCGCCTCGGTCAGCTCGTCCCGGTGAGCACGAAGGGTCCGGGCTCGGTCGCCCAGCTCGCGTACCCGGGGACCGAACATCTCGTCGCTGACCGTGCCGGCTTCGAAAGCGTGGACATAGCGCTCGATGGCGTCCTCGGCCTTCTTCAGCTCGGCCGTGGTGGCAACGATCTCGTCGCGGTGCTGCCGTTCGGCGGCGACCGCCTCCCGGGTTTTGGTGGCCACGGCCCGCTCGATCAGGTCGGGGTCGGCATAGAGGGCGAGGATGGCCTCGAAGACGACAGCCTCGATGACGTCGGCCCGGATGCGGCCGCCGATGGCCGGCCGATGTCATTCGCCGGCCGGGTCAACCCGACGGCCACGTTTCCTCGGGCCCAACGCCGAAGAATACGAGGACGTCTCAGGGGACGTCTCGGGGGACGTCTCGGGGGGCGTTTCAGGGGGCGTGCTTTCATACGTCCCCCCTGGACGCCGAGAAACTCCAGGTCGACCGCGGTTTCGACCGGGCGTCACCGAGGGCCGACAAAGGGGGAGAAAGGGGGTTGATTGTGGTGAAGCCGGTGCTGTCGTAACGACGGGAGCCGATTCGGTCGGCCACAGTGGCCGGCCTGGGGCCATCGATCACATCGGCCAGCCGGATGATTGACGAATGGCTGGTGGGGTTATCTCCCGGCTGCTGCTCCGTCGTCGGCGCTGACAGCCGCCCACGTGGCGGACGTCGGCGTCCGGACGCCCTACCCGGCAGGGGCAGCGGCATGCCTTCTGCGCCGCCCACGTCGCCAACAGCGGGCGTCTCCGTCCGCCTGCCGGGCGGGTGCGGTCCGCAACCCGCCGTCCAAGACCGGGGTCCGGGCCTGGTGCTGCACCCGCTGCTGGGTCACCGACCGGGAACGGATCTGACCCGGCAGGGCATTCTCTGGCACACCACCATGTCATGATGGAGGGCGATGTCACGTCCTTCTACGAGCCAGGTCAGGCGCCAGGAGAGGCCCTGGCCAGCGGATGACCATGGCGACCGCTGACCAGGTCAAGGCGCTCGTCCGCAGTCACGCGCAAGGGGATGACACTCAGTTCTACTCGGTCGCCATGCAGGTGGCGGCACGGGCATCCCGTGGGGGACAGGGGAAGTTTGCTCAAGAGCTGAGAGACCTCGTCGACTCCGTCCGGCGACAGGCAGCGTCGACATCGTCCCGACCGATCCCCGTCGCTCAGCCGCGGGGTGAGTTGTTGGGCTTGCTCACGGTCTCGTACCCCGAGACCAAGATGGCCGACCTCGTCCTGGAGCCCCACCTCCGAGAGCGGCTCGATCGGGTAATCCTGGAGCAGCGCCAACGGGACCGTCTGCGGAGCCAGGGGTTCCAGCCGCTGCGGCGCTTACTCCTCATCGGCCCGCCGGGGACGGGCAAGACGATGACCGCGAGTGCCCTCGCGGGGGACCTCCACCTTCCCCTCTTCCTGATCCAGCTCGATGGGCTCATCACTAAGTTCATGGGTGAGACGGCGGCAAAGCTCCGTCTCGTCTTCGACGCTCTCAAGGAGACCAACGGCGTCTACCTTTTCGACGAGGTTGATGCCCTCGCGGGGGAACGGGCGAGGAACAATGATGTCGGTGAGATCAGGAGGGTTCTCAACTCTTTCTTGCAATTCCTTGAACGGGATCAATCGGACAGTTTGCTCGTCGCTGCGACCAATCACCCACAGCTTCTCGATCGGGCGATGTTCCGACGGTTCGATGCCGTCATTGAGTACCCGCCACCGACCGCAGACGTCGTCAAGGCACTCGTGAGGAATCGGCTGGCGGCGGTGCGCTTGGGCCGCATCGTCTGGCAGTCGGTCTCGAAGGCAGCGGAGGGGTTGAGCCACGCAGAGATCACGCTGGCCGCCGAACGGGCGGCGAAGGACGTCATCCTGAACAAGGCGGAGACGGTGACGACGACGGCTCTAGTCGATGCCTTACGAGAACGCCACCGCGAGCCCAATCGGTAACAATCCGTGGCTGAAAGAGATCGTCTTCACATCTTCCTTCGCGGTCTTGCAGCACCAGAGCCCTACCGCAGGCCACCTCGCCGCATTGAGGCGAGATCAGGGTTCGTGCCGCCCAATCGGCAGGGCCATGGACGTCAGCTCGAAGCAGCCTTGCAACAAGCGGAAGCAGCGGGACACAGCCGGAGGGATGCGGAAGGGATGCGGCTCGAAGGAGCGGTAGACGGTATCTACGTCCGCTTTGAGAGCTTCCCCGGTGTCGAACTCGCCCTCGAGAGCCTCGATCCACGCCGAGGCAAGGTTCATCCTGAGCTTCGCGCCGTTCGAGAGGTGAGGGTCGATAACCGTATATTCGAGCAGGCGGTTGTCTTCGTTCCCGAAGGCCAGCTTGGCTACTTCCTTGGGCGGATAGAGGCGTACCTTGCCAGCGCCGAGAACGACAGGCCTCGCAACTACAAGTTGCTCGACCGTATCCAGTCCATCGGGTTGGCGTCGCTGGAGGAGTTGTGGACGGACACGAGCGTCGAGTTTCCAACCGGACCGGACCCTGTCTGGTGGGAGGTGTGGCTCCGGCGGCGAGACGGTCACGAGATAGATCGTCTGCGACAATTCGCAGAAGGTTCCGGCGCCCAAGTGGGACAGCAGACTCTCGGCTTCCCGGACCGCCTCGTGGTGCTTGTGCGCGCATCTCGAACGCAGCTCGCTCGTGCCATCGACGTCCTGGATGACGTCGCGGAACTACGGCGGCCTCAAGAGCCCGCCGGACTGATCGCTCTCGAACCCGCTGCCGACCAGGCCGATTGGGTCGAGCAATTGGCAGCACGGACGACCCCTGCCGGGTCGAACGCGCCCGCAGCATGCATCGTGGATACGGGCGTTCACCAGAGTCATCCGCTTCTTGGCCCGTCGCTTTCGGTCGATGACTGCCACACCTGCGATCCGACATGGGGCGTCGATGACCGCAACGGCCATGGAACCGAGATGGCGGGCATCGCTCTGTACGGTGACGTGGGAGACGCCGTGCTCTCGGGCGGTCCAATCCACCTCCGCCACGGGCTCGAATCGGTGAAGATCATGCAGCAGCCGGGAACGAATCCCCCTCACCTCTGGGGAGCACTCACGGCAACGGCAACGAGCACCGTAGAAGTGCAGGCGCCCCGCCGGAAGCGAGCGTTCGGGATAGCCGTCAGCGCCGTGCGAGACCCAGCCAGTGATGCCCAAGCAGAACGGATCATGCTCGGGCAACCGACGTCGTGGTCTGCGGCTGTCGACGCGCTTGCTGCGGGGCTTGGCATCGAGATGACCGACGATGGGATGGTCTTCCTTGACGAAGAGGAAAAGCGTGAGCGACGCCTCTTCCTCCTGGCGGCAGGCAACGTCGAGAGCGGTGTCTGGCAAGATGCCTACCTCGACCGCAACGATGTCGAACCCATCGAAGACCCTGGACAGGCATGGAATCCGCTGACGGTGGGTGCCTACACCGAGGCCATCACCTTCGACGATCACGAGAAGGGGTATGGCGGCTGGACTCCACTGGCACCCCGCGGGGAACTGTCGCCGCACAGCCGTACCTCCGTGCCATTCCACCGCCAGTGGCCCATCAAGCCAGATGTCGTCTTCGAAGGCGGCAATGTCGCTCGGTCTCCCGATGGGCGGTTTGATACCCCCTATGCCTTCCAGTTGCTCACGACGAAGGCTCCGATCAAGGATGCCCGCCTCATCACGGTGACCTGCGCGACGAGCGCAGCGACGGCACGCGCATCACACCTGGCCGCCTCGATTCTCGCCGAGTATCCGAACCTCTGGCCGGAGACTGTTCGCGGTCTCATCGTCCACTCCGCCGAGTGGACGCCAGCGATGCAGAGCAGATTCGACGGGGAGAACATCCGGCAGAGACGGATCACTCTCCAACGCCGCTATGGGATGGGCGTGCCAGACCTGGCCCGCGCCACCCGCAGCGCAACCGATGCTCTCACCTTGATTGCCGAAGACGTGATTCGCCCATTTGACGGTGAGGGACGAATGCGGGAGATGACTCTCCACGATCTCCCGTGGCCTACCGACATTCTCGACGATCTCGGAGGAGTCGAAGTCCGCCTCCGGGTGACCCTCTCCTACTTCGTTGATCCCAACCCCGCCCGGCGAGGATGGCAACGACGGTATGCCTATCCATCGCACGGTCTGCGCTTCGACGTTCGCCGACCGCTGGAAACGAACGACACCTTCCGGCAGCGGATCAACGAGCGAGCGCGACTGGAGGAGGAGCATCATCCAGCTCAAAGCGGCGACGATCCGGAGTGGTTCTTTGGCCCGAACCAGCGAGTGACCGGCTCCATCCATACGGATGTCTGGACCGGCACCGCAGCCGACCTCGCACATCGCGGCGCCGTCGCAGTCTTCCCCGTGTCGGGCTGGTGGAAGGAGCGTCCCAAGCGCGACCGGAGCGAGGAGGGGGCTCGTTACAGCCTCATCGTTTCCATCGAGACGCCAGGCCAAGAAGTCGACATCTGGACGCCGATCGCCACGGAGGTGGGCGTGCCTATCGTCATCGAGACGTGAGCACGCCCGTCCCCGAGGTATCGAGCGATGACCTCCTGTTCTAACTATCGGATGGCACTACTCGGCGAGGGGATTCGCGTGCCAACTCCAATCACCATCGGTGGAGTCGAAGTGACTGCTCCCACGTTCCGACTCGGCGACGACATTCCAGCGAGGTTCACTGATCTACTCCACTCGGCGGGCTTCGTCGACACCATCGACCACCCATCATGGATGGCGCTTTCGGCGACCAGACGGGTCAAGTCCGCCGACGTGGTGTAAGACGACCACCGCGCCAACCGTGTTGTCGAT
>CAYVPF010000108.1:0-9366 GCA_964453355.1 uncultured Acidimicrobiaceae bacterium | reverse complement strand
CCCCGGCCGAAGGGCTGCGGTCCCGCCAGCGCAAGGTGCTGCCCCTGGTGGAGCTGCGGGCCGAGTTCGCCATCTCGCGGGACGAGCTGCTGGACGTCGACCGCGGGGCGGTCGACATCGACCTCGGCGCCCTGGACCAGGCGGCCCGCCGGGTGGCCCTGGCGGAGAACGCCGCCGTCTTCCACGGCTGGGCCGGGGCCGGCATCACCGGGATCAGCCAGGCGTCCCCCCACGAGGCCCTGGAGCTGGGCACCGTCTACGGCGACTACCCGAGCCGGGTGGCCAAGGCGGTGCAGACGCTGCTGACCAACGGCATCAGCGGCCCGTACGGGCTGGCGCTGGGGCCGGACGGGTACACCGGCGTGGTGGAGACCACCGAGCACGGCGGCCTGGTGGTCTTCGACCACCTCCGCCAGATCCTGGGCGGCCCGATCGTGTGGGCGCCCGGTGTCGAGGGGGCGGTGGTGGTCAGCCTGCGGGGCGGCGACTTCCTGTTCGAGTCCGGCCAGGACCTGTCCATCGGCTACGACCACCACGACGCCGACCAGGTGTCGCTGTACCTGGAGGAGAGCTTCAGCTTCCGGGTGGCGACGCCCGAGGCCGCCGTGGCCTTGACCCCGTGACCCGCGGCCAGCCCGACGAGGACCGCCCGGAGGGGGACGACGAGGTGGAGGAGGACGACCAGGAGTCGTTCCCGGCCAGCGACCCCCCGGCCCAGTGGTCCGGCGGCAGTAACTAGCTAGGCCGCCACCTCGGCCATCTCCATGGCGGCCAGCCCGCCGGCCCGCCGGCGGGGGAGGGCGACGAAGGCACCGACGGCCCCGACCAGGGCCACGGCGGCGGCCACCCGCATGCCGGTGGCCATGCCGTTGACGAAGGCCTGGTGGGCGGCGTCGACCAGCTGGGCGCCGGTGGCGCCGCCGAGCTGATGGCCGACGACGTCGGCGGCTGCCACCGAGCCGGTGGCCACGTGGGTGAGGGCGGCCGGGGCGTGGTGGGCGGCCAGCTCCGGGCCGAGCTGGTGGGCGTAGACGGCGCTGGCCAGGCTGCCGACGACGGCCACGCCGAGGGCGCCGCCGACCTCCCGGATGGTGTCGTTGATGGCGCTGGCCACCCCGGCCTGGGCCGCCGGCACGCTGCCCATGATGGTGGTGCTGGCCGGAGCCATGACGAGGCCCATGCCGGCGCCCATGATGGCGACGAACAGGGCCACGGACCCGTACGGGGTGTCGACGCCGACGGACGACAGCCCGTACAGGCCGGTGGCCAGCAGCAACAGCCCGGCGGCGATGACCACCTTGGACCCCAGCCGCTTGGCCGCCAGGGTGGACACCGGGGCGACGACGACCATGGCGCCGGCGAAGGGCAGCGCCCGGACCCCGGCGGCCAGGGGGCTGTAGCCGTGGACCAGTTGCAGGTACTGGGTCAGGACGAACAGGCTGCCGAACAGGGAGAAGAAGATGACCGTCACCGCCCCGGCGGCGGCGGAGAAGGCTCGGGACCGGAACACCCGCAGGTCCATCAGCGGGTTGTCGGACCGCAGCTCCCAGCGGACGAACCCGGTCAGCACCACGACGGCCGCGATCAGCTCCACCACGGTGACCGGTCCGGTCCACCCCCGCGACGGGCCCTCGATGATGGCGTCGATCAGGGCCACCAGGCCGACGGCGGCCAGCACGGTGCCGACCAGGTCCAGGCGGTGGTGGCTGGGGTCGGCCGACTCCGGCACGATCCGGACCACCCCGACCAGGGCCAGGGCCACCAGCGGCAGGTTGACCAGGAAGACGCTGCCCCACCAGAAGTGGGACAGCAGCAGCCCGCCGAGGGTGGGGCCGATGGCCACGGCGGCGCCGGCCACGGCCGACCAGGCGGCGATGGCCTGGGGCCGCTCGTTGGGTGGGAACACGGCGTTCAGGATGGACAGGGTGGACGGCATGACGAAGGCCGCCCCCAGGCCCATGAGCACCCGGTCGGCCACGAGGACGCCGCTGTTCGGGGCGAAGGCGGCGGCCAGGCTGCCGAGGGCGAACAGGACCAGGCCGCCGATCAGGGCCCGGCGGCGGCCGAACCGGTCGCCCAGGGCCCCGGCCGGGACGAGGAGGGCGGCGAAGCACAGGGTGTAGGCGTCCACGATCCACTGCAGGTCGCCGGTGCCGGCGTGCAGGTCCCGGGCCAGGGTGGGCAGGGCGGTGTTCAAGACGGTGTTGTCGATCACCACCACCAGCAGGCTCAGGCAGAGCACCAGCAGGATGGCTCGGCGCCGGGGGTGGCCTTGAGGGTACTAGCTCATCGGCCCGTCCTCTCCATCGGCTTACGAGCGTAAGTATAAGCATTTGGACTTACAGGTGTAAAGTGAAAAGCGTGACGACGGCGATTCGACGGCGCAACCGGCGGGGCGAGGGGGCCAGGCTGGCCGACGAGATCGTGGCCGGCGCCCGCGCCATCGTGGACCGGACCGGCACCGACGAGGCCGTGACCCTGCGGTCGGTGGCCCGGGAGGTGGGGATCGCCGCTCCGTCCATCTACGCCCACTTTGCCGACCGCGAGGCGGTCTTGTGGGGCTTGGTGCGACTGGTGTTCGAGGAGATCCGGGTGGAGGTGGAGGCGGCCATCGCCGCCCACTCGGACCCGGTGGAGCGGCTGGTGACCGGCTGCGAGGCCTACGTGGCCTACGGCCTGGACAACCCGTAGCTGTACCGGGTGCTGTTCGCCCGGAAGTTCCCCGAGGGTGAGGCCGGGGCGGCGCTGATGGGGGAACTCCTGGACGACCGGTTCCCACCGGTCGGCGGCGAGGCCTTCGCCCTACTGGTGGACGCCATCGAGCGGTGCGTCGGCGAGGGCCGGTCGGCCTCGGCCGATCCGTTCGCCGACGCCACCGCGGTGTGGGTGGCCCTGCACGGCATGGTCAGCCTGTGGTCGACGGTGTGCGACTTCCCGTGGCCGGAGAGCCGTCCCGAGTTCGTGCGCCGGCTGGTGCAGCCGCTGGCCCGAATTCAGCAGTAGGGGTGGGCCAGGGTCAGCAGGAACTCGGTGCCCCACTGGCGGTCGACCACGAACCCGGCGGTGCCCAGCTCGTCGGTGAGGCCGTCGGGGGTGAACTTGGCGCTGATCTCGGTCAGCAGGTCCTCGCCGGCTCCGAAGTGCACGGCCATGTCCAGGTCGGCGACGGTCACGGTCTGCTCGGCGACCGAGCGCAGGCGCATCTCGATCCACGACTGTTCGGCGTTCCACAGGGCGACGTGGTCGAACCGGTCCGGGTCGAAGTCGGCCCGGAGCTCCCGGTTGAGGACCCGTAGGACGTTGCGGTTGAAGGCGGCGGTGACCCCGGCGGCGTCGTCGTAAGCGGCCACGATCCGGGCCGGGTCCTTGACCAGGTCGGTGCCGATGAGCAGGTGGTCACCGGCGTCCATGGTGCAGTTGAGGTCGAACAGGAACCGCTGCCGCTGGGCCGGGGTCTGGTTGCCGATGGTGCCGCCCAAGAAGGCGATCAGCCGGCGGCCGCCGCGGGGAATGCGGTCAAGGTGCCGGTGGAAGTCGCCGACGACGGCGTGGACGGCCAGGCCCGGGTAGTCGTCGGCCAGGCCGGCGGCGGCGGCCCGGAGGAACTGGTCGCTGACGTCGAACGGCAGGTACCGGTCCACCGGTCCGCAGGCGGTCATGGCGTCCAGGAGGACCCGGGTCTTGTCACAGGCCCCGGCCCCCAGCTCCACCAGGGTGTCGGCCTGGGCCAGGGTGGCCACGGCGCCGGCATGGTCGCGCAGGAGGGCCCGTTCGGCCCGGGTGGGGTAGTACTCGGGCAGCCGGGTGATGTCGTCGAACAGCCGGCTGCCGTCCTCGTCGTAGAACCACACCGGCGGCAGGGCCTTGTGGTCGCCGGACAGGCCGGTCCGGACGTCGTCTTGCAGCGCCGTCCGGAGGTCGTCGGGGCGGAGATGGACGTCGACCTTCATGGGTCCCCCTTTACAGGTCTCGGGCCAGCCGGACGCCGCTGAAGGCCCAGCGGGCGCCGGCCGGGAAGAAGTCGCGGTAGGTCGGCCGGATGTGGTCGGCCGGGGTGCAGCAGCAGCCGCCGCGGAGCACGTACTGGTTGACCATGAACTTGCCGTTGTACTCCCCGACGGCCCCGGCCGCCGGCCGGAAGCCGGGGTACGGGGCGTAGGACGACGCCGTCCACTCCCAGACGTCCCCGAACAACTGCCCGGTGCCCCCGGCGGGGTGCAGGGCGCTGGCCAATGGGTTACTGGCGAGCAGGTTGCCGTCCACCGGGGTGCTGGCGGCTGAGCCCGCCGCGGCGACGGCCTCCCACTCGAACTCGGTCGGCAGCCGACCGCCGGCCCAGCGGGCGAAGGCGTCGGCCTCGTAGTAGTCCACGTGGCACACCGGCTGGGCCGGGTCCACGGGCCGGTGGCCGGCCAGGCTGAACAGGTGCCACGGTTCGCCTGGGGCGGGGTCGCCGTGACCGTCGGGGCCGGACCAGTACAAGGGCGCCGTCCGCCGCTCGGCACAGACGGCGGCCCAGCCGTCGGACAGCCACAGCTCCGGCCGGTGGTAGCCGTCGTCGTCCATGAAGGCCAGCCATTCCGCGCAGGTCACCGTGCGGTCGGCCAGGGCGAAGGGGACCAGCTGGGCGGCGTGGCGGGGGAATTCGTTGTCGTACCCGAACCGGTCGCCGGCGTGGCCGATGTCGACGGCGCCGCCCTGGTGCTCGATCCACCCCGGCTTCTCCACCGGCACCACCGTCGGCGGCGGCGGCGCGGGTTGGTCCCGGTAGGCCGGCAGCAGGGGGTTGCGGGACAGGACGTGCTTGATGTCCATCAGCAGCAGCTCCTGGTGCTGCTGCTCGTGGTTCAGCCCGAGGACGACGAGGTCCCGGGTCTCCGGGCTGAGGTCGCCGGCCAGTAGGTCGGCCATGGCGTCGTCGACGTGGGCCCGGTAGCGGCCGACGTCGTCGACGCCGGGCCGGGACACCAGGCCGCGCTCGTGGCGGGGGTGCCGGGCACCGACGGCCTCGTAGTAGGAGTTGAAGATGTAGCCGTACGCCGGGTGGTGGACGGGGTACCCGTGGGGCTGCAGCAGGAAGGTCTCGAAGAACCAGGAGGTGTGCCCGCGGTGCCACTTGGTCGGGCTGACGTCGGGCATGGACTGCACCGTCTGGTCCTCCGCCGAGAGCGGGGCGGCCAAGGCCTCGGTGCTGCTGCGGACCTGCACGTAGCGTTCGACCAGCGGTTCCATGGGCTCGGGTCCAAGGTAGTCGGGTGGCTCCACTGTAGGTGCAGCGGGCATGCTGGCGGCCATGGGGAGGATCGGGCGGGACTGGCGGGAGTCGGAGCCGTGGTGGCCGGACGACCCTACGCCGCCGGTCGGGGCGCCGAACGTGGTGCTGGTGGTGCTGGACGACGTCGGGTTCGCCCAGCTGGGCTGCTACGGCTCGGACATCGCCACGCCGGTGATCGACGGCCTGGCGGCCGGCGGGGTGCGGCTGGCCAACTTCCGGACCACGTCGCTGTGCTCGCCGACCCGGGCCTGCCTGTTGACCGGCCGGAACCACCACCGGAACGGCATGGGCCGGGTGGCCGACCTGGCCGTCGGGTTCCCCGGGTACTGGGGGCGGCCGCCGCGGGAGAACGGGTTCCTGTCCGAGATCCTGCGGGCCAACGGGTACGCCACCCTGGCCGTCGGCAAGTGGCACCTGACGCCGGAGGACGAGACCCACATGGCGGCGCCGCGGTGGACGTGGCCGCTCGGACGCGGGTTCGACCGGTGGTACGGGTTCCACGGTGGGGAGACCCACCAGTGGCTGCCGGCGCTGTACCACGACAACCATTCGGTGCGGCCGACGGGGGACCGGCACCTGACCGAGGACCTGGCCGACCGGGCCATGGCGTTCGTCGGGGACCTGCGGGCGGCCGACGCCGACCGGCCGTTCTTCTTGTACCTGGCCACCGGGGCCTGCCATTCTCCGCACCAGGCCCCGGCGGAGTGGATCGACCGGTACCGGGGGGCCTTCGACGGCGGCTGGGACGCCTGGCGGGAGGCCACCCACGCCCGGCAGCTGGCGGCCGGGATCATCCCGGAGGGGACGGCGCTGTCGCCGCGGCCGGCGTGGGTGCCGGCGTGGGCGGACCTGGGGGACAAGCAGCGGGCGGTGGCGGCGCGGCTCATGGAGTGCTTCGCCGGGTTCCTGTCGCACGCCGACCACCACATCGGCCGGGTGCTGGACTTCGTGGGCACACTGGATGAGGACACCGTGGTGGTGGTGGTGTCCGACAACGGGGCCAGCGCCGAGGGCGGGCCGGACGGGTCCATCAACGACGTCCGGCTGACCAACCTGGACCCTGCCGGTACCGACGAGATGTACCACCGGTTGGACGAGATCGGGGGGCCGCTGGCCCACAACAACTACCCGTGGGGCTGGACCATGGCCGGCAACACGCCGTTCAAGCGGTGGAAGCGGGAGGTGCACCACGGCGGGGTGGCCGACCCGTGCATCGTCAGCTGGCCCGGCCACGTGGCCGCCGGGGCGATCCGGCACCAGTTCACCCACGCCGTCGACGTGGCGGCGACCGTGTTGGAGCTGGTCGGGGTGGACCCGCCGGCGGTCATCGACCACGTGCCGCAGACCGCCCTGGACGGCGTCAGCTTCGGCTACCTGCTGGGCCCCGACGGGGCAGCAGAGGCGGAGCGGCACCAGACCCAGTACTTCGAGATGTTCGGGTCCCGGGCCATCTACCACCGCGGGTGGAAGGCGGTGGCGTTCCACCCGGTGGGGCCGCTGTACGACGACGGGTTAGACCCGAACGCCCCGTTCGACGACGACCGGTGGGAGCTGTACCACGTGGCCGACGACCTGTCCGAGACGGTGGACCTGGCCGAGGCGGAGCCGGACCGCCTGCGCGCCATGGTGGACCTGTGGTGGGCCGAGGCCGAGCGGAACCAGGTGCTGCCGCTGGACAACCGGGTGCTGTGGACGCTGACCCACCCCAAGCCGGACCGCCGGCGGCCGTCCGGGCGGTACTTCCCCGGTGGCGCCCAGGTGCCCGAGCCGGTGGCCGTCAACGTCCGCAACCGGTCCCACGCCCTGGTGGTCGAGGTGGACGTGGGGGAGCGTCCCGAAGGGGTGCTGCTGGCCCTGGGGTCGGCGCTGGGCGGCTGGTCGCTGCATGTCGTCGACGGCACCGTCCGGTATGTGCACAACCTGTACGGCAAGACCCGGCACGTCGTCACCGCCGACCGGCCGTTGGGGCCCGGGCGGCACACCGTCCGGTTCGACTTCGTGAAGGACGACGGCCTCGGCGGCACCGCCACCATCCGCTACGACGACCAGGTGGTGGCCGACGGGGTCGTCGACCGGTTCACCCCGTCGGGGTTCAACGGCGCCGGCGTCGGGCTGACGTGCGGGTACGAGTGGGGGCCGGCCGTCGGCGAGGGCTACGTGGCTCCGTTCCGGTTCACCGACACCATCGTCCGGGCCACCGTCGAGGCCACCGGCCCGGTGGTCCGGGACCCGCTGGCCGAGCTGGCCGCCATCCTGGCCGAGCAGTAGCTCCCGGGCGGCCGCCGATGGAACGGCCGCCGACGCCGTCACCCGTCAGGGTGTGGTCACCGAGCGGCCCCGGATGTTCCCGAACGGTCACGGCCGTCACTGTGGGCGGGGATCGGTCACCGAGGTTTTGGCCGCCCGCCCCAAGCCGGTCACGGCGCATTCACCTCCGATCGTTACGGTCCGATTGCGGGCCGCCGGCGACGGGGCCCGACCAATCCACGACAGGCCGAGGGGCCGGAGGAGGCAGCATGCGGAGGACCGCACTGGCGGTGTTGGTGGGGGCGTTGGCCACGGCGGGGAGCATCCTGCCGGTGATGTCGGCCACTCCGGCGGGGGCGGCCACAAAGTGGGCCACGGCCACGTCGGCCAGCCAGGGCGGGGGCATGTCGGCGCTGGTCAAGGCGGCCAAGGCCGAGGGGACCTTGAACGTCATCACCCTTCCGGACACATGGGCCAACTACGGCAACATCATGAAGGACTTCACCAAGAAGTACGGCATCAAGATCGTGTCGACAAACCCCACAGGGACGAGCGCCGAAGAGATCACGGCGGTGACCCAGCTGAAGGGGCAGTCACGGGCGCCGGACGTCTTGGACCTCGGCACGTCCTTCGCCATCACAGCCGCCAAGAAGGGGCTGCTGGCCCCGTACAAGGTGGCCGAGTGGAGCGACATCCCGGGCGTGGCCAAGACAGCCAAGGGTGACTGGTTCGACGACTACGGCGGCTACGTGGCCATCGGGTACAACGCCAACGTCGTCAAGAACCCGCCGACGTCGTTCAAGGACCTGCTGAAGCCCACATACAAGGGACAGGTGGCCCTGAACGGCAGCCCGACCACAGCCGGCGCCGCCTTCGCCGCCGTGTACGCCGCCTCCCTGGCCAACGGCGGGTCGTACAGCAACATCAAGCCGGGCATCGAGTACTTCAACAAGCTGAACGCCGCCGGCAACTTCGTGCCGGTCACCGGCGGCCCGTCGACGGTGGAGAGCGGGCAGACCCCCATCCTGATCTGGTGGGACTACCTGCAGGCGTCGGAGGTGGCCCAGAAGTTCAAGGGTTGGAAGGTGGTCATCCCGACCGACGGCCACTACGCCGCTTACTACAGCCAGGCCATCAACGCCACGGCACCGCACCCGGCGGCGGCCCGGCTGTGGGAGGAGTACCTGTACTCGGCCACCGGCCAGAACCTGTGGCTGCAGGGCGCCGCCCGGCCGATCGAGCTGCCGGTGATGGAGAAGAACGGCACGGCCACAAAGACGGCCCTGGCCGCCCTGCCGAAAGCGCCGACCGGTCCGCTCACCTTCCCGACGGCCGCCCAGCTGACAGCGGCCGAGAAGGTGGTGGCCTCCACATGGACCGCCGCGGTCGGTGGCTGACCTAGCCGCCGCACCGGCCCAAGATCCGGCCGCCGCTCCGCCCGCCCCCGGAGGGGCGACGGCCGAGGAGTACCAGTCGGGAGCCCGGGCCAGCCTGGGCTCCCGGCTGGTGGTGTACCTGGGGGTGGTCCCGTTCGGGGTCTACGCCGCCGTGTTCCTCGGCATCCCCACCGTGGCCATCGTCGTCGGAGCCTTCCAGGACCCGAACGGCGGGTTCACCTTCTCCAACCTGCACATCGCCTTCTCCGGGATCTACCTGACCGGGTTCGAGACCAGCCTGGAGCTGGCGGTACTGACGGCGGTGGTGCCCGGCATCCTGGGGCTGCTGGTGGCCTACGCCGTGCACACCTCCCGGCACGCCTCCCTGCGCCGGATGGTGGCCACCGCCTCGGGGGTGTTCGCCAACTTCGGCGGCGTGCCGCTGGCCTTCTTGTTCATCGCCTCCCT
>CAYVPF010000107.1:0-9391 GCA_964453355.1 uncultured Acidimicrobiaceae bacterium | reverse complement strand
CAGGGAGAAGGAGGCCACCAAGGAGCCGACGAGGGCAATCCAGTCCTCGGGGGTGTAGCGGCGGACCCGACGGGGACGAGGCTTGGGCTTGGGGGCTAACGGCGGCCGGCCGGCCCGATCCGGCGGGTGCTGCTCGGGGGCCGGTGACCCAGCGTCCAGCACCGGTGGTGCTCCGGCCTCTTCCATCTCGACGGTTCCGAGGGCGGTCATCGTCAGATCTCCAGGGCGGCGCCGCTGCGGCTGCGCCGGACGAAGGCGGCGGCGACGCTGTTGACGGCGATGGTGATCACGAACAGGACGAAGCCGGCGGTGAGGAGCGCCGAGAGCTGCGCCTTGGTGGCGTCCCCGAAGTTGCCGGCGATGAGGGCGGAGATGGTCTGTACCCCGGCCTCCAGGATGTTCGGCTTGATGACGTAGGCAGGCGAGATGATGACGAGGACGGCGGCGGTCTCCCCGAGGGCCCGACCCAATGCCAGCATGGTCCCGCCGATGATGCCGCCCCGGCCGAAGGGCAGCACGACGGTGCGGGCCACCCCGAAGCGGGTGCCCCCGAGGGCCATGGCCGCCTCCCGCTCGCCGAGGGGCGCCTGGTCGAAGACCGAGCGCATCACCGAGCAGGCCAGGGGGATGGCCATCATGGCCACGGCCAGCCCGGCGATGAAGGCCGAACTGGTATAGGCCGACTGCTGCCACACCGCGGCGTTGGCGTCGGTGTTCACCTTGAAGATGGGGATCCAGCCCAGGTACTGGCTGAGCCATCGGGCGAGCAGGGTGGCATGGGGCATGAGGAGGAAGAACCCCCATAACCCGTAGATGATGCTGGGCACCGCCGCCATCAGGTCGACGGCCGACACCAGCCAGGACTTCAGCCACTTGGGGGCGTAGTCGGAGATGAAGAGGGCGAACATCAAGGCCAGCGGAAAGGTGACCACCATGGCCACCAAGGCGACCTCGAAGGTCCCGACCAGGACGGCGGCGATGCCGATCTTGTTGAGCTCGGGCTGCCAGGCCGTCTGGGTGAAGAACGACCACCCGTACTCCCGGAAGGTTGGGATGGACTGGTAGCCGAGGAAGAGACCGATCGCCCCGGTCAGGCCCAGGACCACCAGGCCGATGGTCCGGGCCGTGCCATGGAAGATCCGGTCGGAGGGCTGGTGCCCCGGCTGCAGCTGCCGCGGCTGCTTCTGTCCCGCCGGCACCGGCAAAGAGGAGAGGTCGGCGACGGTCATCCGAACCGTCCGTGGACGTAGTCGGCCGTACGGGGGTCGACCGGGTCCTCGAAGAGCTGGGTGGTCGGACCGCTTTCTACGATGTGGCCCGGCGTCCCCTGTTCGGCCAGGAAGAAAGCCGCCTGCTCGGACACCCGCTGGGCCTGCTGCATGTTGTGGGTGACGATGACGATCGTGACCTCTGCGGCGATCTCGGTGATCGTCTCTTCGATCCAGCGGGTGGACGTCGGGTCGAGGGCCGAGCAGGGCTCGTCCATCAGCAGCACCTTGGGTTGCACAGCCAGGGCCCGGGCGATGCAGAGCCGTTGCTGCTGGCCGCCCGAGAGTGCCGATCCGGGCTTGCCGAGACGGTCCTTCACCTCGTTCCACAGGCCGGCCCGGGTCAGGCAGGACTCCACCAGCTCCTGGCGGTCGCTCTTGTTCAGCTTGGTGCTGGTCAGCGCGAGACCGGCCGTCACGTTGTCGGCGATGGACATGGCCGGGAACGGGTTGGGCTTCTGGAAGACCATCCCGATGTGCCGGCGGACGTCGGTCAGCCGGCGACCGGGGGCGTAGACGTCCTCACCGTCGAGGTGGACCTCTCCGGCCATCTTGGCGCCCGGGACCGACTCGTGCATCCGATTGAGGATCCGCAGGAAGGTGGACTTCCCACAGCCCGACGGGCCGATCAGTGCGGTCACCGTCGCCGGGGAGACCGACAGCGACACGTCCTCTAGGACCAGGTGGTCGCCGAACCAGGCCGAGATCTCCACGGCGTCGAGACGCGCCGCGTCCAGTGCGTCCGACGCCGCGCCGTCGCTCTCATGGGTGATCGTCATCTGATGATCCCGGCCCTGTTCTGCCGTCCCCCGAACGCGGTGACGACATGTTCCCCTGTCCTGCGCTGTTCTCCAGCGCAGGCCTATTCCTGACTGATTTGGTTAACAATACCGCAGAGGGGTACACGGTGTCCCCGCGGGGTCGCCGACTGGCCGAAGGGCGCCTGGGCGCCTGGTCCGAGCAGGGATTTGCCGTTGAAGCCCTCTTCAGCCGGCCCTATCAGCCGCCTTGATCAGCCGGCGTGACAGGCGCAGCCGCCGCCGCAACCACCGGCGACCGGGGCTCCGCACATCCCACCGGCCGGACCCGGCTCGGCGGCGAGGCCGGTGGCGGCGAAGACCGGCAACAGGCGGACTGCCCCGACGTGCCCGTCGGGGCAGACGGTGGGGGCATCGGCGTCGGCCATGGGCCGACGCTCCTCGTAGACGGCTTGACAGGTCCCGCAGCGATAGTCGTACCGCGGCACGGTCAGTCCCCTTCCATCTTGGGAACCGGGGAGATCACCGCTTCCATGATGGCTGTGATCTCGGGCTGGTCCATGGTGGGGTCCTCGGCGGCGTCGGCCCGGAGGGTGTCCACTGCCCCCAGGTCCGGCCCGTGGGACTCGGCCGGCACCAGCGGCCCGGGTGGCGGAACGTCCGGCGGGGGGTCGCTGGCCTCGGTCTGCCCGTCGCGGACCAGCTTGGTGGGAGCGCCGGCGGAGAACCACCGCTCATGGTGACGACCGTACGGGTCCTTGTACCAACCTTCGGCATCCATGCTGCACCTCCCGGTGCGCAGGCTAACGCTCCCGGCCAGGGGGCCCCGCCGCGTCGCGCAACCGTCACCGGGAGTGCCCGGCCGTCAGGCCGTCGCCGGTGCCGTCAGGCCGCCTGGGGGGCGAACCGGCCGTCGACGAGGACGACGTCCCGTCCGGACCGGGCCAGCAGGCTGGCGGCGATGGCGGCCCGGTAGCCGGCGGCGCAGTGGACCCAGACGGTGCCGTCGGGGAGGTCGTCCATCCGTCCGATCAGGTGGTGGAGGGGCAGGTGGACGGCCTCGTCGAGGTGGCCGGCCTCCCACTCGTCCTGCCGTCGGACGTCGAGCGCCACAACTCCACCCCCGGGGGCGCCGGCGGCGAGGGCCCGGGACAGGTCGGCGAAGCTGCCCACCGGGTAGGACCGCCGCGAACGGGGCTTGTCGTCGGGCGGCAACGGCCCCACGTACCGGCCGGCCAGGGTTTCCAGGCCGATACGGGACAGGTCGACCTGGGCGGCCGTGATGGTCTTGGCGTCCTCGGCCATCAGCACCAGCGGGGTGTCGTCCGGCAGCAGCCAGCCCAGGTAGGTGGTGAACGGGACGTCGGCCTCGACGTTGATGGTCCGGGCCAGATGCCGGCCGGCGAAGGCGCCGCGGGCCCGGAGGTCGACCACCCAGGCGTCGCCGGCGGCCAGGCGGCGGACCTGGTCGCCGTTGAGACGGGGCGGCGGGGAGAGGTCCGGAGCGGTCGGGCCCTGGCGGTTCCGGCCGGCCATCCGGTGGTAGTAGCTCGGGTAGTCACCGAACCCGGCGACCAGGATGGTGGCGAATTCCTCCTCGCTGACGGCCCGGAACGCGGCGTTGGCGGCCAGCTGCTCGGCGATGGTGGACCCGTCCACGGTCGACGCCCCCACGGAACAGAAGCTGCCGAACCCATGCGTCGGCAACACCTGGACCTCGCCGGGCAGCGCCCCCAGGCGGCGGGCCGAGCGGAACTGGGCCCGGGCCAGGGGGACGGCCAGGTCCGCCCCCAGCAGGTCGGTCCGGCCCACCGTCCCGAACAGGAGGGAGCCGCCGGTACAGGCCACCACCGGGCGACCGCGGTCGACGGCCACGTAGGCGACGTGGTGGGGGGTGTGCCCCGGGGTGGCGACCACCCGGAGGGTGAAGTCCGGGGCGACGGCGACCTCGTCCCCGTCGGCCACCGGCCGGCGATCGAAGGTGACGTCCTCGGCCGCCGCCACCAGGTACGGGACCCCCAGTTCCTGGGAGAGGGCCCAGCCGCCGGAGACGTAGTCGTTGTGCAGGTGGGTCTCGGCCACCAGGGCGATGCGGACCCCGATGGCCGCCGCGGCCCGGAGGAGCCGGTCGGTGTCCCGCTGGGCGTCCACCACCACCCCGACCCGGCCGTCGTGGACCAGGTAGGACCGGTCCCCCAGCTCTGGCGTGGTTACCGTGACGACGTCGACCATGACTCGACTATCGCCCCCTCGCCTAGGGGTGGCCTGGGAAAAGAGTCACAGGAACGTAAATTCCCGGATCAGGGCTGGGACCGAGCGGGGATCAGGGCTGGACGTAGGCGTAGATCGGGGCGCCGTTGTACGACGGCGACTGCGACGGCAGGTAGGGCCCGTTGATGATCACGCCACCCTTGCCGTCGGGCTCGGGTCCGGCGTCCCCCTCGACGGAGATGACGGCGCCGTTGGGCCAGACCTGGGCCACGATGCCGACGTGCACCGACGTTGTGGTCGTGCTGGGCCCGGTGCCGAACAAGACGGCGTCGCCCGGTGACGGAACGGCGGTCGGGCTCAGATCGAGGCCGCGGGCGGCCCCCCACCCGTACATGTCGCCGGTGAAGGCGTACTGGGGGATGGCGACCCCCTGGTGCTGCCACACCCAGGTGGCGAACAGGGCGCACCACTGCTCGCAGGGCCCGTACGGGTTGCAGTAGGTCCCCTTCCCCGGCCCGGTCCCGGCGGCCAGGTCGGGGCCGACCTGGGAGGCGGCGGTGCCCACGATGCCGGCCCCGGCGCCGGCCGAGGGGTTGGTGAAGCCGACGGCGACGTCGGCGGGCTGCAGCAGCCAGTACCCCTTGCCGTCCGGGGTGGCGGCGATGGCCGCCGTCGGCGAGAACGGCGGCAGGTTCGGGGTCGGGCCGTAGAAGGTGGCGTCGCCGAAGGGGACCACCCCGGCGGTGGCGGCCACCAGCCAGTACCCCTGGTCGTCGGGGGTGGGGGCCATGCCCACGACGGCGGCCCCCAGGTTCTGGCCGGCGGCCGACCCGAAGAACTGGGCGTCGCCGAAGCTGAAGATGCCGCCGTCGGCGGCGACCATCCAGTAGCCGGCGCCATCCTTGGTGGCGGCCATGCCGGTGATCGGTTGCACCAGGGCCAGGTTGCCGGTGGAGCCGTAGAACTGGGCGTCACCGAAGGCGAAGACACCGCCGTCGCTGGCCACCAGCCAGTAGCCCTTGCCGTCGGGGGTGGCCGCCATGCCGACGATGGGCTGGTTCAGCGGCCTGCCGCCCATGGAGCCGTAGAAGATGGCGTTCCCGAAGGCGAAGATGCCGCCGTCCTGGGCCACCAACCAGTACCCGCCGCCTGTGGGGGTGGCGGCCATGCCGACGACCGGGGCGTACAGCGACAGGGCGCCGGTGGAGCCGTCGAAGTGGGCGTCACCGAAGGCGAAGACGCCGCCGTCGGCGCCGGCCACCCAGTAGCCCTGGCCGTCGGGGGTGGCCGCCATGGCCACTGCCGGGGCCGACATGGTGACGCCGGCGAACGAGCCATAGGTGCCCGCGTCGCCCTCCGCCACCACCCCCCCGCCGCTGAACGGGCCACTCGACGGCGCAGACGCCCCGGTCGGGGCCGGGGCCACCGAGATCACGGTGGCCACCACGGGGACGAGCAGGCCGACCAGCGCCGATGCCGCGACCAAGGTGCGGCGGAAGGCACTGCGGGACATCAGGAGAGATTCTGACAGAACCCGTGTGGGAAGTGACGTACCCCGTCGATGTGGGCACCGGGCCCCGGCAGGGGCAGAATGTGCCTATGGCTTCAGACTCTTCCACTCCCTCTAGCTCCACTGCCTCCGGTCGGCCCCATCCGGACAGCTTCGGCGCCCGGTCCGTCCTGACCGTGGGCGACCGGTCGTTCGAGATCTTCCGCCTGGACGCCGACGGGCTGGCCGCCGAGGGTGACGTGGCCCGGCTGCCGTACAGCATCAAGGTGGTGCTGGAGAACCTGCTGCGCCACGAGGACGGCTTGCGGGTGTCGGCGGCCGACGTGGCGGCGGTGGCGGGCTGGGGCCGGCACCCGGAGGCCCACGGGGCCAACGCCGGGGACGACGCCAAGGAGATCGCCCTGTCGCCGGAGCGGGTGCTGATGCAGGACTTCACCGGGGTGCCGGCGGTGGTGGACCTGGCGGCCATGCGGGACGCCCTGGCCACCTTGGGCGGAGACCCCAAGCGGATCAACCCGCTGGTGCCGGTGGAGCTGGTGGTCGACCACTCGGTGATCGCCGAGCGGTCCGGTGACCCGGGGGCCTACGAGGAGAACGTCCGGATCGAGTACGACCGCAACCTGGAGCGGTACCAGCTGCTGCGGTGGGCCCAGGGGTCCTTCGACGGGTTCCGGGCCGTGCCGCCGGGCACCGGCATCTGCCACCAGGTCAACCTGGAGTACCTGTCCCGGGTGGTGTTCGCCACCGACGACGGGCAGGCGTACTGCGACACCCTGGTGGGCACCGACTCGCACACCACCATGGTCAACGGCCTGGGCGTGCTGGGCTGGGGGGTCGGCGGCATCGAGGCCGAGGCGGCCATGCTGGGGCAGCCGCTGTCCATGCTGTTGCCGCCGGTCGTCGGGCTGCGGCTGTTCGGGGAGATGCCGGAGGGCACCACCGCCACCGACCTGGTGCTGACCATCACCCAGCTGCTGCGCCGGCACGGGGTGGTGGGCAAGTTCGTGGAGGCCTTCGGGCCCGGAGTGGCCGCGGTGCCGGTGGAGAACCGGGCCACCATCGGCAACATGTCCCCGGAGTACGGGGCCACCTGCACCATGTTCCCGATCGACCAGGCCACGGTCGACTACCTGCGGTTCACCGGCCGCGACGAGGACCACCTGGCCCTGGTGGAGGCCTACGCCAAGGCGCAGGGCCTGTGGCACGACCCGGCGGTCGAGCCGGTGTACTCCGAGACGGTGGAGCTGGACCTGTCCACGGTGGTGCCCAGCCTGGCCGGACCGGCCCGCCCGCAGGACCGGGTGTCGCTGGCCGGCGCCGGCGTGGCCTTCCGGGAGGCCCTGGGCCGGGAGCCGAAGGCGGCTGCCGCCGACGGTGATGACCGCCTCAGCGACGGCGACGTCGTCATTTCGGCCATCACCAGCTGCACCAACACGTCCAACCCGCAGGTGATGGTGGCCGCCGGACTGCTGGCCAAACGGGCGGTCGAGCGGGGACTGTCGGCCAAGCCGTGGGTCAAGACGTCCCTGGCCCCGGGTTCGCGGGTGGTGATGGACTACCTGGAGCGGGCCGGGCTGACCGAGCCGCTGGAGCAGCTGGGGTTCTACCTGGTCGGGTTCGGGTGCACCACCTGCATCGGCAACTCCGGACCACTGCTGCCGGGACTGTCGGAGACGGTGCAGGAGCACGACCTGTCGGTGGTGTCGGTGCTGTCGGGCAACCGGAACTTCGAGGGCCGCATCCACCCGGACGTGCGCATGAACTACCTGGCGTCGCCGCCGCTGGTGGTGGCCTACGCCCTGGCCGGCACCATGGACGTGGACCTGTCCATCGACCCGTTGGGCACCGACCGAGACGGCCGCCCGGTCCGGCTGGCCGACCTGTGGCCGACCGAGCAGGAGGTGGCCGAGACCATCCGGGCGTCGCTGACGTCGGAGGAGTTCCGCCGCCGGTACGCCTCGGTGTTCGACGGCGACGACCTGTGGCAGTCGGTGTCGGTGGCCGAAGGGGAGACGTTCGCCTGGGACGACACCTCCACCTACGTGCTGAAGCCGCCGTTCTTCGATGCCATGCCGGCCCAGCCGACCCCGGTGGCCGACATCGAGGGCGCCCGGGTCCTGGCGGTGCTGGGCGACAGCGTGACCACCGACCACATCTCACCGGCCGGGTCCATCAAGCCGGCGTCGCCGGCCGGGCAGTACCTGTCCGAGCACGGGGTGGCCCGGGAGGACTTCAACTCGTACGGGGCCCGGCGGGGCAACCACGAGGTGATGATGCGGGGCACGTTCGCCAACGTGCGGCTGCGGAACCAACTGGCCCCGGGCACCGAGGGCGGGGTGACCCTCCACCTGCCCGACGGGGAGCCGATGTCCATCTACGACGCCTCCATGCGGTACCAGGGCGACGGAGTCCCGCTGGTGATCCTGGCCGGCAAGGAGTACGGGTCCGGGTCCAGCCGGGACTGGGCGGCCAAGGGCACCGTGCTGCTCGGCGTCCGGGCGGTGCTGGCGGAGAGCTACGAGCGCATCCACCGGTCCAACCTGGTCGGCATGGGGGTGCTGCCGCTGCAGTACCCGGCCGGCGAGTCGGCCGCCAGCCTCGGGCTGACCGGCCATGAGACCTTCGCCATCACCGGCCTGCTGTCGCTGAACGACGGGGTGCTGCCGAAGGAGGTGGCCGTCCGGGCCACCTCCGAGGGTGATGGCACCGGCGACGGTCGCACGGTGGAGTTCGCCGCCCGGGTCCGCATCGACACCCCGATGGAGGCCGAGTACTACCGCAACCGGGGCATCCTGCCGTACGTGCTCCGTCAGTTGGCGGGATAGGCAGTTGGCGGGGGTAGGACCGGTCAGTAGTTGAGGTAGCCCCGAAGCCCGAACACGTAGCCGTGCTTCCCGTTGCTGGTTCTGCCGTGGTAGCTGACGAACAGGAACAACGGGCCTCCGGGCTTCTCCAGCTGGCTGCGGTCGGTGCTGCTCGGCACCACCTTCCGGTCCTTGATCTCGCCACCCCGGACGATGAAGGCGTCGTTGTTCTGGGCCGTGCTGCTGACGGCCCCGCACAGCCAGCCGCCCTTGACGGAGAACTTCATCCACCGGTTGTAGCCCGCCGGCAGGGTGCCCTCGCAGTTGGCGACGCCGCCGCCGGGGGGCGTGTTCCACTGGATGGTGATCGGGTAGCTGGCGCCTTCGAACGGGAACGACTTGCCCGAGGCCCCGTTCACGTACTCGCCGATGGCCGTGCACATGGCCGACGGGCTGTTCCATGTCCAGGCTGTGCAGTTGTTGGCCTGGCTGTACCCGTTCATGTGGGCGTGGAACTTGACCTCTTCGGCTGAGGCCACCCCGGGCAGCAGCCCGACCCCGATGGCCACCACCACCACGCCGAACACGGCCGCTTTGGAGAGCGTCGCCGCCAACGCCTTCAGTCGTCCCACTTGTCGCCCTCCATCCGGCCCGCGGCCGCCCCTCGGGCTCCGTCTTGATCGCCAGGTGCCGATCTTACCGAACAACTGGAGGTAACCGGCCTTGACCGGCGGCTTGCCTGCCGTCAGGACGGAGCGGTCGGTCCTGGCTCATCCGGCGTCGAGGGACGCGGCAACATCCGCCAGCCGCCGCCAGAGGCGCCGGCCGGGACAGCGACAG
>CAYVPF010000106.1:0-9411 GCA_964453355.1 uncultured Acidimicrobiaceae bacterium | reverse complement strand
CCCGTCGAGCGACTCACCGACCGGTCGGGGGCCCCGGTCGGTGCCGGCCCGGCGGCGGCGGGGGCGCCGGGGGGCCGGCCAGCGGTCGTCGCCGGTCACCGACCGTCCCCATCGCTCGGCCCGGCCCCGGTTGGCCCTTCCGGCCCCTGCTCGCCCGTTCGGTCGCCGTCCGGTCGGTGGCCAACGGTCCGGACGTCGACGACCAACGCCACGTCGACCCCCTCCGGCAACGGTACGGCGGTGGTCAGGATCGCCTGGCCGGCCGGCAGTTGGTTCACGAGGGCCCGACTGCGGTCCGGATCCAGCTCGGAGAACACGTCGTCCAGCAGCAAGATGGGTGGCGCACCCGATCGGTCGGTCACCAGTCGGTGCACGGCCAGCCGCAGCGCCAGGGCCACGCACCGCTGCTCCCCCTGCGACGCCTGCGTGCGGGCGTCCCGCCCACCGAGCCCCAGGTCCAGGTCGTCCCGATGAGGACCGACCGTGGTAACCCCTCGGCGCAGATCGTCCTGCCTGGCGGCCAGCAACGCCTCACCGAGGGCACCGGACCAGGACCGGCGGTAGCGAACCTCCAGCACCCCCGATCGGTCGGCGGTGGCCGGCCGGTCCCCACCGCTCCCGGCCAGGGCGGCATAGGACCCGGCGACCAGCGGCTGCAGTTCGACCACCAGGGCCTGGCGGGCGTCGGCCACGGTCGATCCGGCCGTGGCCAGGCGTTCGTCCCAGACCTCCAGCGTCGTCCGGACCTCGTTGCTGAGCCGGCCGCCGGCTTGGCGCAACAAGGCCGCCCGCTGCCGCAGCACCCGGTCCACCTCGTCCAGGGTGGCCGCCGTTCGGTGGTCCAGTAACCGCAGCGCGTCGTCCAGCAGGTCCCGTCGCCAGACGGGGCCGCCCTGGACCACGGCCAGGTCCTCGGGCGAGAACACCGTGACCGGTACCGCCGAAGCCGTGTCCCGCCGAGACCGGGCCGGCTGCCGGTTGACCTGCGTCCGGGAACGGCCGGGGGCCAGCTCAGCTTCCACCAGCACGGGCAGGTCCTCGCGAACCAGCTCCGCCCGAAGGATCGCCCGATCGGCCCCCGTTCGGATCATGGCCTCCCGGGCCGTCGTCCGAAACGACCGCTGGGTGCCCAGGTAGGCGATGGCCTCCAAGAACGTGGTCTTGCCGGCCCCGTTCGGGCCGGTGATCACCGTGGTCCCCTCCGGGTCCGGGTCGAGCTCGGCGTCGGCGAAGACCCGGAAATCGGCCAGTTGCAGCCGCCGCAGGCTCATGGGTGCCGACCGGACCTCCTGGTCAGGACACCCGGACCGGCATGAGCAGGTACCGGAAGTTGTCGTGCTCGGCACTGCGCACCGTGGCTGGCCGCGACGGGTCGGCGGTCTCGATGACCACCTCGTCACCGAGCGCCGCCTCGACCCCGTCGATCAGGTACGACGGATTAAAGGCGATGACCAGGTCTTCACCGGTGAAGTCGCCGTCGACGGTCTCACTGGCGTCGCCGACCTCCTGGGAGACGACCGTCAGATCGACACCCCCTGGCCGCATCGACAGGCGTACCGGGGTCGTGTTGTCCCGTACCAGCAGCCGGACACGCCGCAGGGCGTTGATCAACGTCTCTTTGCCCAAGTTGAGCCGGTTCGGGTATTGGTCCGGGATCAGTTGCCGGTAATCCGGGTACGACCCGTCCAGCAGCCGGGTGCTGATCCGCACCGGGCCACGGGTGAACGTGATGTCGTTGGTGCCCCGGGTCACCCCGATCTCCTTCACCTCGCCGTCACCACCGCCCGACGACAACCGCTGCAGTTCGGCCAAGGCCCGGGCCGGGACCAAGATGTCGTCCCCGGTCAATCCGGTCGTCCCCGGCAGGTCCCGCAGCGCCAGCCGGTAGGAGTCGGTGGCCACCAGTCGGATGCCACCGCCCTCCGAGGTAAGAAGAACACCGGTCAAGAGGGGTCGGGCGTCGTCCGTAGAAGCCGCCCGGACCACCTGGCGCAGCCCCTCCCCCAACAAGGCGCCCGGCAGCGTGACGGTGGGCTCAGCCACTGGCGCGATCGTCGGGTACTCCACCACCGGAAAGGCCCGAAGGCCGAACCGGGAGCGGGCCGCCGAGATCTCCACCTTCTCGTCGGCGCTCTCCACCGTCACCGCCCCGGGCTCCAACGACCGAACGATGTCCGCGGTGAGCCGGGCCGGCACTACACAGGCCCCCTCGTCCAGGCCGATCACCTCCTGTTCGATCCGGATCGTCAGGTCCAGGTCGGTGCCGGTGGCCACCAACTGGTTCCCTTCCGAGCGCAGTAACAGCCCCGAGAGCACGGCAGACGAGGCGCCGCGCCCGCCGACAGCTCGGCCCGCGGTGGTCAGCACCTCGACCAATGCATCTCGTTCCGACCGGAACTTCACCGGAGTCCTCCTGTCATGGTTCCGCCTTTCGTCCTGGCCGTCGTCGCGGGATTTGGCGCCCGGACCACAGTCCTGATGATGGAGGGATGAGTAATTAGTTGTTTAAGGGTAGTAAGGGCTGGGGATTGTGGAAGAACACCCATCATGCCTGGTGGCTGACGGTTCGGTCGTCCACCGGTGTCCGGCGGTCGGTGGACGACGGTGGGCCGTTCCCGCGGGAGGTCGCCAGGGTTGGGGACGACAGGCTGCCTGGTCCCCAGGATGTGTCGTGGTCGTCCACAGGTTTCAGGCATGCGCCGGTGTCGTCGGCGGGTCAGGCCCCGTTGCGGATCTCGAGGGTCAGCTCGGTGACCTGCTCGTAGATCTGCCGCCGCTCTTTCATTTGCGTGGTGATCTTGTCGACGGCGTGGATGACGGTCGTGTGATCACGGCCGCCGAAGACCCGGGCGATGGCCGGGTAGCTGTAGTCCGTGAGGTTCCGGACCAGGTACATGGCCACTTGCCGGGCGGTGACCAGCGGTCGGGTGCGGCTGGGCCCGCAGATGGCGTCGATCGTGAACCCGTAGCTGGCCGCCGTCGCGTCCAGGATCATCTGCGGGGTGATCCGGCGGGGTTCGCCGGCGGAGACGATGTCGGAGAGCACCCGTTCGGCCAGGTCCAGGGAGATCGGTTCCCGGCTGAGGCTGGCGAAGGCGGTCACCCGGATCAGGGCGCCCTCCAGCTCACGAATGTTGTTTTTCACATGCGTGGCGATGAACTCCAGGACCTCGTCGGGAATGTCGTCGTGGTCGGCCTCGGCCTTCGACCGCAGGATGGCCAGCCGGGTCTCCAGGTCCGGGGGGTCGACCGCGGTGATGAGGCCGGAGAGGAACCGGCTCCGGAGCCGGTCCTCCAGGGTCTCGATGGACTTGGGCGGCCGGTCGGACGTGAGGACGATCTGCTTTCCGGCCCCGTGGAGGTCGTTGTAGGTGTGGAAGAACTCCTCTTGAAGGCCCTCTTTGTTCTCCATGAATTGCACGTCGTCGATGAGCAGGACGTCACATTCCCGGTAGCGCCGCTTGAAGGCGATGGTGCTGGCCATCCGGAGGGAGTCCACGAAGTCGTTCATGAACGTCTCGGTCGTCACGTACAGAACGGTCCGCGCCGAGAAGTTCTCCTGCACGTAGTTCCCGATGGCGTGGAGCAGGTGGGTTTTGCCGAGACCGGAGTCGCCGTAGACGAACAGCGGGTTGTAGGCCCGGCCTGGGGTCTCGGCCACGGCCTGCGCCGCGGCGTGGGCCAGGCGGTTGGAAGAGGCGGTGACGTAGGTGTCGAAGGTGAACCGGGGGTCGAGACTGACCGTACCGGTATCCCGACCCCGGTCGCCGCTGATCCGGCTCCTGGTTGCGGCGGCCCGGCCGTGGCCATGGCCGAGCCGCCCGACCCCGTCTGGTCGGATGGGCTGGTCGCCCTGACGAGGTGTGACCGAGGCGGCGCGGGACGAAATGGGCGGCCCGGGCCGGCCGGACAACCCCTCGCTGTTCATGGATTCCAGATCAGCCGGCGCGGGGAGGGGCTGCTCGACGATCTGGAGGGCGACCTGGACGGGGGCGCCCGCCATGACCGCCGCCGTCTCTTCGATCAGCGGGAGGAACCGGCTCTGGACCCGGTCACGGACCACCGGGTTCGGTACCCCGAGCGCCAGGACCCCGTTACCGAACGACACCGGTTCGATGCCGGACAGCCACATCTGCCACGTGGTGTCCGACACCTGTTCACGCAGGGACGCCCTACACCGCGTCCACAGCCCACTGGTTTCGTCCACCTGCTCCTCCGCGGGCCCATGCCATTCTTCATCCACAGCATGGTCCACAGGTGTGGAACATGCGCATGGTTGTGGTCGGTCGAACGTACACCGTGCCGGGCGGCAGAACTAGTGGGAATTCGTGCCCTCGGCCGTGGGCGGACCGGTCCACCGCGGCCACGGTGGCCTCGACTAGTGGCCGGCGCCGATCTGGCCTAGCATCTGGGGGCGCCATCGCGGCCCGGCCCGTGCTGGGTGGGCCACGGGATGGCCTCCACCTGCGATGGCACCTCGGATCGTCCCAGCCTGGGCGGACCGGGCGGAACCGCGAAAGGCTGACCCACGTGAAGCGAACCTATCAACCCAATACGCGCAAGCGGGCGAAGACGCATGGCTTCCGCCAGCGCATGTCGACGCGGGCCGGCCGAGCGGTCCTGAAGGCCCGGCGGCTCAAGGGGCGTCACCGGCTCACCGTCTGAACCGGCGGTTGCATCCATGACCAGGCCGGCAGTGGGAAGAATCCGCGAACACGCAACCTTCCGTGCCCTGGCGCGGCCGGCCGGCCGAGCCACGCGCGGCCCGGTCCGGGTCTCGTTCGTACCCCCCGGCACGACCCGGCCGGCACCGTTTCCCCAGGTGTCCTACGCCATCAGTCGCCAACACGGGTCGGCTGTGGTCCGGAACCGTCTCCGACGGCGCCTCCGTTCGGCCGTGCGGGAGATCGCCGCGGTGACTCCGCCGGGCAACTATCTGCTCCGGCCTACCCCACAGGCGTCCGACCTGGGGTTTTCCGAGCTTCGCCACTTGGTCGGGGGAGCCGTGATGGCCGCCGCGGCGGCTGGCCGTCCGGCTGACCCGATCGGTGGCCCGGTGAGGGACGACCGGCGATGACCGCCGCGCCGACACAGAGGGGTCCGACCCTCGGGCGGTCCCAACGGGCGGTGCTGGCGGCCGTTCACGCCTACCAGGGAGCCCGGGTCGGTCGGCTGTCACCGTGCCGCTTCTATCCCAGCTGCTCGGCGTATGCCGTCGAAGCGGTGGAGCTCCACGGGGCCTGGCGTGGCGGTCTGCTCGCTCTCCGGCGGATCTCCCGTTGCCACCCGTTCGGCGGTCACGGCGTCGACCTGGTCCCCCTGCACGTCCGTAGCGAGCACAGCCGTAGCGATCGCGACCGGCCCGGCGGCCGAGGGTGACCCACGTGCTGCTCGCCATCCCGACCCTTTTGGCGGAGAACTCCCTGTTCAAGGCGGTCGGGGACATCTTCCATCCGCTGTTCATCCTGGTCGGCACGGTACTGGCCTTCATCTACGGGCTGGTCCCCAACTACGTCCTCGCCATCGTCCTACTGACGATCTTGATCATGGCGCTGCTGACCCCGCTGACGATCAAGAGCACCAAGTCGATGTCGGCCATGCAGGCTCTGCAGCCGGAGCTGCAGAAGCTTCGGACGAAGTACAAGGGCGCGGAGAACCGTGAGCTCCTGAACCAGGAGATGATGGCGCTCTACAAGGAGCACGGGGTCAGCCCGACCGGCGGCTGCCTGCCGATGTTCCTACAGATGCCGGCCCTGATCGTCCTGTACGACACCATCAAGGGCCTGACCAATACGATCAAGAAGGGGACGTTGTTCCCCACAACAGCCATCCTGCCCATCAAGAACGCGGTCGCTGCGACCGGGCAGAGTGCCAGCCAGCTGTCGAGCCGGAGCGCCGGCAATGGCCTTGTGTATGTCGGGGCGCACCACACCGGAACAGCACATCTTACCGCGCTGAAATGCAAAGAAGCGGTCTGTGCCGTACCTCGCTACATCCCGTCGAGCTCGAAGATGTTCCACAACCTGGTCAACACGCCAGGGGTCATGAAATCCTTTGGGCTGAACCTGGCCTCGAAGCCACTGACACACCGGGTCAACTGGTACGACTACATCCCCTACTTCGCCCTCGTGGCCATCGCGGTTGCCCTGCAGTATTTTCAGATGAGCCAGATGACCAAGCGGAACCGGAACAGCGCGGCGCAGGTCCCGTCACAGATGCAGACGATGCAGAAGGTGATGCCGCTGATCTTCGCGTATATCTACTTCCTGGTCCCGGCCGGCGTGGTGGTCTACATGATCGTGTCTTCGGGCATCCGTGTCGCTACGCAGGACATCATTTTCCGCTATGGCATCGTCCAGCGCCCAGGGGAGCGGCAGATCGGCGGTGGGGCGAAGAAGCCCGGGGCTGCTGCGCTGAAGAAACCGGGGTCTGGGCCGTCAGGAGGCCCGGCGGCTGTCGGGCCCGGCGGCCCCGGGACGAAGAAGGCGGCGGCTGGACCGGCGAAGAAGCCAGGGACGGGCGCCGGGGGGAACGCCGGATCTAAGACGACGGGCGCCGGTCGCTCGACGGCCAACGGAAGGTCACGGCCGGCTGCCGACAGCACCGCGGGTGCTACCGATGGTGATACTTCGGCCAAGGCCCATCCGAGATCGAAGTCGAAGAGAACGAGAAAGGCTCGCTGAGGCGTGGAGTGGGTTGAGGTTACGGGCAAGTCGGTTGCTGAAGCCAAAGAGGCGGCGTTGGAGCAGTTGGGTGTCGCCGAGCGCGACGCCGAGCTGATCGTGGTGACCGAACCAAAGACCGGGTTGTTCGGCCGGGTCCGCGGGGAGGCCCGGGTCCGGGCGCGGGTTCAGCCGGTCGGTCCTCGGCCGAAGCGAACCCGCCGACCCCGCGACCAGGGTGGTCGGGAGGCCGGGCAGGGATCCGGCGGTAGCCGGTCCGCTGGCCGCGGCGGCGGTCGTAGTCGTGACGGCCGGCAGGATGGCGGCCGGCAGAACGGGGACCGTCCCCGGGGATCGGCGACGGTGGCCCAGAGCGCCGCCAGTACCCGGGAGGCCAACGCCGAGGATGACGACGGGTTTGTTCCCCAGGACTCGGACCCGGACGGTGGGCAGTCGCGGGCTGGTGGGGAGCGGCCGGCCGGCTCGGGCAGCTCGGGCAGTGGGACCAGCCGGTCCGCCCGACGCCGGCGCAGCCGGGCGGCGGCCAAGGCCGTCGGCGGCGGTGAGGGCCGGCCCGGCCCGGGCGGCGCCCGCCAGGGCAGGACGAACGATCGTGTGGACGCGGTGACGAATGAGGAGGCCGACATGGCTGAAGGTATGACCCTCGAGGAGCAGGCGGAGGTGGCCAAGGGGTTCCTTGAAGGCCTGCTCGCCCGGTACGGGCTGGAAGCCGCAGTGGACATCCGGGTGCTCGACGACGACACGGTCGAGATCGCGGCCACCGGCGACGGTCTCGGCATCCTGGTCGGCCCGAAGGGGGCCACCCTGGCGGCGCTGCAAGACGTCACCCGCACGGTGGTCCAGCGTCAGTTCCCGAGCCGAACCGACCGGATCCTCGTCGACGTCGCCGGGTACCGGGAGAAGCGGGCCGCTGCCCTCCAGCGGTTCAGCCAGCAGGTGGCTTCGGAAGTGGTGGCGACCGGCGCCGAGCGAGCGCTGGAGCCGATGTCCCCGGCTGACCGGAAGGTCGTCCACGATTCGCTCAAGGACGTCGACGGGGTCGCGACCCGTTCCGAGGGCGAGGACCCGACCCGCTACATCGTCATCGCGCCGGCCGGCTGAGCCTCGGCGGCGCCCGTCCCGTGCGGCGTGCCGATCCGGGTGCCGCCTCCATGGACGACCGCATGGACGACCGTATGCACCGCCGACCGCCGGCAGCTCCTCTCCCCTATCCGGAGCCGCTATGGGCGCTGTTGGCGGAGGCCCGGAGTTTAGGGTTCCTCGGTCCTGGGCCATTGGACCGCCATCTGGCCAACGCTCAAGGGTTTGCCGTTGCTCTCGGCGAGGTCGACGTGTTCACGGGTAGTTCCCCCCGGGTCTTGGACCTGGGCTCGGGCGGGGGTCTGCCTGGACTGGTGTTGGCCGCCTGCTGGCCGGACGCGCGGTTTACCCTGTTCGACGCCGGCAAACGGCGGGTGGAATTTCTCGAGCACGCGGTTGAGACCTTGGACGATGGCGACCGGATCGAGGTGATCAGGGGCCGGGCCGAGGAATTGGGACGGGAACCGGTACGCCGTGGTGCCTACGACCTGGTGGTGGCCCGGTCCTTCGGGCCGCCGGCGATCACGGCCGAATGTGCGAGCCCATTGCTGCGGATCGGTGGCCTCCTCGTCACGTCGGAGCCACCTCCGCCCGACCTTGGTTACGACCACGACCTCACGGACGGGAGTGACCTCGAGGGCAGGGGTTCTTCGGGGACGGAAGGTGTCGTTGCCGGCAAGGTCGACGAACCCATCCGCTGGCCGGCCAGTGGACTGGCCCGGTTGGGGATGGGCCCCGTGGTGACCGTGGCCGTCGGCCTTCCCCTACCTCCGCCGTCGATGGTCACCGTTCAGGGACCCGTCGACGCAACGTCGGGAAGTCCTGGCTCCGGCCATTCGGTGTTTCACTTCCAGGTTCTCCGACAGGAGTCCCAGTGCCCCGACCGCTATCCCCGCAGGGTCGGAGTGCCGGCGAAGCGACCGCTCTTCTAATCCGGCTCGGCGGTGGGGACCCGCTCCGGGGGCTCTAGACCCAGACGACGGGCATACCGCAGGCGCATGTCCTGAAACCGCTTATAGCTGTGGGCGTCCAGGTCGGGCGACAGGCGCCGTTCGAAGATCGGCAGCAGGACGTCGCGTAGGTAGATCCCCCGCCCCATCCACTGGTAGTAATGCCGCCCGTCGTGGTGGTAGGGGCCGTACAGCCGTCCGCCTGGGAAGGTTCGCTCCAGCCAGTGGAAGAGGGCCTCATGCCGGACGTGCATCCGGAGCGTCACGTGGGGCTGCCGGCCGTCCCCGCCGAAATGGCCTTCACCCACCAGTAGCCCGACGAACAGGCCTTCTTCGTACTCCGTCGCCATCGGTCCCCCATCCTGTCCGAGCCTTCCGGGTGGGTGTTTCACCGTAAGGTACCACGTGAAACACGGGGGGGAGGATTGATTCCGAGCGTCACGGATTACCGTCAGGAGTCTCCCCTGCCGTCGGTGGCCGAGCTCGTCCGCCCGGAGGTGCGTCAGGGCGGTACCAGGTCGGACGCTCCGAGGACATGCCTTACCCGCTAGGCCGACTGATCCTCCGGGGGTCCCGGGTCGAGCCACAAGGCCGGAGTGCGAGCCGCAAAGGCCAGGGATCGAGCGGTAAAGCCCGAGGTCAAACCGCAGAGCCGGTAGTCGCCGAAGGTGGCCGCGTTGGCCCGGTGGGGCCTGGGT
>CAYVPF010000105.1:0-9426 GCA_964453355.1 uncultured Acidimicrobiaceae bacterium | reverse complement strand
ACCGGGTTGAGGGCGACCGCCTCGCTCAGGCGGGGTCGAGGATGACCACCGGGATGACCCGCTCGGTCTTGGCCTCGTATTCGGCGAACCCGGGGTAGTCCTGCTTCTGCCGGGCCCAGATGCCGTCGCGCTCGTCGTCGTCGGCGATGCGGGCGGTGAAGGACCGGGTGCCGGACCCGAACTCGGCCGTCACCGCGGGATGAGCGACCAGGTTGTAGTACCAGTCGGGGTTGGTGGGCGCCCCGGCCTTGGAGGCGAACACGGCCAGGGGCCCACCGCGGTCCAGGTCCTGGTACATCATCGGGTTCACCCGTTCGGTGCCCGAGCGGGCCCCGGTGGTGTGCAACAGGAGGAGCGGGGCGCCGGCGAAGGCCTCGACCTGGCCGCCGTTGGCCCGGAACTCGTCGATGATCCCCTGGTTGAAGTCGCTCATGCGCCAGTTCCTACCGCAACGACGACGGCGCGTCGACTCGGCCGGACACCGGTGGTGCCGGCGCGGCCGGTCGTGACCGCCAGGGTCTTTGGTACCTTTTCTGCCGAGGGGACCATCGGCCCTATCGGGGCCTCGTTCCGCACCCGCACAATAGGGGGCATGGAAGGCGCCACGACGGCCCGGGAAGCCGGCTATCCCGCAGAGCTGGAGTTGGAGGGCTTCCAGCAAAGCCAAGCGGCGCGCCAAGCCGCCCGACAGGTGCCGCCGTGCCCAGGCTGAGCCACCGGGTGGAAGATGATGGCAACAGCATGACGACGTCCATGTACTCCGGGCTGCTCCGGGCGGCCGGAGCCGAGTGGCTGGTGGCCAACGCCGAGGCCACCGACGCTGACCTCGGGGCCCAGCTGATACGACGCGGCGAGGGGCTCCGCCAGGGGCCGGCGGGTGGCCCGGTGACGGGTGGCCCGGTAACAGGTGGTGCAGTGACCGGACTGGCGGCCGAGATCGACTACGACCTGGTGCTGATGCAGCTCTGCCAGAGGGTCGGGATCCCGTGCGGGCCCGAGGGGTTTGTCCGTCCGGCAGAGGAGCGTCGACGGTTGGAGATGGCGCTGGCGGCCGTGAACGGCCGGCCGGGTCGGGGCGGGACTGGGGGAGACCCGGGGTGGGAAGCAGGTTTCGGCGCGGAGGTTGGGAGCTAGGGACTTTCGACCCTGGTACCTCCGGTGAGGTCCGAGCAGGCTGTCTGCATGGTGGCGGCGAACACAGCCAAGAAGATCCTCCATGCGGTGGCGGACGCCCTGCCCGACACCGGCCCGAGCCTGCTCGACCGGCTTGAGCTGATCGAGGGCTGGGGCGAAACCCTGGTCGTGCGCCTGCATGCCACGGTGGTCCGCCAGGCCGACTCCAGCCACGAGGCCTACCGGCTCCGTGATGCGGTGGCCGGCAGCGTTGTCCGGCGTCGCAGCCGGGTGGAGATCGTGTGGGGTGGATCGACATGAGACGGGCATCGACCATCGAGGACGGGGTGAGGGACATGACGACGACCGCGGGAGGGGATCTCGCCCGACGCATCCGCGAGCGCCGGCTGGCGCTCGGCCTGGCAGTGGAGGACGTCGCCGCGCGCTCGGGCATGGACCCGGGTTACTTGGCCGGCCTGGAGGAGCAGGAGTCGTCGGCCCTGTTGCCGGGGGCGCTCGATCGCCTGGCCCGGGCCTTGGACACGACCGTCGACGAGCTGTCGGGCGGCGGCACCCAGGTGCCGCCGGGCCGCCAGGACGGGGGCGCGGGCGGACTGCTGTCGGTGCTCGACCCCGACGAGTGCCGTGCGCTCATGGCCAGTCACGGCGTGGGCCGGATCGTCTATGTCGACGACCGGGGGCCGGTGGCTCTACCCGTCAACTTTGCGATGGACGGCGAGGACGTCGTCTTCCGGACGACCTGGGACGCCTCGGTGGTAGGCCTCCACCAGCTGTCCTTCGAGGTGGACAACGTCGACGGGCCCCTGGCCGAAGGGTGGAGCGTCCTCGTGACGGGAGCCTGCACGGTCGAGGACGTTGGGGCGGTCTCCTCGCCGGTGGACGTCCGGCCGTGGGCGTCGGGGACACGGGACTGTCTGGTGAGGGTCCACCCCTCCGTGATCACCGGTCGGCGGATCCGCAGGACCTGACCCCGCGATCGCGGAGCCCTCAGGTGCCCCTGGCGTTCCGGCCGGCCTCCCCGATGGCCCGTTCGTCGAGCCGGGTGGCGAAGGCGGCCGCCTGCGTCCGCCGCTCCATGCCCAGCTTGGCCAAGAGGTTGGAGACGTAGTTCTTCACCGTCTTCTCCGCCAGGTACATGGCCTCGCCGATCTGCCGGTTGGTCAAACCGTCGGCGATGAAGTCCAGGATGCGCCGCTCCTGGGGGGTCAAGGTGGCGAGCCGCGGGTCCTGGTCGGGACCGGCCTGGAGCCGCTCGAGGACGCGCTTCGTGAGGGTCGGGTCGAGCAAGGACTGGCCGGCGGCGGCTCGCCGGAGCTTGCCGACGAGGTCGGTGCCGCCCACCTGTTTCAAGACGTAGCCGGCGGCCCCAGCCATGACGGCGGCGAAAAGGGCCTCGTCGTCGGCGTAGGAGGTGAGCATGACGCAGACCATCTCCGGGCACTGTGACCGCACCTCACGACATACCTCGACGCCACTGCCGTCGGGGACCCGGACGTCGAGGACCGCCAGGTCGGGCTGCAACGGCGGGATCCGGGCCAGGGCCTCCTCGGCGGTTCCGGCCTCGCCCACGACCTCGAGGTCGTCCTCGGCTTCGAGCAATGCCCGGAGGCCGGCGCGGACGATCTCGTGGTCGTCGAGCAGGAAAATCCGGACGGCCATTCCTGCATCCTCGCGCTGATGGCCGGCCGATGCTGCACAAAACACCCCCGTCAGAAATCCCAATCTTTTATCAAGCGCCCGGAACGTAACGGCTATGGGATTGCCGCCGAGAGGAGTAGCCTTCGCGGGTGCCGTACCGGGGGATCGATGATCCCGTGAAGCTGCGCCGCCTGATGGCGGCCATGCTGCTCATCGAAGCGGACCTGAGCTTGCCGGTCCTTTTGGAGCACCTCGTCGAGGAGGCCCGGTCGATGGTCGGTGCCCGCTACGCCGCCATCGGGGTGCTCAACGAGGACCGCACGGCCCTCGCCCAGTTCGTCACCGTCGGGTTGTCGTCCGAGGAGGAGGAGCGGATCGGCCCTCGGCCGACCGGCCAGGGGGTGCTGGGGCTGCTCATCAGCCAGTCCGAGCCGGTCCGCATGCCGGATATCCGGGCCCACCCCGAGAGCTTCGGCTTTCCCGCCAACCATCCGCCGATGGCCTCGTTCCTCGGCGTTCCGATCAAAGTCCGAGGTGAGGTGTACGGCAATCTCTACCTCACCGACAAGGTCGGCTGGGCGGAGTTCACGAAGGACGACGAGCAGTTGGTCGAGGCCCTGGCCCTGGCGTCGGGGATCGCCATCGAGAACGCCCGCCTCCACCAGCGGGTGCAGCAGCTGGCCGTCGTGGACGACCGGGACCGGATCGCCCGGGACCTGCACGACGCGGTCATCCAGCGGCTGTTCGCCGTCGGGCTGTCCCTGCAGGGGATGGCCAAGTCGGTGGGTTCGACAGCGATGGCGGCCCGGCTCTCGAAAGCGGTGGCCGACATCGACGACACGATCCGCCAGATCCGGTCCACCATCTTCGAGTTGGGGACCGACGGCGACGGCGGGCTCCGCGCCGACGTGCTGTCGCTGGTGCGGGAGCTCAGCGGCGTCGTGGGCTTCGAGGTGCAGGTCGTACTGGACGGGCCGATCGACGCCGCCGTGCCCGACCAGGTGGCCGAGCACCTGCTCGCCACGGTCCGGGAGGCCCTGACCAACGTCGGCCGGCACGCCCGGGCCACCGGGGCCACCGTCGACCTGACCGTCTTCGACGGCTGGTGCCGGCTGGAGGTCACGGACAACGGGATGGGGTCGTCGGCACCGGCGCCGCCGGCGGCAAGTGGGGAGGCTGGAGGGCTCGGCCTGTCCAACCTGCGGCGGCGGGCCGAGAAGCTGAAGGGCGAGCTCACGGTCGACCATCCGGACGCGGGCGGGACCCGCCTCGTCTGGCGGGTCCCGTTGGCGCCATGATCCGCCGGGCGTAGAGAGAAGGCCGAATGTCGGACGCCGCCCGCCCGGAGAACCGGGCGGGCGGCGTCGATGGCGTCGGAGACGGGGACGACCCGAGGCTCAGGCCGGCTGCAGCTCCCGCTCGGGTTCGTGCACCTTCGGGAATTCCTCGGCGTCTGTGACCCGGCGGAGGTGGCGCAGGCCGAGGGCCGTGAGCAGCAGCATGATGCCGGCCAGGACGAACGAGGCGATGGCGCCCCAGGTGGCGATCACGGCGAACTGGGAGAAGGCGTAGGCCTCGAGCAGCAGGCCCTGCAACGTGGTGCCCCGGAAGCTGACTGTCACGAGGGCCGCGAACTTCTTTGTTGTGGGGTGGGTCAGGGCGTAGCCGGAGATCTTCGAGTACACGCCGTGGTACGGCAGGCCGTAGACGTCCATCTGCACCTTGTAGGCGTAGGCGCTGGCCTGCGCCCCAGTGAGCACCTGCTGGCCGGCGTACGGCAGCTGCACCGACCGCGAGGCGTAGTTCTCGCTGTGCTTTGTGTTCATTGTCTTGGCCGTGGGGAAGGTGATCTCCTGGCGGGCCAGCTGGTTGTGGACGCTGGAGTTGGCGTAGTTGGCGCCCACCAGCAACAGCGCCCCGGCGACCACCAGGATCACCACCAGCGCTCCTCCGACTGCCGTCACGATGAGATCGAACGTCTTGCGCTTCATGCAACCGTCTCCTCTTTCCCGGCCGCCCCTGTCAGCGGGTCCTGGTTGCAGCTTGGGCGTCCGGAGGTGGCGACGGCAGGGCCGAAGGTCCCGACCCACCGGGGACCTTCGACCGTCACCGCGGGTTCCAGCCGGCCTGCCACGATCCGGCCTGGTCGGCGGCGAGGTGCATGGTGGCGTCCACCTGGGCGAGGTCGGCCGATTGCCGCTGGCCCGCCGGGTCGACCACGAAGAACAGGTCGGCACAGCTGGGCCCCTGGCCGGTGTTGGTCTCGACCGCGGCCGGCTGACCGGTTACGCCGAGCCGCACCGTGGTGACCGCCGGCACCACGATCTGCACCGACGTCGCCTGCACTGTCGATCCCGGCGACGTCGCGGGGAGGGCTGGTGCGGGCGCCGGGGCCGCACAGGCGGTGGCGGTGGCGGTGGTCACCGGGGCTGGACCTGTCGCCGCATTGGCTGCCGTCACCAGGAACCCTGAGGCAGCGATGAGGGCGGCCGCCGGCAGGGTGAAAAGGCGGATGGCCCGGGCAGCGGTGAGAATTTGCTTGTCACCATAAACTTTGTGGAAGGCGTTCTTCATAAGACGATCGTCTTCTCAAATGCCGGTGATCGTCAGTGCTGATCGTCCCTAGTGACAGGGGCAATTAGTCCCAAGGCAAGAGGGTCGTCGGGTGGGACCAATTGCCCTATGGACCGGAGATGGGAAATAGCACGATGCCCTCATGCCCGCGATTACCCGTAAAACAGAGCCAAGACAGTCGGCCCGTTTCATCCACCGGCCACGACGGTCGGGGGGCGACGACAATGTCCAGCCGCAGGGCAGGTCGAGGCACCGCGGGCCGCACTTCGGTTGGGGGAGCCGGGACCGCCGGCAGGCCAGCGGTGAGGCCTTGGCCCGGGAGGCCGAGCTGTTCCTGGCCGGCGGCTACCCGGCGGCGCTCGGGGGCCGGCGGCAGCCGGTCCCGGCCTACGCCTGGCTCAGCGTCCTCGCCCATGCCTATGCCGGAGACCTGGACGGATGGGCGGTCCGCCGCCACGGGGCGGAAGCCCAACGGGGAACAGTCGGGCGGTGGGAGGTGGCGGTGTCCTTGCTGGCCCGGGAGACGTTGACGACGGCCGCCGCTGTCGGGAGGACGGCCGGCGAGGTCCAGCGCTCGGTGTTCGTCCCCCTGGAGCTGATGCCCGCCGTGGGGCGGGTGACGACGCCCAACGATCTGGTGGCCCTGGGCCTGCGGGCCCTGGCGTCCTACCGCCGAGCCAGCCGGTCCCTTCCGGCCTGAGGCGGGGCCGGCCGCCGATGCCGCGGCAGGGCGCCGGCCGGTGTGGGGACCCGGTGACGACCGGGGCGGGGGCTCAGCGCGACCGGAGGCCGACGGGGGAGCCGACCTCGGCGAAGAAGTCGTGGCCCTTGTCGTCGACGACGACGAAGGCCGGGAAGTCCTCGACCTCGATGCGCCAGACGGCTTCCATGCCGAGCTCGGGGTACTCCAGCACCTCGACCTTGCGGATGCAGTCCTGGGCCAGCCGGGCGGCCGGCCCACCGATCGAGCCGAGGTAGAAGCCGCCGTAGGTGGCGCAGGCCTCGGTCACCGCCTTCGACCGGTTGCCCTTGGCCAGCATCACGAACGACCCGCCGGCCTCCTGGAACCGGCCCACGTAGGAGTCCATCCGCCCGGCGGTGGTGGGACCGAACGAGCCGGAGGCGTACCCCTCGGGCGTCTTGGCCGGCCCGGCGTAGTAGACGCAGTGGTCGCGGAGGTACTGCGGCATCGGCTCACCGGCGTCCAGGCGCTCGGCGATCTTGGCGTGGGCGATGTCCCGGGCCACGACCAGCGGCCCGGTCAGGGACAGCCGGGTCTTGACGGGGCAGTTGGCGAGCTGCTGGCGGATCTCGGCCATCGGCCGGGACAGGTCCACCCGGACCACGTCGCCGGCCACCTCGGTCTCGCCGGGGTCCGGCAGGAAGTGGGCCGGATCGGTCTCCAGCTGCTCCAGGAACACCCCGTCAGCGGTGATCTTGGCCAACGCCTGACGGTCGGCCGAGCAGGAGACGGCCACGGCGATCGGGCAGGACGCCCCATGGCGGGGCAGCCGGATGACCCGGACGTCGTGGCAGAAGTATTTGCCGCCGAACTGCGCCCCGATGCCAAACTCCTGGGTGAGTGCCAGCACCTCTGCCTCGAGAGCCAGGTCGCGGATGGCGTGACCGCTCTTGTCGCCCTCGGTGGGCAGGCTGTCCAGGTAGCGGGCCGAGGCGTACTTGGCCGTCTTGAGGGCGAACTCGGCGCTGGTGCCGCCGATGACCACCGCCAGGTGGTACGGGGGGCAGGCGGCCGTTCCCAGACTCTGCAGCTTGTCGGTCAGAAAGTCCCGGAGCTTGGTGGGGGTGAGCACCGCCTTGGTCTCCTGGTAGAGGAAGCTCTTGTTGGCCGATCCGCCGCCCTTGGCCATGAACAGCAGCTCGTAGGCGTCCCCGCCGGTGGCGGCGATGTCGATCTGGGCCGGCAGGTTGTTGCCGGTGTTGACCTCGTCCCAGGTGCTGAGCGGGGCCATCTGGGAGTACCGGAGGTTGAGCTGCGTGTAGGCGTCGTAGACGCCCCGCGAGATGGCCTCTTCGTCCCCGCCGCCGGTCAGCACCAGCTCCCCCTTGCGCCCCGACACGATCGCCGTGCCGGTGTCCTGGCACATCGGTAGCACCCCGCCGGCGGCGATGCAGGCGTTCTTCAGCAGGTCCAGGGCCACGAACCGGTCGTTCGGCGACGCCTCCGGGTCGTCCAGGATCTTGCGCAGCTGGGCCAGGTGGCCGGGCCGGAGCAGGTGGGAGATGTCGTGGAACGCCTCCCGGGTGAGGAGGGTGAGCACCTCGGGGTCGACCTCCAGGAACCGGCGGCCGGCCCCGTCGACCACCGAGACGCCGTCGGCGGTGATCAGCCGCCACGGCGTATCGGGATGGTGGTGGTCGATGGGCAGCAACTCGGAGAAGGCGAATTCCGGCATGCCGCCGATGCTATTGGCCCCTGCCGGCCGACACCCACTTCGGGCCCACCGGCGGCCCCTCGCCGCTCGCTCTACTTGGCGGCTCGGGCGGCGATCCGGTCGCCGGTGGCCCGGTCGATGGCCCGCCAGTACTCGAACGCCTGCTGGCGTACCTCGTCCCGGCGGAGCCCGGCCAGCAGGCCGCCGACGGTCTCCACCAGCCGGTCCCGCTGGTCGTCGTCCATGACCTCGGTCAGGAGCGTCCGGGCCTGCCCGAAGTCGTCGTCCTCGGCGTGCAGGGTGTAGGCGGCCCGCACCATCTCCCCGTCGGCCGCCCACACGGCGTGCTCGGCATAGGTGTCGGCGTCGGCGGCGGGAGCCCCCGGCACCGAGTTGGGGTAGTAGACGGGGTCGGCGACATTGTCGATCCGCATGGCCCCGTCCTTCGAGTAGGAGTGGACGGGCGCCTTGGGCCGGTTGACCGGGATCTGCTGGTAGTTGACCCCGAGGCGGGCCCGGTGGGCGTCGGCGTAGGAGAAGCCGCGGGCCAGCAGCATCTTGTCCGGCGACAGCCCGGTGCCCGGCACGGTGTTGTTCGGCTGGAAGGCGGCCTGCTCGATCTCGGTGTGGTAGTCGGTGACGTTCCGGTCGAGGGTCATCCGGCCGACGTCGATCAGCGGGTAGTCGCCGTGCGGCCACACCTTGGTGAGGTCGAACGGGTTGAACCGGTAGGTCTTGGCGTCGTCGAACGGCATCACCTGCACCTTCAGGCTCCAGCTGGGGAGGTCACCACGGTCGATGGCGTCGTACAGGTCCCGCTGGTGGTAGTCGGCGTCCTCGCCGGCGATCCGGTCGGCGTCGCCCTGGGTCAGGCACTCGACCCCCTGGTCGGTCTTGAAGTGGTACTTCACCCAGAACCGCTCGCCGGCGGCGTTGACCCACATGTACGTGTGGGAGGAGTACCCGTTCATGTGCCGCCAGCTCTTCGGGATCCCCCGGTCGCCCATCAACAGGGTCACCTGGTGGGCGGACTCGGGGGAGAGGGTCCAGAAGTCCCACTGCATGTCCGGGTCCCGGAGGTTGTTGGCGGCCAGCCGCTTCTGCGAGCGGATGAAGTTCTGGAACTTGATGGGGTCCCGGATGAAGAACACCGGGGTGTTGTTGCCGACCAGGTCGAAGTTGCCCTCGGACGTGTAGAACCGGAGGGCGAACCCCCGGGGGTCACGCCAGGTGTCGGGGGAGCCCCGCTCGCCGGCCACGGTGGAGAACCGGGCCAGCATGTCGGTGGTGGTTCCCGGCTGGAACACGGCCGCCTTGGTGAACCGGCTGACGTCGTCGGTGACCTCGAACCGGCCGAAGGCCCCGCCGCCCTTGGCGTGGGGCTGGCGCTCCGGGATGCGCTCCCGGTTGAAGTTGGCCATCTGCTCGATCAGGTAGAAGTCCTGCAGCAGCACCGGGCCGTCGGGCCCGATCGTCAGCGAGTGCTCCTGGCTGGCCACCGGGATGCCGGCGTCCGTGGTCGTCGGTGGCCGGTCGGATGCGTCCTGGGTCATGCGTCCTCCTTTCGAAGGGATGTACCCCTGGGTCCTTCGATCAACCCTAGCCCTCAGTGTTCGGCCAGGTAGCCGGCGACTACCGACTCGACCAGGGCAACCGTTTCGGTGCGGGCCCGGCCGGGGCCGGC
>CAYVPF010000104.1:0-9507 GCA_964453355.1 uncultured Acidimicrobiaceae bacterium | reverse complement strand
GACGGCGCCGTGCCGTCGGCCAACTCGGCCGCCGCCGTCGCCCTGTTGCGGCTGGCCGCCCTGACCGGATCCGACCGGTTCGAAGCCGCCGGGCGCCGCATCCTGGAGCTGGCCGCCCCGCTGCTGGCCGAGCACCCCATGGCGGTGGCCGACCTGGTGGCGGCCGTGTCGCTGGCCGGCGGCACCACCGAGGTCGTGGTGGCCGGCGACCGCCCGGACCTGCTGGCGGTGGTCCGCGACCGGTGGCTGCCCGACGCCGTGGTGGCCTGGGGGCAGCCGTCGGCCTCGCCGCTGTGGACCGGCCGTTCGCCGGGGGCCGCCTACGTGTGCCGCCGGTTCGCCTGCCAGGCCCCGGCGGCCGATCCGGGTACCCTGGCCGCCCAGTTGGACGAGTCAGGAGCGTAGGCAGTGCCGCGGGGTGAACAGCAGTCGCAGCCGGACAGACCCCCCACCGGGCGTGCCCTCCTCCGGGACCTGCCCCGGCGGGAACGGGTGCTGGTGGAGGGTGGGGCCACCCTGCGCCTGCTGGTGCTGGCCTGCACCGACGACGACACCACCGCCGTCGACCTGTCGTCGGGCGCCCTGCTGCGGCTTCGGGTGGCCTGGCCGGAGGGCCACCTCCCGGACCTCACGGCCTTCGACGTCGTCGAGGCCACCCTGGCCGACGATCCCGAACGCGACGACCTGGCCCAACCGGAGGCCACCACCGTCGCCGGCCTGCCCCGCCAGATCGGCACCCTCCGCGGCCGGCGGGTCCGCCAGCTGCTGGCCCACTTGGCCGTACCCCCGGACGGGCCGCTGCTGGGGTTCCCGGGCTCGGCCGCCCCGTATTGGGAGTTCCGCGGCAACCGGCCGTCGTCGGCCCTCATCGAGCCCACCCGGGGCCCGCAGCTGATCCGCCGGCCGGCCGACGGGTCGACCTGGGTCCGGTTCGGATGGAACCGCGACGACGTCTGGTTGCCGGTGGAGGACCACCGGGCCGCCCGGGCCCTGGACGCCGCCCGGCGGGAGCGGTTGAGCGGCAAGGACCTGTCCACCGCCCTCGGCTACCCCCCCCAGTACCTGCTGGCCTCGGTCAGCCGGCCGAGAGACGGCCACTGCTACAAGGTGTGCACGGCGGTGCTGCCCAAGGGCTGAGCGCAGCCCAAGGGCTAGCGGCTGAGCTTGCCCCCGGCCAGGTCTTCGGCCATGGCCCAACCCAGGGCCACCAGCCGGTCGCCCTTGTCGGGGTCCAGGCCGACGAACAGCTCGTCGACGCCCTCGGGCACCTTCACCTTGGGATGGGCAAAGTCCAGGCCGCCGGTGACGGCGCCGTCGCCCTTCAGCACGAAGCTGCGGTCGTCCAGCCGGCTCTCGACCCCGAACCGCTTGGACAGCCGGCGGGCCCAGGCCCGCTCCTCTCCGGACGGCTTGTGCCCGGCGACCGGGACCACGTCGGCCAGGTTGGCGAAGGCCCGGAAGCCGTCGGGGAACAGCAGCCGGGTGCCGACCAGGACGTCCTCGTCGGGAAAGGCCAACAGGGCCCGCCGGTACTGGTCCCCCATCATCACCTTCAGGGCCGACTCGGCTCGGGACGTCCGGTCGACCGAGGCCAGGCCGATCAGCAGCGACGGGGTGCCCCCAATGCGCTCCAGGGTGCAGAAGGAGAAGCCGCGGAGCTTGGTCCCCTCCCGGGCCTGGGTGACCAGCACCCAGTCCTCGCGCTCCTTGGACAGGAAGCCGATGTCGAACCCGGGCGCCCGGTCGGCGCCGAGGTCGGCCATCTCCGCCAGCTCCGCGTCGCTGAGCGCGGTGCAGTCCTTGGTGTTCACCACGATCGACATAAGGTGATTCTACTGGCCCGACCGGGACCTTTCCCACTCGGCCGGTCGGCCGGGTGCGGATCAGGCCATGACGGCGCCGGCGCCCAGCAGGTGCTTCAGCTCGCCGACGAGGCCGTTGCGGCAGTCCACGTTGAATTCCGGCGGCAGCTTCAGCACCTTTTCGCCGACGTGCAACAGCACCGGCGACGGCCCGGGATGGCCGGTCAGCAGGTCTTTCAGCCGTCCCACGGTGTCGTCCGACAGCACCCCCAGCGGCAGGGCGATCTTCAGCTCCTGGGCGTCGGCCGTCCCCAGGATGGGCCGGCGGATCTCCATGGCCACGATCTTCGGCTGCTCGTCCCGCAGGTCCACCCGGCCGCGGACCACCACCACGGCGTCGTTCTCCAGCATGGCCCCGTAGTCGGCCATGACCCGGGGGAACACGAACACCTCCATGGACGCCTGCAGGTCTTCCAGCACGAACCGGGCCATCAGGTCGCCCTTCTTCGTGTACTGCCGCTTCAGCTCCGTCACCACCCCGCCGACGGCCCGGACCATGCCTTCGCTCCCGCCGGAGTCCGGCCCGTCGGCGGCGGCGTCGCGCATGTCGGCCAACGAGCAGTCGGTGTGCCGGGCCAAGGCCCGCTCGACCCCCAACAGCGGGTGGTCGCTGATGTAGAGCCCCAGCATCTCCTTCTCGAAGGCCAGTCGCTGGCTCTTGTCGAACTCCTGGTCCGGGATCGGGTACCGGGTGCCCTCCCACCGGCCGGCGTCGTCGCCGGACCCCTCGGCGGGCTCCAGGGAGGAGAACAGGGTGGCGATGCCCACGTCGTGCTCCTTCCGGCGCTCCAACGTGCGGTCGACGATCTCGTCCAACACCAGGCACAGCCCCTGCCGGGGATGGCCCAGGGAGTCGAACCCGCCGCCCTTCACCAGCGACTCCATGGTCCGCTTGTTCAGCACCACCGGGTCCACCCGGCGGCAGAAGTCGTACACGTCAGCGAACGGGCCGTTGGCCTGCCGTTCGGCCACGATCCGCTCCACCAGGCTCTCGCCGACGTTGCGGACGGCGGCCAGCCCGAACACGATCCCCGGCTTCGTGGGGATCGCCGGCCGGCCCGTGTCGTCATCTGCCGTCCCGCCGCCGTCGCCGGCCTCCTCCACCACCTTCGGGGCGAACTCGGCCGCCGACAGGTTGACGTCGGGCACCGTCACCTCGATGCCGATGGCCCGGCATTCGGCCAGGTAGACGGCGGTCTTGTCCTTGTTGTCCTTCACCGACGTCAGCAGGGCGGCCATGTACTCGACCGGGTAGTGGGCCTTCAGCCAGGCCGTCTGGTAGGCCACCAGGCCGTAGCCGTAGGAGTGGGACTTGTTGAAGGCGTAGTCGGCGAACGGCTCGATGATGTCGAAGAGGTCGGTGCCCAGCTTCTCGCCGTAGCCCTCGGTGACGCAGCCGGCCACGAACTTCTCCCGCTCGGCGGCGATGAGGGCCCTGATCTTCTTTCCGCAGTTGTGGACCAGGAGGTCCTCGGCCAGGGCGTACGGCCGCGAGGGGTCCGTCATCTCGAAGTCGTAGCAGGGGAGCTCTCCCACGGGCTCGATCGAAGTGACGGTGTCCCAGACCAGGTCGCCCGTCCGCAGGTCTTCGAGGCGCTCGGAGTAGAGCAGCCCCGACAGCGTGTTGCGGTGCAACAGGCGGGTCCTTGTCCAGCCGCCACCGTCGATCCCGAGATCGCGCTTCGATCCGCCGGTGACCCGCCCGCGGCGTTCGAGCTCGGCGGTGACAAACGACGTGGGGATCCCGATCCTGGTCGCGCTCGACCCCGTCGACCATTCGGCGAGCCACCGCTCGACCTTCACGGCTTTCTGGCTGGTCAGATGGGGAGAGACGAGCTGGGCGAACGCCTTGGCCTGACCCTTGTCGGCGATCGAAAGCGTCCAATGGGTCCCGTGACCAGCGATCTCACGCCGGTGCAGGTTGGAGAGGATGCCGGCCCGCAGGAGCATCCGCTTCAGTCCCGCACAGACGTCCCGGCTCTTCGAGCCGAAGTGCGCCCCGCTGCGATCGGCCCAGCCGTCGGCACAGAAGTAGAGGCCGAGGAAGCGCTCGACTGCCACCAGAGGGGCGTTGACGAGTCGCTCGGGGATCATCTTGTCGGCCGAGAGGCCAAGTCGCCCCACAACTGGAACGAGGTCCAGGACCTCGCCCCGACGCAGACAGACGCGGGTGACCCCGCCGACCACGATGACCCGCGGGGACGGATACCCGAACCGTCGCTCGAAGGCGACGCAAAAGGTCTCGATCAGCTGCGGGTCCGTGTTGCAGAAGAAAGCCGAGCGAGGCGGGCCGTTGACGATGTCGGGGACATAGCCCTCTGAGATCAGGAGGGCTGCGAGCTCGACGTCGTCCCGGCTCACCTTGGCGCCGCCTTCGGTCATCGTCCGAGCGGCCACCCCCACGAGGTCGCCGGGCGCCAAGCTTCCGAGCTCACACCACTCCCCTTCCACCAGGAAGCGGTGCTCGGCAGTGGCCTGGATCGAGTAGCCGGTCGAGGTGGTCAGCCGGTAGACGGGCTTGACGCCCACCGGCCAGACGTCGGCCACCTCGGCATATCGAGAAGTGGCACTGGTGGTATCGATCGTCTGCACGTGTCGATCTTTGAGGGACATCACCTTCTCGATCGGCACGTAGCCCCGCGTCCGGGTGAGCAGCCGCGTTCCCGCTGGCAGGCAGGCCTTTCGGAGGTTGTCGGCTTCTTCCAGGGTGTAGCCGGCGAACTTCTGGGCCACCCGCATGACCGACTCTTGGTAGATCATCAGCCCCTGGGTGTCGGCCAGGATGGGCTCCAGGTCGGCGTGGGCGTAGGTGATGGGCTTGCGGCCGTTCTTCCGGTCGGCGTAGTCGTTGTGCATGTTGGCCGCCATCGGCCCGGGCCGGTACAGGGCGACCAGGGCGGCCACGTCGTCGAAGCTGGTGGGGGCCAGGGACCGCATGAGGGCCCGCATGGGGCCGCCCTCGAGCTGGAAGACCCCGACCGAGTCGCCCCGCCGGAGCATCTGGAGGGTCGGCTCGTCGTCCAAGGCGACGCCGTCGATGTCCGGCCGGGTACCGGTGGCCCGCTCGATGATGTCGAGGGACCGCTCGATGATCGAGAGGTTGCGGAGCCCCAGGAAGTCCATCTTGAGGAGGCCCATCTCCTCGACCCCGTGCATCTCGTACTGGGTGACGATGGGGGCGTCCTCGGGGCGGCCGCCGGCGTCCGGCTTGCGCTGGATCGGCAGGTACTCGGTCAGCGGGTCCTTGGTGATCACCACCGCGGCGGCGTGGATGCCGTCCTGCCGGCGGAGGCCCTCCAGGCCCTTGGCCACGTCGATGACCTTCTGGGCCTCCGGATCCTGCTCGTACATGGCCCGCAGCTCGGTGGCGGCGTTGTACCCGTCCTCGAACCCTTCGCTCTTGGTCAGGCAGGCCCACAACGGGGTGTCGCGGCCCATCACGAGCGGTGGCATGGCCTTGGCGATCTTGTCCCCGACGATGTACGGCAGCCCCAGCACCCGGGAAGCGTCCCGGACGGCGGCCCGGGCCTTGATGGTGGAGAACGTCACGATCTGGGCCACCCGGTCGCTGCCGTACCGCTCGGCGGCGTACTTGATCATGTCGCCGCGGAACCGCTCGTCGAAGTCCATGTCGATGTCCGGCATCTGCTTCCGGCCGGGGTTCAAGAACCGCTCGAACAGCAGGTCGTACCGGATGGGGTCGAGGTCGACGATCTTCAGGCAGTAGGCCACACAGCAGCCGGCGGCCGACCCACGGCCCGGGCCGACCCGGATGCCGGTGTCCCGGGCGTAGCGGATCAGGTCCCAGACCACCAGGAAGTAGGCGGCGAACCCCATGTCGCCGATGACCGACAGCTCGTAGTCCAGCCGCTCCCGCACCTCCCGGGGCAGCGGTTCGCCGTACCGCTCACGGGCGCCTTCGTAGGTGAGGTGCCGCAGGTAGTCCAGGGCCCGGGCCTCGTAGGTCTCGCCGGTGAAGCTGTCGGGGACCGGGAACTCCGGCAGGCTGGGCTTGCCGAGCTCCAGCTCCACGTTGGCCCGCTCGGCGATCAACAGGGTGTTGTCGCAGGACTCGGGCACCTCGGCGAACAGTTGCCGCATCTCGGCCGCCGACTTCAGGTAGTGCTCGGTGCCCTCGAACCGGAACCGTTTGGTGTCGCTCAGGGTGGCCCCGGTCTGGACGCACAGCAGGGCGTCGTGAGCCACGGCGTCTTCTCGGTGGGTGTAGTGGCTGTCGTTGGTGGCCAGCAGCGGCGCCCCCAGCCGGCGGGCGATCTCGATCAGCTGCGGGTTGGTCCGCTGCTGGTCGGCGATGCCGTGGTCCTGGATCTCGACGAACAGGTTGTCCTTGCCGAAGATGTCCTGCAGCCGGGCCGCCCGGCGCTCGGCCTCGACCGGGTTCCCGGCCAGCAGCGCCTGCAGGACCACCCCGCCCAGGCAGCCCGTGGTGGCAATCAGCCCTTCGTGGTGCCGCTCCAGCAGCTCCCAGTCCAGCCGCGGCTTGTAGTAGTACCCCTCCAGGTAGGCGGCGGACGACAGCTTCAGCAGGTTCCGGTAGCCCCGGGTGTCCTCGGCCAGCAGGGTCAGGTGGTAGTACAGCTTCTGGCCGCCGTCCACGTCCCCGCCGGTGTCGTCCACCCGGCCCCGCCGGACCGGGCGCTCGTGCCGGGACTCCCCGGCCATGTACGCCTCGGTGCCGATGACCGGGTTGATGCCGCCGTCCCGGCATGCCTTGTAGAAGTCCAGGACCCCGTACATGTTGCCGTGGTCGGTGATCCCCAACGCCGGCTGCCCGTCTTGCGCCGCCGCGCTGACCAGGTCCTTCACCCGGGCGGCGCCGTCCAGCATGGAGAACTCGGTGTGGGTGTGAAGGTGGGTGAACGAACGGGTTACCAACTCCCCCGAGCCCTCCTCCGGGCTCCGGCGGTCGGCTGCGCCGGCCACCGGGAATACGAGTTACAGGTGTGTCATTCCGACCATAGCCGACGGGCGGGCGTCCCCGCCCCGGTGCCAGTCGAGGTCGGCCCGGGACGGGGTCGGCCCGGGACGGGGTCGGCCCGGGACGGGGTCGGCCCGGGACGGGGTCAGGCCGGCGGAGGCGGGGCGACCGACGCCTTGACCACCACCGTCCGCGACACCTTGTCGTGCAGGGTCTGCCGCTGCCGGTCCCAGCTCGGGAACAGCATGTCGACGATCCAGGGGATGACGATGACGATGAACATCAGGTACTCGAACGCCCCGCGGCCAAGGGCTCGGCCGAAGCCGATGGGGGCGCCGGTGTCCCGGTCCACCGCCCGGGCCCCGACGGCCATCATCCCCACGGTCTGGCCCCGGCGGGACCCGCAGAGGATGGCCCCGTAGAGCAGCACGACGATGATCTGGACGATGGGGCCCAGCACCGAGAAGTGGCCGACGTGGTGGATGGTCACCCCGTTTGTCGTGGTGGTGCTCTTGATGGTGACCCGGGCCACGTGGCCGGCGTTGAAGACGGCGTTCAGGATGGCGCCGACGACGGCGAGGAGCAGGAAGTCGATCAGCCACCCACCCAGCCGGGCGCCGTAGCTGGCGTACGGCGACGCCATCGGGCCGCCGGCCGCCGGGTAGCCGCCGGGAGCCTGGTAGCCGGGCTGGTATCCCGGAGGAGGCTGGTATCCCGGAGGAGCAGGCGGCGGGGGGTAGCCGGGGCCGCCGTAGCCGGAACCCGGGGCGGCCGGGTAGCCGGCGGGGGCCGGCGGGTAGCCGGCAGGCGTGCCGCCCGGGGGCACGTACCCGCCGGGGCCCGGCGGGGTTGGCGGGTAGGCCGGAGCATCGCCTGGATAGGGCGGCGGGACCGACCCGGGGTACGGCAATGGGTTGCCGGAGGGGTCGCCGCTCGGCTGGCTGTCGGGGGGAACGTCGGACATGCCGCCTCCTCAGGGTCGGGCCGCCATCGATGCTACGGGAAGGGTGCGGGCGGCCGCGGGACCGGGCGGGACCGGGCGGGACCGGGCCGGGCCGGGGAGTTACAGGTAGGCGCCGGGACGGCCGTCGCTGTCGGCACCACGGGGGAGGCCCCGCTGGCGCATCTCGTCCAGCTGGGCCCGGGCGGCCATCTGCTGGGCGACCAGGGTGGCCTGGATGCCGTGGAACAGGCCCTCCAGCCAACCGACCAGCTGGGCCTGGGCGATGCGGAGCTCGGCGTCGGTGGGGACGCCGTCGTCGAAGGGCAGGGCCATGCGGTCGAGCTCGGCCACCAGGTCCGGGGACAGGCCGCTGGCCAGCTCCCGGACGGACTGCTCGTAGATCTCGCGCAGCCGGGAACGGCTGGCCTCGTCGAGGGGGGCCTGGCGGACCTCTTCGAGCAGCTGCTTGACCATGGAGCCGATCCGCATGACCTTGGCCGGCTGCTCGACGGCCTCCCGGAGCTCGTCCGTGCCGTCGTCGTCGTCGGCGGCGTGGTCGCCGTCGTCACCGGCGGCCGACCGGCCGGGGGCCGGCAGCACCTCGTCGGGGGCGACCGTCGGATCGCCGGGTCGGAGGGAGTCGTCGGTGGGATCGTTGGAGGGCGCCATGGGCTGACCAAGCTACCTGGTGGGCTTCGGGGCTACCCGGTGGGCTCTCCGGCCTACCCGGTGGGCTCCCCGGCCTACCCGGTGGGCTCCCAGGCGACCAGGGGCACCAGCATCTCGGCCTCGGTGAGGGAACCGTGGCGGGCCGCCAGGCGCTGCTCGCCGGTGTCGGCGGGATCCAAGAAGGCGGTGGGGGCGAACGGGGCCAGGACGACGTCGCCGAGACGGTCGGCGACATCTGGTACCGGTTCGCCGCCGAGCCAGCCGTCGTCGATCATCTGCTCCCGGGTGCGGACCCAGGCCAGGTGGCCGAAGGTCTCGGTGGCGGCCTCGGCGACGTCGTCGGTGGCCCCCGGCCGGACGTGCAGCCAGCGGAACCGGCCCTCGCCGGACAGCAGCTGGACGTCGTCCATGAGGTCGGCGCCGAGCACCTCGACGGCGGAGCCGACGTCCACCTGGCCGTGGTCGGCGGTGACGACCAGGACGGCGCCGGGAGGCAGGGCGTCGAGCAGGTCGGCGACCAACCGGTCGGCGGCCCGGAGCTCGGCGTCGTAGTAGTCGCCGAGGCCGTAGGCGTGGGCCACCCGGTCGATGCCGTCGTAGTAGGCGTACACGAACGGGGCCCCGCCGGCCAGGAGCCGGCGGACCTCCACGACCAGGCCGGACGGGGTGCGCAGGCCGTGCAGGACGGCGTCGCCGAGGTGGGCGGCGGTGAACCCGGTGGTGGCGTAGTCGACCTTGGACACCACCGGGGTGGGTGCCGGTTGCCCGGGGCCGGGGCCGGGCCCGGGCCCGGGGCCGCGACCCGGACCGGTGGGCACCGGGAAGATGGGATGGGGCTGGTAGGTCCGCGGGGGCAGCAGCCGGCGGGCGTCGACGCCGTCGACACGCCAGTTGAGGACGTTGAGGACGGCCTGGCCGGAGCGGACCCGGTAGCCGACGATGCCGTGGACGGCCGGGGGCAGGCCGGTGGTGAGCGAGGTGAGGGCGGTGGCGGTGGTGCTGGGGGCCACCGAGGTCACGGGGCCGCCGACGGCGGCGGCCAGGGTGGGGGCCACGGCGGGACGGGCCCGAAGCTGCTCCCAGCCGAGGCCGTC
>CAYVPF010000103.1:5867-9534 GCA_964453355.1 uncultured Acidimicrobiaceae bacterium | reverse complement strand
ACATCGCCTACGCCATGGCCTCCCCGGACGTCCGCATCCTGGCCCCCATCCCCGGCAAGTCGGCCATCGGGGTGGAGGTGCCCAACCGGCAGCGCCAGCTGGTGTCCCTGGGCGACATCCTGGCCTCCGACGAGGCCGCCCAGGCCACCCACCCGCTGGAGGTGGCCCTCGGCCGGGACATCGCCGGCCGGGCCGTCATGGTCAACCTGGCCCAGATGCCCCACGTCCTCATCTCCGGGGCCACCGGCGCCGGCAAGTCGTCGTGCATCAACTCCCTCATCACCTCCATCCTGATGCGCGCCACCCCCGACCAGGTCCGCATGATCCTGGTCGACCCCAAGCGGGTGGAGCTGGGCCAGTACAACGACCTGCCCCACCTGCTCACCCCGGTGGTCGTCGACGCCAAGAAGGCCGCCAACGCCTTGGCCTGGGCCGTGAAGGAGATGGAGCGCCGCTACGACCTGCTGGCCGAGTACGGCGTCCGGGACATCACCGGCTACAACGAGGCCTACGACCGCGGTGACCTCGGCCCGGTCGGTGGCCCGTCGGTCGCCGCCCAGGTGGCCGCCATCGCCGCCAAGGTCAAGGCCGCCCAGGTCACAGCCGACAGCGCGGCAGCCAGCGGACCAGACGCCGGTGCCAGTTCGGCGGGCGCCGGTCCGTTCGACGCCGAAGCGGCGGCCGCCGGGACCGAGCCGGCTCCGGGCGGGGCGGTGGTGGCGGCCGGCGACGGTGCCGTTGACGCCGCCACCGAGGCCGTGGACGACGACGTGCAGATGCCCGAGCGGCTGCCGTTCGTCCTGGTGGTGGTGGACGAGCTGAACGACCTGATGATGGTGGCCGCCCGGGACGTGGAGGAGTCGGTGGTCCGCATCGCCCAGATGGCCCGGGCCGTCGGCATCCACCTGGTCCTGGCCACCCAGCGGCCGTCGGTGGACGTCATCACCGGGGTCATCAAGGCCAACGTGCCCAGCCGCATGGCCTTCTCCGTGTCCTCCCTGGCCGACAGCCGGGTCATCTTGGACCAGCCCGGGGCCGAGCGGCTGATCGGCAAGGGCGACATGCTGCTGTTGACCGCCTCCTCCAACATCCCCCGGCGGCTTCAGGGCCCGTGGGTGTCCGAAGACGAGGTCCGCCAGGCCGTCGCCTTCTGGCGCCGCCAGGGCCGCATCCCCGAGCCCGTGGTGGGCATCCAGGGCGTCGACGAGGCCGCCGGGAGTAGCCTGTCCGGCGATGACGACGACGACGACCTCCTGGCGGTGGCCATGGACCTGGTGGTCCGGTCCCAGCTGGGGTCCACCTCCATGCTCCAGCGCAAGCTCCGGGTCGGCTTCGCCCGGGCGGGCCGCCTGATGGACCTGCTCGAACGCCGCGGGGTGGTGGGGCCGTCGGAGGGGTCCAAGGCCCGCGCCGTCCTCATGACCCCCGAGGAGATGGACAGCCGACCCGGCTAAGCGCCGGGGGCCGATCCGATACCAATGGCAGCACGTCCGTCCTCGACGCCCGCCCTGTCCTTTCCGGCGCCTTCGGTGCCGGCGGGCGGGCCGCCCGGGCCTGCGTTGCCGTCACCGGCACCGGCACCGGCACCGGCACCGGCGTCGCCGGAAGCGGAAGCGGAAGCGGCCCGCCAGCCCACCCGGGCCGAGCTCCGGGTGGCCCGGGCGCAGCAGGCCGTCGGCGCCCGCCGGGCCAACCGTTCCGGCGCCGGTCCCGGCCATCTTGATGGGGATTCGAGCGATCACCGGCACCACCACCTGCCGCGGCACCGGCCCCGCCGTCGGCCGACCGCCGCCCAGCGGGCGTTGGCCTGGTTGGCGCTGCTGGCCGTCGTCGGGGTCGTGATCCTGGTGATCGTCCTCGTCGTCGGCGGCCTGTCCTCGGTGATCGCCCGACCCCCGGCCAAGGCGGTGGTCAAGGTGCAGGCGCCGGCGGCCCCGGCCGTGCCGGCCGCCACCTCCGCCATCACCCTGCCGTGGCCGTCCACCGGCCAGTCGGCCGTGGCGATCCCCGCCGTCGGCTACACCGCCCAGTCCGGGACAGAGCACCCGGTGCCCGTCGCCAGCATGACCAAGGTCATGACCGCCTACGTCATCCTGCACGACCACCCCCTGGGCGCCGGCCAGGACGGCCCCACCGTCACCATCACAGCCAACGACGTCGGCAACTACGACAGCGACACCGTCACCGACCAGGCCAACGTCCCCCTGCAGGCCGGCGAGACCCTGACCGAGCGGCAGATGCTGGAGGGCATGTTGGTGCACTCGGCCAACGACCTGGCCTTCTCCCTCGCCACCTGGGACGCCGGGTCCCTGGCCGCCTTCGTGGCCAAGATGAACGCCGCCGCCGCCACCCTCGACATGAGCCAGACCCACTTCGCCGACGCCAGCGGGTACACACCGCAGTCGGTGTCCACCCCGGCCGACCTGCTGAAGGTGGCCTCCGCCGACATGGCCAACCCCACATTCGCCCAGATCGTCACCATGCCGTCGGTCACACTGCCGATAGCCGGCACCGTGTCCAGCTACACCCCGCTGCTCCCCGGCGGCTACACAGACCCCACCCCCGGCGTCGAGGGGGTCAAGTCCGGGTTCACCTCCGCCGCCGGCGGCGGCGACATCCTGGCCTACCAGGGCTCCGTCGGCGGCCAGTCCTTCGTGGTCCTGGCCGCCGTCACCTCCTTCGAGATGGCCACAGTGCTGCAGATGGCGGGCAAGGCCGACCTGGCGGTGGCCCAGGCCGCGGCCGCCCATGTGGTGGCCGTCCCCATGCCCGCCGCCGGCTCCCCGGCCGGCACCGTGCAGCTGGCCGGCAAGCGGGTGCCGCTGGCCACCGCCGCCACCGGCACCCTGCTGGCCTGGCCCGGCCAGGCCGTCAAGCAGGCCGTCACCGTCACCGACCACCACCCGAAGGCCGGCACCCGGGCCGGCGAACAGGTCGGCACGGTCACCTACACCGTCGCCCAGCAGCAGCTGGCCGTCCCCCTGCGGACCACCGCCCGCATGCCCAAGGCTTCCTGAGTGCGGGCCCGGGCGCCCGCCTCGACGGCCAACCTGGGCCCCGGCTTCGACGCCCTGGCCCTGGCCGTCGACCGCTACGTCGAAGTCGAGGTGGAGCCGGCCCCCCGGCTGGCCGTCCGCAGCGAGGGCGAGGGGGCCGGGCTCTCCGACGACGCCGGCCATCTGGCCGCCCGGGTGGCCATCGACGTGGCCGGCCACGACCACCTGGCCATCGCCGTCCGGTCCCAGATCCCCGTGGCCCGGGGCCTGGGGTCGTCCGCCGCCCTGGCCGCCGCCGCCGCCGCCGCGGCCGGGGCCACCGACCCCCTGGCGGTCGCCGCCCGGGTGGACGGCCACCCCGAGAACGCCGCCGCCAGCGCCGTCGGCGGCCTGGTCGTGGCCACCCTGGTCCGGGGGGCCGTCCGGGCCGTCCGGCTGCCGCTCGACCCGTCCCTGGCCTTCGTCGTCATCGTCCCCGACCGGTCCCTGGCCACCGCCAAGGCCCGCCAGGTCCTGCCGGCCCACGTCAGCCGGGAGGACGCCGCCTTCAACCTCGGCCGCATGGGCCTGCTGCTGGCCGGCCTGGCCGACCGGCGACTGCTCATCCGGGAGGCCGCCGAGGACCGGCTGCACCAGGACTACCGCAGCCCCCTGTTCCCCGAGGCCCCCCA
>CAYVPF010000103.1:2334-5767 GCA_964453355.1 uncultured Acidimicrobiaceae bacterium | reverse complement strand
GCCGTCAGGTAGGTGGCCCCGTAGGCCGGGTCCGGGGTCGCCGGGGTGACCACCACCGCCTGTATTCCCCAGCGCCGCAGGGCCCGGCGGACGCCGTCGACCTGGCGGGCGGTGGCGCCCGACCGCGGGTTGAACCCGAGGGACATTGTGGTCAGGGTGGCCGTCGCCCCCCCGAACGGCACCACGTAGTCGCTGCGGCCGCCCTGGCCGGGTACCACCACGTACCCTCCGGGCAGGTCGAACCGGAACCCGCCCTCGGCCTGCCAGCCCATGGCGTACGGATGTGGCATGTCGGTGTACGGCAGCGTCAACAGCCGGGTGCCCTGGGGCAGCGTCGGCGCCACGTCGGTGATCCAGGCCGGCGGGGTGCTGTCCTGGACGGCGAACGGGGCCGTGTAGGCCGTGGCCACCGGCAGCAGCACGCCCACCGTGGCCCCGGTGACCACCACCGCCCACCCGGCCACTGCCCACCGCCGGCTGGGCCACCGCCGGCTGGGCCACCGCCGGCCCAGCCGGCGGTCGACCAGGACCCGCCGGACGAGCCGCCACCACCCGTCGGCCGAGATGGCCAGCAGCACGGCGGCACACAGGGCCGTCATCTCGGCGAACCGCTGTGGTTCGATGTCGGCGGTCAGGGGCAGGTGCCGGAGCCAGTTCCACGGGTACGGCCCCGTCCGGCTGGCCCCGAGCGACATCAGCCAGCTGGCCGTCCCGGTGATGGCGGCCACCCAGGCCAGTCGCCGGCGGTACCAGACGACGACCGACACGGCCAGGGCGCAGAGCAGGACGATCCCCAGATAGTCGACCGGAAGGCCCAGCGGGCCGTCGAAGCCGATCAGCTGCAGCCCGATGTCGGTGGCGCGGACCTTCGGCCCCTGCGAGACGATCTGGTTCAGCAGCTCCCCCCTGGTGTTGTTCGGCCAGGGCGCCCCTTCGATGTGCCGGGGGCCGGCCACGGCGAACCAGGCCGGGTAGGCCAGGAGGGGAACGGCGACCGCCGCCGCGCCGGCGCCGACCCGGACCAGGCGTGACCAGGCGCCGCGGTAGACGGACCAGCAGAACGGCAGGGTCAGCACCCCGCCCACGGCCGCCGTCAGGGCGGCGATCAGCAGCATCTCGGTGCTGGTGAAGAACTCGGCCACCACCAGCAGGCCGAGGAGGATGCCCAGCCGCCACGGCGAGCCGGACCGCTCCCGGACGGCCCGGTAGACGACCAGAGCGGCCAGCGGGGCGAAGAAGCCCAGCACGAACGTGAAGTGGCCCAACGGGTCGTTGGCGATGACGAACGGCGAGAACCCGAACAGGGCCCCGGCCAGCACTTGGCCCGGATAGAACCTGGTCACCCGGCGGGCCAGCAGGAACCCGCACCAGGCCGACACCACCGGCGACAGCAGGGCGGCCACGTTGAAGCTGGCAATGGGTCCGAACAGCCAGGTGACCGGGGCCAGGACGGCGGCCGGGAACAGCATCGACGTGTTGGTCAGGGCGTTCACCCCGCCGGTCCCGGCGGACAGGGCGTTGGTCAGCAACGGGTTGTGGCCGTGGACCACCGCCCACGGGGTCCAGGCCAGCCACCACACGGCCTCCACCGGGTCGCCACAGTTGCAGGTGATGGTGGACGTCGGGTGGCCGGTGACCCAGACCCCCCACCACAGGCCCAGGGACAGGGTGACGTATAGCGCCACGGCCACCACATGGGCCGCCACCGCCTGGCGCGGCCTCCGGCTCTTCGGCTCCCGACTCATCGTTCGGGCAGCCTACGGAGACCGGGGCCCACTCAGGGGTCGAGCACCGGGCCGTCCGGCCGGCGCTCCGACCGGGCCTTCAGGGCGCGGTCGTCCCGCCGGATGTGACGGTCATTGTCGAGCTGAACCCGGTGCTGATCAGGGTGAGCGATGTGCCCCCGGCCACCGGGCCGGCAGCTCCTTTATGTTATTTCTTCTCTTTTCTCCCTTGTGCTTGCTCTCATTTTATGATAACAATTGCACTACGGATGCTCAGTCTCAGCGAACCCGAAACGGGTCCTGAGCACAAAAAGCGACTGCGGGAGCGACGAGGAGACGCTCGCAGTGCTTGCCTCGGTCACCGGATCGGCTGCCAGATCACCATGGCCGTTGTCTCCGTCTGATCCGCCGGACGACTCGCATTCTGCCGCCGGCTGCGCCGTCCCACTGGGGAAATTCAGAACCTGACGGAGCGCGATGTGCTCCACGTCGATTCCGAAAATGCCCCGCAACTGCGGCTCTAATCAGCGACCATCAGGTCATTAGTGCTGTGACAATTTATTATATGGATAGCCATCTATAGGGGAGTACACCTTGAAGAGAAACAGCGTTTGGCGGTCTCTTTGGACCGCAGCCAGCGGATCGTGTCTGGCGGTCCTTGTTGCCGTAGTGCTGCTCTTCGGATCTACTCCCGCTCCGGCTTCGGCGGCGGCCACCACCTCGGCCCCGGCCACAAGCGGCAGCCAGCAAGGGTCCTCCTCGGGCGGCAGCTACACCTTGGACGCGTCGGACGGCGGGGTCTTCAACTTCGGGGCTGCCGGGTTCTACGGTTCGATGGGCGGCAAGTCCCTCGTCGCCCCGATCGTCGGCATCGCCGCCACCCCGAGCGGTGACGGCTACTGGGAGGTGGCCAGCGACGGAGGCGTCTTCAGCTTCGGCGATGCCACCTTCTACGGCTCGATGGGCGGCAAGTCCCTCGTCGCCCCGGTCGTCGGGATCGCCGCCGCACCCGACGGGAACGGTTACTGGGAGGTGGCCAAGGATGGCGGGATCTTCAACTTCGGCTCCGCCGCCTTCGACGGCTCGATGGGCGGCAAGCCGCTCGACGCCCCGGTGGTTGGAATCGCCGCCACACCTAGCGGTGGCGGCTACTGGGAGGTAGCCAAGGACGGGGGCATCTTCAACTTCGGCGATGCCACCTTCGACGGATCGATGGGCGGCAAGCCGCTCCACGCCCCCATCGTCTCGATCGCCGCCACCCCTGACGGGGGTGGGTACTGGCTGGCCGGGTCGGACGGCGGCGTCTTCAACTTCGGCTCCGCCGCCTTCGACGGCTCTATGGGCGGCAAGCCGCTCCACGCCCCCGTCGTCGGGATCGCTTCCTCCAACGCCGAATCGGCCGCCTCGACGGCCCCATACCTGTTCTCGATCTCACCAACATTCGGGCCCATGGTCGGGGGGACGACCGTCACCCTCGCCGGGTACGGGTTCACCGCCACAATGACCGTGACATTCGGGGGCGCCCATCTGGCGTTCACCCGATCGGGGACAACGATCACCTTCACCACCCCGGCGCACGCTGCCGGCCAGGTGCCGGTGACGGTCACCTCGCCGACAGGGACCTCCGGCTCGGTGATCTACACATACGCCGGCGCCGGCGTGGCCCTGACCTCGATCGCGCCCACCGAAGGACCGCTCGGCGGGGGGAC
>CAYVPF010000103.1:0-2234 GCA_964453355.1 uncultured Acidimicrobiaceae bacterium | reverse complement strand
TCGGGGACAACCATCACCTTCGTCACCTCGGCGCACGGCGCCGGCCCGGTGTCCGTGACCGTCACGACCGCCACAGGGACCTCCGGTCCGGCCACGTACACCTATGAGGTCGTGGTCCCGGTCTTGACCGCGATCTCCCCGACAGCCGGGCCGGTCGACGGCGGGACGCTCGTCACCCTCTCCGGGACCGGGTTCACGGCCACAATGACCCTGACAGTCGGGGGCACAGCCGTGGGCTTCAACCAATCGGGGACAACCATCACCTTCACCACCCCGGCGGACACAGCCGGTTCGGTGTCCGTGACGGTCACCTCGCCTACAGGGACCTCGGGCACACTCACCTACACCTTTGTGGAGGCCCCCGTCTTCTACGCAGTGGAGTACACAGCCGGCCCCACGTCGGGCCGGACAGACACAGCCGTCGGGACGAACCTGACAGGCCCCACCGTCAGGCTGACATTCGGTGGACGGATCATTCCCTTCACCGTGGTGACAGCGACAACAGCAGTCGACACAGTTGCGTTCACAGTCCCACCGGCGGCCACAGTGCCGGACTACGGGGGGCTGCTCCCATCGTCGGTACCCGTAAAATTCATCTCGGCTGGAGGAACATCGAGCACCTTCACATTCACCTATGCCGACGCGCCGGTAGCCACCTCGCTCACACCGGCGTCCGGTCCGGCCGCCGGAGGGACGACCGTCACGGTGCACGGCACCGGCTTCGGCACCACAACAACAGTCGACGTGTCCGTGGGGACGGGGACAACGTTCGTGACAGCAGACACAGTTGTCCTCGTGAACTCGACCACGATCACCTTCAGGACCCCGGCGCACGCCGCCGGCGCGGTGAGCGTGCTCGTCTACGCCTACACACAGACATCGAATGCGCTGACGTTCACCTACACCGCAGTGGCGCCCACCCTGACCTCGATCACCCCGACGTCTGCGGGCGCGTGCAGCACGACCGACTTCACTCTGGTCGGAACGAACTTCACAGCGGCGATGACGGTCTACTTCACGACATCGTCGTCACCGACCAACTACTTCTTTTTCACAACAGGGACATACCACCTGACAAGCTCGACAATGCTCACCATGGCAGTGAGCTTCAGGACAATGCCCTCCGTCGGGACATACCTCGTGACGGTCACAGGACCGAACGGAGAGTCGAACTCAGTGGCGTTCAATTCCTACACAAGCTGCTGACGACGACCGGCACATAGTGCAAGGCCGGCGGCCCGTCCCTCGGGCGAGCCGCCGGCCACTGGGCCAGACCCGCCGGCCTACGGGGCGCCCTACCCGCCGGCAGGGACCCCGGCGAGCTCGCTCGCCGGGGTCTCCCGCGTGGCGGCCGTAGACTGCTCCCATGGCCGGCAAGTTCCTCATCCGCACCTTCGGGTGCCAGATGAACGAGCACGACTCCGAGCGGCTGGCCGGGCTGCTGGCCGCCGACGGGATGGAGCCGACCACCGACCTGGACCAGGCCGACCTGGTGGTCCTCAACACCTGCTGCATCCGGGAGAACGCCGACAACCGGCTGTACGGCACCCTCGGCCACCTGAAGTCGCTGCGCGACGCCAAGCCGGGCCTGCAGATCGCCGTCGGCGGCTGCCTGGCCCAGAAGGACCGGGAGCTGGTCCGCCAGAAGGCCGGCCACGTCGACGTGGTGTTCGGCACCCACAACCTGGCCCGCGCCCCCGAGCTGCTGCGCCGGTCGGCCACCGAGGGCCCCATCGTCGAGATCCTGGACGCCCCCGACCCAGAGGCCCCGCCGGACCACGCCCCGGCCCTGTCCGCCGTCCGGGAGCTGCCGTACGCCGCCTGGGTCACCATCCAGACCGGCTGTGACAACTCGTGTGCCTTCTGCATCGTGCCGTCGGTCCGCGGCGGCGAGGTCAGCCGGCAACCCGACGACATCGTGGCCGAGGTGGCCGACCTGGCCCGCCGGGGGGTGGTGGAGGTCACCCTGCTGGGCCAGAACGTCAACTCCTACGGCCGCGACCTGACCAAGCGGCGGCCGCTGTTCGCCGACCTGCTGGCCGCCGTCGGGTCGGTGGACGGCATCCGCCGGGTCCGGTTCACCAGCCCCCACCCGAAGGACCTGCGGCCGGAGACCATCGCCGCCATGGCCGACGTCGACGCCGTCTGCGAACAGCTGCACCTGCCGATCCAGTCCGGCAGCGACCGGGTGCTGTCCGCCATGCGGCGGGGGTACACGGCCGAGCGGTACCTGG
>CAYVPF010000102.1:0-9574 GCA_964453355.1 uncultured Acidimicrobiaceae bacterium | reverse complement strand
CTTCGACGCCCCCCTGGACCAGGCCGTGGAGATCAACCTGCTCGGCCCCTCCCGGGTGGCCGCCGCCGTGGCGGCCGCCCGCCAAGGAGGGGGCGGACCGGCCCACCTCATCGCCGTGTCCACCGCCTACGTGGCCGGCACCCACCAGGGCGAGGCCCGGGAGGAGCTGCTCAGCGCCGAGCGGTTCTCCCTCGACGTGGACTGGCGGGCCGAGGTGGCCCACGCCCGGCGGCTGAAGGCCGACCTGGAGGCGGAGTCCCGCCGGCCGGACCGGCTGGCGGCGTTCGCCAAGAAGGCCCGGTCGGAGCTGGGTGGGGCCGGCGAGCACCTGCTGGCGACCCGGGCGGAGAAGATCCGGGACGACTGGATCAAGCGGCAGCTGGTGGATGCCGGCACGGCCCGGGCCCAGGCCCTCGGCTGGCCGGACGCCTACCCGTTCACCAAGGCCCTCGGCGAGCGGGCGCTGACCAGCCAGTTCGGGCTGTCCCCCACACCCGGGGCAGCCGCCGGGGACCCCGCCGCCGGTGCCCCCTCCGCTAGGTCTGGGGCCGCCGACGGGGGCGCCCCGGAGGGGGTCCCTCTCACGATCGTCCGGCCGTCCATCATCGAGTCGGCGCTGGCCGAGCCCCGGCCGGGGTGGATCCGGGGGTTCCGGATGGCGGAGCCGATCATCATCTCGTACGCCCGCGGCCTGCTGAAGGAGTTCCCGGGGGTGCCCGAAGGGGTGCTGGACGTCATCCCGGTGGACCTGGTGGTGGCGGCCCTCATCGCCGTGGCCGCCGCCGGGCCGACACCGGCCGGGCCGTCGGTGTACCAGGTGGCGTCGGGGGTCCGGAACCCGCTGCTGTACGGCCGGCTGGTCAGCCTGATCCAGGACTGGTTCGGGCGGCACCCGCTGTACGACGACCGCGGCCAGCCCATCTCGGTGCCGGAGTGGTCGTTCCCCGGCCGGGGCCGGGTGCAGCGGCAGCTGGAGCGGGCCACCAAGGCCATGGACCTGATGGAGCGGGTGGTCACGACGCTGCCGGTCCGCGGCCGCCAAGCCGCCCTGTCGGCCCGGGTGGAGGAACGCAACGCCCTGGCCAAGCGGGCCCTCGGCTACGTGGAGCTGTACGGGGCCTACACGGAGACCGAGGCCCGGTACCGGGTGGACCGGCTGCTGGCCCTGTGGGCCACCCTGGACGACGCCGACCGGGCCACCTGGTGCTTCGACCCGGCGGTGATCGACTGGGACCACTACGCCACCGAGATCCACCTGCCGTCGATCGTGACGCACGCCCGGGTGCGGACGGCCCCGGGGAAGTCGGTGGTCGACAAGCGGCCGGACCGGGCCCGCAAGGCCATCCTGTCAAGGGATCGGCAGCTGGCCGTGTTCGACCTCGAGCACACCCTGATGGCGTCCAACGTGGTGGACACCTACGCCTGGCTGGCCAGCCGGCACCTGTCGGCGGCCAAGCGGGCCAAGTTCGTGGCCGAGCTGCTGGCGGAGGCCCCGCGGCTGCTGGCCCTGGACCGCCGGGACCGCGGCGACTTCCTGCGGTCGTTCTACCGACGGTACGACGACGCCCCGGTCGACCAGCTGGCCGAGGACTCCTGGGAGCTGTTCCACCGCCAGCTGCTCACCCGGTCGTTCCCGGCCGGCCTCGCCCGGGTCCGCGAGCACCGCCGGCTGGGCCACCGCACCCTGTTGATCACCGGCGCCCTCGACTTCGTCATCGCCCCGATGCGGCCGCTGTTCGACGACATCGTCTGCGCCCGCCTCGGCCAGCACGACGGCCGCTACGACGGCCGGCTGGAGGAGCTGCCCCCCATCGGGGAGGCCCGGGCCCTGTTGCTGCAGGACTACGCGGCGGCCCACGACCTGTCCCTGGAGGAAGCCGTGGCCTACGCCGACTCGGCCAGCGACCTGGCCATGCTGGAGGCCGTCGGGTTCCCGGTGGCCGTCAACCCGGAGTCCCGGCTGGCCGCCATCGCCCGCCGCCGCGGCTGGCACGTCGAGCACTGGGCCAAGGCCGCCGGCGGGGCCGAGCGACCGCTGCCGCTCGGGCCTCTCGACGTCACCCGGCCCGGTGGCCGCCCCGGGGCCGGGTCGTCGGCCACCGGCGGCTTCGCCACCGCCTGGGCCGCCGCCCGCCGGGCCGCGGGCGCCGTCGAGGGGACAGGCGCCCTCGGGGGGACTGACAGGATCGGGGGCGCGGGCCGATGAAGGCGCTGCTGTTCGAGCGGAACCTGCCCCGGTTCGCCGCCTCCCGGCTGGCGTCGGTGCTGGGGTCCGGCAAGGGCGTCGGGGTGGGGCCGCTGCGGCTGCTGGAGGTCGACGCGCCGGCCCTGCCGGGGCCGGACTGGCACCGGGTGACGCCGGTGCTGTCGGGCATCTGCGGGTCCGACCTGGCCACCCTCGACGGCCGCAGCTCCCGGTACTTCGAGGAGCTGGTCAGCTTCCCGTTCGTGCCCGGCCACGAGGTGGTCGGGACCCTGGACGACGACGCCGTGGCCGCCGACGGCACCCTGCTCCCGGCCGGGTCCCGGGTGGTGCTGGAACCGGTGCTGGGCTGCGTCGCCCGGCACATCGACCCGCCGTGCCCGGCCTGTGCCGCCGGCCACACCGGCGACTGCGAGCTGGTGGCCTTCGGGCACCTGCGGCCGGGGCTGCAGACCGGGTTCTGCGCCGACACCGGCGGCGGCTGGTCGGCGGCCGGCCTGGTGGCCCACGGCAGCCAGCTGCACCCGGTGGCCGACGGGCTGACCGACGCCGACGCCGTCACCATCGAGCCGGTGGCCTGCGCCGTCCACGCCGCCCTGGGCGCCGGCGTCCGCGACGGCGACACCGTGGCGGTCCTCGGCGCCGGCACCCTGGGGCTGACCGTGGTGGCCGCCCTCACCCACCTGGTCGCCACCGGTCGGATGCCGGTCCCGGCCACCGTGCTGGTCGGCGCCCGGTACCCGCACCAGCGGCAGCTGGCCCTGGCCCTCGGGGCCACCGAGGCCCTGCCGCCGGACCAGCTGGCCCGGGCCGTCCGCCGCCGCAGCCGGTCCCTGGCCGTCGGGGCCCCGACGGTCGGCGGCCAACGGCTCACCGGCGGGGCCGACGTGGTGCTGGACTGCGTCGGGTCGTCCGCCTCCGTCGCCCAGGCCCTCGACATGGTCCGGCCCCGCGGCCGCATCGCCCTGGTCGGCATGCCCGGCAAGGTGTCGGTGGACCTCACGTCACTGTGGCATCGCGAGGTGTCCCTGGCCGGGGCCTACGCCTACGGCGTCGAGGACGTCGCCGGCCATCCGGCCGCGGCGGGCAGGGCCGGTAAGGCCAGCAAGGCGGCCGAGCCGGTGCGCACCTTCGCCCTGGCGGCGGAGGTGGTGGCGGCCAAGGGGACCGGCCGGCTGGTGTCGGCCCGGTACCCGCTGGAGCGGTTCGAAGAGGCGGTGGCCCACGCCGGGGCGGCCGGCCGGCGGGGGGCGGTGAAGGTGGCGTTCGAGCTGCCGGCCCCGAGGACGAGCAGGAAAGGAACAGCCCAATGAGTCCGAGGCCCGGGTTCGTGCTGGAGGTCGACCGGTCGACGCCGCCCACCTTGTTCTGGCACGGGGAGCGGTTCGCCCTGGAGAAGCTGCCGGAGGGCAGCCGGGTGATCTACGCCCCGGAGCCGCTGGAGGCGCTGGCCGACCCCGTGGCGGCCATCCGGCAGGCCCTGCTGAACCCGTTGGGTGACCGGGACCCGCTGCCGGCGCTGCTGTTCTCCGGGATGAAGCTGACGATCTGCTTCGACGACATCTCGCTGCCGCTGCCGCCGATGCAGGCCCCGGACGTCCGGCAGCTGGTCATCGAGCAGGTGCTGGACATGGCGGCGGCCGCCGGGGTGGACGACGTGGTGCTGGTGGCCGCCCTGGCGCTGCACCGGCGGATGACCGAGCCGGAGCTGCGGCACGCCCTGGGCGACCGGGTGTACGACGCCTTCGCCCCCCACGGCCTGCTGACCCAGCACGACGCCGAGGACCCGGACAACCTGGTGCACCTGGGGCAGACCGACCACGGCGAGGACGTGGAGATCAACAAGCGGGCGGCCGAGAGCGACCTGCTGGTGTACGTGAACATCAACCTGGTGGCCATGGACGGTGGCCACAAGAGCGTGGCCACCGGACTGGCCAGCTACAAGAGCCTGCGGCACCACCACAACCCGCAGACCATGCGGCACAGCCGGTCGTTCATGGACGCCCCGGCGTCGGAGCTGCACTCGGCCAACTGGCGGATGGGCCGGTTCATCGCCGAGGCCGGCGTGAAGGTGTTCCAGATCGAGACGACCCTCAACACCGACACGTTCCCGTCCCAGTTCGCGTTCTTGCAGAAGCGGGAGTGGGAGTGGAACCTGCGGGACCGGGCCACCTACGCGGCCACGGCCGCCGCCTTGGACCGGACGCCACCCCGGCTGGCCCGGCAGGTGTTCCACTCCATCAAGGCCCCGCACGCGCTGACGTCGGTGCAGGCCGGCGAGGTGGAGGCGGTGCACGCCGTCACCACCGCCAACGTGTGGGCCCAGCAGGGTGTGGAGGTGCAGGGGCAGACCGACATCCTGACCATGGGGCTGCCGTACATCTGCCCGTACAACGTCAACTCCATCATGAACCCCATCCTGGTGGCCTGCCTGGGGCTCGGGTACTTCTTCAACCTGTACCGCGGCAAGCCGTTGGTCCGGGAGGGCGGGGTGCTGATCCTGCACCACCCGACCCCCTGGGAGTTCCACCCCGGCCACCACCCGAGCTACATCGACTTCTTCGAGCAGGTGCTGTCGCAGACCACCGACCCGGTCGAGATGTCGAAGGTGTACGAGGAGTCGTTCGCCACCGACCCCTGGTACATCCACCTGTACCGCACCGGCCACGCCTACCACGGGGTGCACCCGTTCTACATGTGGTACTGGTGCGCCCACGCCCTGGCCCACCTGGGCCGGGTGGTGATCGTCGGCGGCGATCCCAAGGCGGTCCGCCGCATGGGGTTCTCCCCGGCCTCCTCCATGGACGACGCCCTGGAGCTGGCCAAGGACGTGGTCGGCCCCTCCCCCACCCTCACCCACCTGCACACCCCGCCGGTCCTGCTGGCGGACGTCAAATGAGCGGGGGCGGCCGCTCCGGCGGCCCGGGCCGGCTGTCGCCATCGGCCCTGGCCGCCAAAGTCGGCCGAGCCCGGTTCCCGCTGGCCGCTCCGACCTGGCCGGACAGCGTGCCGAGGCCGGCGCCGGAGCGCAAGGTCGGGCTGGACTACGACCACGAGTGGTCCCGGCGGTACCCGGTGCGGCTGGCCCGGGCGATGGTCCTGGACAACCTGACCCGGCCGGCGGCCCGGCTGGTGGCGCCGACGACGGTGCGGGGGATGGAGAACCTGGCGCACCTGGACGGCCCGGCGATCCTGGCGGCCAACCACGCCAGCCACCTGGACACGCCGCTGCTGCTGACGACGCTGCCGGTCGACATGCGGCACCGGACCATCGTGGCGGCGGCGTCGGACTACTTCTTCGACAAGACCTGGAAGTCGGTGCTGTGGTCGTTCTCGCTGGCGGCCATCCCGATCGAGCGGTCCCGGGTCAACCGCCGGTCGGCTGATGTGGCCGCCGGGCTGCTGGACGACGGGTGGAACCTGGTGATCTTCCCCGAGGGCGGCCGGACCCCGGACGGGTGGACGCAGCCGTTCAAGGGCGGCGCCGCCTACCTGGCCCGGCGGACGGGACGCCCGGTGGTGCCGGTGCACGTGCACGGCAGCCGGCACGTCCTGCCGCGGTCCCCGGACGTGGCCACGGCCCCCGGCGGCCGGCCGGTGGGCGGGTCCGGATCGGAAGCGGCCAAGGGCGGCGGCCTGCGCCGGTCCCCGGTCACCGTGCTGTTCGGACCGCCGCTGCGACCCGACGAGGGTGAGGACGCCCGGCGGTTCGGGGCCCGCATCGAGGCGGCCGTGGCCGTGCTCGCCGACGAGGCCCGCAGCGACTGGTGGACCGCCCGGCGACGGGCCGCCGACGGCACCAGCCCCTCCCCGAACGGTCCCGAGGCGTCGCCGTGGCGGCGGGCCTGGGCCCTCGACCCGGCCCCGGCCGCCGACACTGGCCGCGCTGATGGCCGTGCTGATGGCCAGCCGGCCGCCGGCGGCGATCGGCTGGGGTCGGCGCCGGGCCGGCGAGACCGGTCCTGGCCGCCGGTCTGACCGCATCCGTCTTCGCTCGCGCGAGCGTGGGCCCCCCAGGACGGGAGGCCCACGCTCGAACGACAGGCGGCTGGGTCGGGGGCACCGGCCTTCACCGCATGGGGACGACCGGCTAGAAGCCGATACCGCCGACGATCGGCTTGTTCAGGTGCGATCCACCCATCGAACCTTCGTAGGGGGCGTTGCCGAAGGTGAACACCCCGCCGTCGGCCCCGAAGAGCCAGTAGCCACCACCTGTGCTGTCGGCGACGCCGTAGGCGATGGGAGCGTTCAGGGGCTTGCCGCCCATGGAGCCGTAGGAGGCGGCGTCACCGAAGGTGAAGACCCCACCGTCGGCGGCGAAGAGCTGGTAGCCCTTCCCGCTGGGCGTGGACGACATGGACACCACCGGGGCGACGAGCGTCTTACCGCCCATCGACCCTTCGAAGGTGGAGGAGCCGAAGGTGAACACGCCACCGTCGGCGGCGGTCAGCCAGTAGCCCTGGCCGATCGGTGTCGACGCGGCGGCCGTGATCGGCTTGTTCGGCGTGACCCCGATCCCGGGCAGCGAGCCGACGAAGGCGGCGTTGCCGAAGTCGAAGACCCCACCGTCGGCGGCGAAGAGCCGGTAGCCCTGGCCGTTCGGCGTTGCCTCGGCGGCCACGATCGGCTTGTTCAGGGTCCGGTGCTCGGGACCGAGCACACCGGGGACGGATCCGTAGAACGAGGCGTCACCGAAGGCGAACACCCCACCGTCGGCGGCGAAGAGCCAGTAGCCGCCGTGGTCCGGCGTGTCGGCCATGGCCACGATCGGCTGGTTCAGGGCGATGTTCCCGGTCGAGCCGTAGAACTGGGCCCCACCGAAGGAGAACACTCCGCCGTCAGTGGCCGTCATCCAGTAGCCGGGCTGGATGTAGGTGTAGCCCTGCGGAGCCGTCACCGTGCCACCCAGGGTGGTGATGGTGACGGGCACCGTCCCGGCCGTCCCGGGGGGGACGGTGACGGTCAGGGTGTCGCATGTGGGGCTCACCGTGAACGACGGTGCCGGCGTGGCCCCGAAGTAGACCGAGCTCACGTCACACAGGTTGGTCCCCGTGATCACGATGGTTCCGCCACCCGACGGTGTGCCGCTGGTCGGCGAGACGCCTGTGGCCGTGGGCGCGCTGTGGCCCGGTTGGGGAACGGTGAGATACGTGAAGGTGCCGGCGGTCGCCGATCCGGCTGGGGTCGTCACCGTGACCGGGACGGTCCCGGCGCTCTCGGCCGGCGAGTTGGCGGTGATCTCGGTCGGGCTCACCACGGTGACGTCGGTCGCCGGGGTGCCGCCGAACGAGACCGTCGACGGTGCGGCAAAGTTGGTGCCGGTGATGACCACCGGGGTCCCGCCGTTGGTGGCGCCGCTGGACGGGCTGATGGCGGTGGCGGTCGGGGGCGTCAGGATGCCGGCACCGGCCGCGGTGCACTGGGACTGGCCGACGACGATGGTCGGGCCGGTCCCTGTCGCCAGGCTGACCAGAAGGGCGTCCACCGTGATGCTGGCGGATCCCGCGGTGTCGGCCACCACCTGGTGGTTGACCGTCACCTTGACCCCTGTCACCGTCGGCAGCAGGGTTGTCGGGGCGACCGGTGATGTCACCGTCTCGGGGGTCCCGTGCACTGTGAGGCCGGTGACGGTGGCGGAGCCGGTCGATCCGGTGGCGCCGGCGGTGCAGCTCGAGGCCACCGAGGTGGCGCTGGTGCCGACGGTGACCGCGGTGGCGAGATTGTCCACTGTGGCCGAGCTCTTCACCTGCTCGTTGGCGGCGCCGACATCGGTCGCCGCCGTCTTCACTGTGGCGGTGATCGACGAGACCAGTGTGTTGGTTGGCAGGGTCACCACGTTCGAGGACTGGGCGGCCCCCGACGACGGCAAGGTGACGGTCGGCGTCGCCGGGACCAGCGTCGTGGCTCCGAGAGCGGCCGAAACGCCGAAGGCGCCACCGGCCACGGTGTCCGGTGCTGGCGACGCCCCCGCCGTTGCGGCGAGGAATGCGCTTGAACCGAGGACGGCGCCGAGTGCCACCAGCGCCGCTGCGGGTAGGCGAAGGGCCTTCACCCTTCTTGGGGAATGCTCGCGTTGCATGTAGGGAACCTTCCGTGAACGCTCAGGCCGCTCCGACTTTCCGAAGCTCACCCACGCAGGGACGGGCGGCGATCGCTGCCCTTTGGTAACGCTGGGAGGGGCTCTTCGGCCTCCTCCCTAGCGGCCGAGATACGGCTCTAAACCCGTACCCGGGCGGTGGGCTCGTAAACGGGCTGCCTCAGCCCCGGTCAGGTAGGGCCGAACGGACAGGGGGGGTTCCGGCCAACTAGAACGGTGCGCCGGCCTCGTGGCGATCCGGCGACGAACCGTCCGTGAAGATGACCGGGGAGGACCGGGTGGCCGAAGAACTTTGGGGTGACGAGGCCGCCCTGGACCTCACGGTGGTGGTGCCGTACTTCAACCCGGGTGACCGGCTGCGGCAGACCGTCGACGAGCTGGTCGCCACCCTGCAGGAGGCGCCGGCCACCTTCGAGGTCATCGCCGTGTCGGACGGGTCCACCGACGGCAGCGAGCACAGCCTGGCCGGACTGCCGACCGACCTGGTCCGGACGGTCCGGCTGTCGGAGAACCGGGGCAAGGGCGAGGCGCTGCGGGTGGGGTTCACCATGGGCCGGGGCCGGTTCCTCGGGTTCATCGACGCCGACGGCGACCTGCCACCGGCCCAGGTGGCCACCCTGGCGGCGTTCGCCACCGCCGGCGTCGGCGCATCAGGTCCAGACGGCGTGGCCGGCGCCTCGGGCCGCCCTCCCCCCGACGTGGTGCTGGGGACCAAGCGGCACCCGGAGTCGCAGGTGGTCTATCCGCCGCTGCGGCGGGTGTACTCGTGGCTGTGGCAGCAGGCCGTCCGGGTGCTGTTCCGGCTGCAGGTGAAGGACACCCAGACCGGGCTGAAGCTGGTGCGGCGGGAGGTGCTGGCGGACGTGCTGCCGCGGATGCTGGAGAAGCGGTTCGCCTTCGACCTGGAGCTGCTCGTCGTGGCCCGCCATCTGGGCTACCGGCGGTTCGTGGAGGTGCCGGTGCGGATCCGGGAACGGTTCGGCAGCACGGTGTCGGTGCGGGCAGCCGTCGGCATGCTGCTGGACCTCATGGCCATCTGGTACCGGCTGCACATCCGGCACTACTACGACCAACCGCACCGCCCCTCTTGAGCCTGCCCCTCTCGGGGGTGGCTGCGGCGGCGCCGTTCGCATCCCATGGCGGGCCCCGCTACTACGCGATGGGAAAATCGAAATACGTGTTTGGATAGGGCTCATTCTTCAGTGAGTAATGCCACCACTCACAATCGATCGGGTTGAAACCACTTTCCTCCATGATCGAGCAGAGAACTCGAC
>CAYVPF010000101.1:0-9779 GCA_964453355.1 uncultured Acidimicrobiaceae bacterium | reverse complement strand
CTGTACCGGGTGAACCTGCTGCACGTCTTGCGGACCTGCAAGGCGGTGATCCCGGGCATGCGCCAACGGGGGTGGGGCCGGATCGTCAACTTCTCGTCGGTCGAGGGCATCCGGTCGGCCCCGATGCTGGGGGCGTACACCGCCTTCAAGGGTGCGGTGGACTCGTTGACGAAGAGCATCGCCGTCGACGTGGCCGGCAGCGGCATCAACTGCAACGCCATCGCCGTCGACAAGACCCGGGCGCACCAGGTCGACTTCTACCGGGCGACCGCCGAGTACGACTTCATGGTGCCGGTGTGGATCCCGGCCGGGCGCTACGCCGAGGGCGCCGACGTGGCGGCGGTGGTGCTGTTCCTGGCCAGCGAGATGGGCCGGTGGGTGGTCGGCCACACCGTGGTGGCCGACGGCGGCACCTTGGCGGCCGGTGGCTGGTACCGGACGCCCAACCGGTTCACCAACTCGCCGCTGCTGGTGCAGTGGCTGGAGGACGACCCCGAAGCCAACGCCCGGCGGCCACCGCCGCTGCGGTAGCCGTCAGACGGCCATGATGACCGGCACGATCATCGGCCGGCGGCGGGTGCGGTCGGTGACCAGCTTGCCCAGGGCCTTGCGGGCGTGCCGGCCCAACACCTCGACGTCGCGGGCGCCGTCGTCCATGGCCTGCACCAAGGCTTGGGCCACCACCTGGCTGGCCTCGTCCAGGAGCTCCTCGGCCTCGGGGGCGTACACCCAGCCCTTGGTGGCGATCTCCGGGCTGCCGCTCAGCACCTTGCGGTGCAGGTCGACGGTGGCCACCACCATGACCACCCCTTCTTCGGACAGCAGCTTGCGGTCCCGCAGCACCCCGTGGCCGACGTCGCCGATGGTGCCGTCCACATACAGGTACCCGGCCGGCACCTCGCCGTCGCGGTGCAGGCCGGTCTCGTCCAGGGCGACGGCGTCACCGTCCTCGCACAGCAGCACCTGGTCGGCGGGCACCCCCATGGCCCGGGCCAGGGCGGCGTGGTGGACCATGTGCCGGTACTCGCCGTGCACCGGCACGAACGTGTCCGGCCGGGCCACCGACAGCAGGGTCTGCAGCTCGCCCTGCCGGGCGTGGCCACTGACGTGGACGGCCTCGGCGCCGGAGTGGATGACGGTGGCCCCCCGGCGGTACAGGTCGTCGATGACCCGGCCGACCGACCACTCGTTGCCGGGGATGGGGTGGGCGCTGATGACCACCACGTCGCCGTCGTCGATGTGGAACCGCTTGTTGTCGCCGGTGGCCATCAGCGACAGGGCCGACATGGGCTCGCCCTGGGAGCCGGTGGAGATGACGCAGATCTGGCCGTCGGGTAGCCGGTCGATGTCCTCGATGTCCACCAGGGTGCCGTCCGGCAGGGACAGGATGCCGAGCCGGACGGCCAGGTCCACGTTCTTGCCCATCGACCGGCCCAAGGTGGCCACCTTGCGGCCACTGGCCACGGCGGCGTCGACGACCTGCTGCACCCGGTGGATGTGGCTGGCGAAGCAGGCCACCACCACCCGGTGGCCGGCGGCCCCCATGAACACCCGGCGCATGGTGGCGCCGACGGTGCTCTCCGACGGGGTGAACCCGGGCTCCTCGGCGTTGGTCGAATCGGCCAGCAGCAGCCGGATGCCGGGGTCGGAGGCCAGGGCGCCGATGCGGGCCAGGTCGGTGCGGCGGCCGTCCACCGGCATCAGGTCCAGCTTGAAGTCGCCGGAGTGCAGCACCACCCCCTGCGGGGTGTGGAAGGCGATGGCGAAGGCGTTGGGGACCGAGTGGGTGACCGGGATGAACTCGACGTCGCACGGCCCGATGCGCCGTCGCTCGCCGTCGGTGACGGTGATGTACTGGGCCCGATGGGCCAAACCGGCCTCGTCGATGCGGTTGCGGGCCAGGCCCAGGGAGAGGTCGGAGCCGTAGATGGGGACGGCCAGGTCCCGCAGCAAGAAGGCCAGGCCGCCGGTGTGGTCCTCGTGGCCGTGGGTGAGGACCACCGCGTCCACCCGATCGGCGTTCTCCCGCAGGTAGGAGAAGTCCGGCAGCACCAGGTCGATGCCGGGCATGTCGGCGTCGGGGAACATGATGCCGCAGTCGAGGACCAGGATGCGGCCGTCCACCTCGATGCAGGCGCAGTTCCGGCCGATCTCGCCGAGGCCGCCCAGGAACACCACCCGGACCGGTGGCAGGCCCGATCGCTTGGCCGTCTGGCCGCCGCGCTGTTTGGGCGCCTGGGCCGCCGGCTGTTTGGGCGCCTGGGCGCCCCGCTCCTTGGGTGACTGGCCACCGGACGGCTTGGCCCCCTGGCCGCCGTCGCCCGTCTTCTTGCGCTTGCGCCGGTTCGGTGCCTTTGGCTCGCCGGTCGCCTCTTTGGGCGCGCCGGCCGCCTCAGCCAACCGAGCCACCCACCGCAGTACCCAGCACGCCCAACCGCATCAACACCCGATAAGCCTCCCCGTCCAGCTCCGGTGGGGCCGTCCCCATCGGCGACCGGCACTGGCCGACCGCCAGTCCCAAGGCCCGGCAGGCGGCCTTGGCCGGCAGCGGGTTCGGGAACTCCTCGGAGGATTCGAAATCATAGGACTCGACCAGGCGGGCGTTCAGGTGCCGGGCCCGTTCCACCTCGCCGTCGCCGTGGGCGGCGATCATCCGACCCAGCTCGACGCCGGCCCAGTGGGAGGCGACGCTGACCAGGCCGACCGCGCCGACCGACAAGAGCGGCAGCGTCAGGGCGTCGTCGCCGCTGTAGAGCTCGAACCCGTCCGGGGCGTGGCACAGCAGCCGGGCCGCGCCGGCCGGGTCCCCGGTGGCGTCTTTCACGGCCACCACGTTGGCGGCGTGGGACAGCACCCGCAGGAGGGTGGCCTGGGCGATGCGGCGGCCGCTGCGCACCGGGATGTCGTAGAGGACCACCGGCAGGTCGGTGGCGGCGGCGACGGCGGCGAAGTGGGTGAACAGCCCTGTCTGGGACGGCCGGTTGTAGTACGGGGTGACCACCAGTACCCCGTCCACCCCGGTGCCGGCGGCCGCCCGGGTCAGCTCGACGGAGTGGGCGGTGTCGTTGCTGCCGGTACCGGCCAACACCGGCACGGTGACGACTTCGGCCACCGCCCGGAACAGGTCCAACCGCTCGGCATCGGACAGCACCGGCCCCTCACCGGTGGTGCCGGCCAGCACCAGGCCGTCGCTGCCGTGGTCCGCCAACCATCGGGCCAGGGCGACGGCCGCGTCCAGGTCCAGGCCGCCGTCGGCGTCGAACGGCGTCACCATGGCGGTGATCACGGCTCCGAAGCGAGGGGTCGGCATGGTCGCCAGGCTACCAGCCGCTCCCGGCGACCTCCGGCCCTGGTGCCGGCCGCTGCGCTACATTCCGGGTGCTGCACCACGCAGCAGCCGAAGGGGGCCCGATCATGGCGCTGTCGGACGAGAAGTACATGCTCCTCACCACCTTCCGCCGGGACGGCACCCCGGTGACCACCCCGGTGTGGGTGGTGCCGCTGGACGGCGGGGCCGTCGGCTTCTGGACGAGCTCAGGATCGGGCAAGGCCAAGCGGCTGGCCCACACCGCCCGGGTGACCGTGCAGCCCTGCAGTGCCAGTGGGCGGGTGAAGGCGGGAACCCAGCCGATCGAGGCCACCGCCCGGCTGGTCACCGGGGCCGAGTTCACGGTCATCTACGACAAGGTCAGGGCCAAGTACGGGGCCATGACCCACCTGACCAAGCTGGCCGGCAACCTGATCGGGATCGTGAAGGGCAAGCGGGTGCCCTACGGCGACACCGGCGTGGTGGTCACCCCGACCACCTAGTCCGGCGGATCGCCGGCCCGGTCAGGCCCTGTCGCCTCGCCTGACCGAGGTCAGGCCACCTGCCGCTCGGCCGGGGACCCGTCGGCGAAGGCGTCGGCGTCCTCGGTGGCGTCGGACAGGTCCTCGAAGGCGATGGCGCCCATGTCGGTGAACTTCTCCCGCAGCCACCCGTCGGCGGCGTCGAGGAGGCCCAGCTTCTTCAGGTTGGGGACGATCTTGGAGAACAGCAGGATCTGGAAGTCGTCGCGCTCGGGGCCCTGGGTGATGATCTGCATCACCTGGGCCGGCGGTACCTCCATCCGCTCCCACATCTCCTGCATCAGCATCCGGTCCTTCATGCGGATGGCCGCCTCGAAGGCGAACTCCTGGCGCTCCCGTAGCTCGGCCGTCGACAGCTCCTGGTAGTACTCCTGCAGGCTCAGCACCCCGAAGGCCACGTGGCGGGCCTCGTCGGCCATCACGTACCGCAGCAGCTTCTTCAGCAGGGGCTCGGTGGTCATGGCGTGGATGAACCCGAAGGCGGCCAGGGCCAGGCCCTCCACCATGATCTGCATGCCCAGGTAGGTCATGTCCCAGCGGGAGTCGCCGATGATGTCGTCGAGCAGCATCCCCAGGTGGGCGTTCAGGGGGTAGTGCCCGGACAGCTTCTCGTCGAGGTACCGGGAGAACACCTCCACGTGCCGGGCCTCGTCCATCACCTGGGTGGCGGCGTAGTACTTGGCGTCGATCCAGGGCACCGTTTCCACGATCTTGGCCGTGCACAGCAGGGCCCCCTGCTCGCCGTGGAGGAACTGCGACAGCATCCAGTTCTGGTTCTCGATGCCGAACCGCATCCACTCCTTCTCGCCCCATTTCTCCAGGACGGTGCCGGACACGTCGGTGTTGGCCCACCGCAGGTCCTCGCCGTTGGCTTCCCGGTTGGCGATGACCACCCGCTCCTGGTCCACCTCGGTGTCCCACGGCAGGTCGGTGGTGCCGTTCCATTGGGCCTTCTTGGCCTTCTCGTACAGCTTGTCCAGCTTCGGCTTGGCACCCTTCTCGTAGTCCCAGGTGAACTCGGCCGGGCACGGGTCGTCGACCAGGTGGCGGCCGTCGGTTTCCTGCCGGCCGACCACGGCCAGCACCGAAGCGACGTCGGTGATCTCGTCGCGGCCGATGAGCTCCCGGTTGCTCCGCATCTGGTCGGCCGTGGGCATCTGGTCGGCGGTGGTGGTCATGGCAGTGCCTCTTTCGCTGTTGTCAGGTTCGATAGCCCGGCCATCCGGAGGGCCTGGATGCCGGGGATGACGAAGGTGCCGACCAGGTGCCGGGTGTCGTCGATGTCGGTCAGGTCGGCACCGGGGGCCGGGCAGGTCAGGTAGGCGAACACCAGCCGGACGGCCCACTCGGCGGCCCGGGCCGCCTGCTCGGGCTCCAGCCAGCGGCCGAAGAACGGAGCGGTGAAGGCGCTGGCCACGGCCAGCAGCCGGTCCATGCCGGCGAAGGTCAGGTGCGGCAGCACCACCCCCGGCTCGTGCTCCAGCAGGTAGGCCAGCGCGGCGTGGGCGCTCAGCGCCCGGGCGGCGCCGGCCATGCCGGCCACCAGCATCTCCTCCAGGTCCTGGGCCTCCCCCATCACCACGGCCAGATCGGAGAACAGCCGGGCGGTCTCGGTCTCCACCACGGCGTGCAGGACGGCGTCCATGCCCCCGGGGAAGGTGCGGTAGAGGGTGGCCCGGGACAAGCCGGCCTCTCGGGCGATGTCGTCGGCGGTGGTCTTCGCCACCCCCTGACGGCCCAGGCAGCGCAGGGTGGCGTCCACGATGCGGACCCGCTGCGATGACCGGTCGTCGGTGCCCAGATGCCGGACGACGGGGTGCCGGACGACGGGGTGCCGGACGACGGGGTGCCGGACGACGGGGTGCCGGACCGTGGCCCGCCGGGTGGGCGCCGTGGTGCCCCGGTTGTCCGAGGCCCCACTCCGGGCCGGATCACTCCCAGCTGCGACTACCCCCATGCGTGAAACAGTACGGCGAAGTCTGTCTCATTGTCAACGGATGCGTCATTGAGCTGGAATGGTGGCATGCAGCCGTTCCAGGTGTCCCCCGTCGGCGTCGTCCGCTCCCCTCGTCGGGACGTGGTGGACGACGACTGGGGCGAGGTGGAGGCCGACATCGTGCTGGTGCCGCCCTACGGGCCGGACGCCGTGGCCGGCCTGGACCAGTTCAGCCACGTGGAGGTGCTGTTCCTGTTCGACCAGGTGGACCCGGCGGCCGTCCATACGGGCAGCCGCCGGCCCCGGGGTAACCCGGACTGGCCGGCCGTCGGCATCTTCGCCCAACGCGGCAAGGACCGGCCCAACCGCATCGGCCTGTGCACCTGCCAGCTGCTAACCGTCGATGGCGCCACCGTGCGGGTCCGCGGGTTGGACGCCGTCGACGGGACCCCGGTGCTGGACATCAAGCCGTACATGGCCGAGTTCGGTCCCCGCGGCCCGGTCCACCAGCCGGCCTGGGTCGCCGAGCTGATGGCCCACTACTTCTAGAATTTCAGCTTCTGAAAGGCACCCGCCGGGGCCCGTGGAGGGCCGTCTCTCGTGATTTCCTCAAACGGCGCCGGCGCGAGAAAGTGAGCGGATCCGCTCAATTTGTGGTGCCGGCGCGAGAAAAGCAACAACGATCCAGCGGCCCGGACTGCCGGAGCCCCGTGGGGCCGGAGGTGGCCCTGGCCCCCAACACCATCCCCACCACCGCCCCGTAGGCCAGGTGGTCCAGCCACTGCGGCCCGGCCGGCAGCGCTCGGACCGCCGGCAGGCGGCGCCCCACCAGCTCCAGGTCTAGGGCAGCGATGGCGGCCCCGGCCACCGCCCCCATGACCATCTCCCTGGCCGACGACGCCCCGGCTGCTCGGATGGCGCGACCGGGCCACACCACCGACAGCGCCACCCCCCAGCCGAGCGACAGCACCCCGTGGGCGACGGCCCCTCGCCACAGCGTCGGCCGGCCGAGCAGGGTGCCGGCCGCCCGGGTGGCCTCCAGCAGGTCGGTCCGGCGGCGGGCGGCCAGCACCGTGGACGGCAACCCGCTGACGACGCCGGCCACCGCGCCGGCCACCAGGCCGTCGACCGCCGCCCGGCCGGGCGGCCAGCCGGCCACCTACCCGCCCGGCGGCACGATGCCGGCCAGCAGCTCCGCCCGGACCAGCCGGGCCACCTGCTCGGGGTCGTCCAGGTCCCAGCGGCCGGCGGAGCCGATGTAGGACAGCACCATCCGGGCCAGGAACCCGGCGGCCTCGTCGGGGTCCACCCCCGGGGCCAGCTGGTGCCGGGCCAGCCACGGGGCCAGGAAGGCGGCGATGATCTCGGTGGTGCCGGTGCTCTCGACCGTCAGCTTCGGCAGCAGGACGTCCGGCTCGGTCTGCAGCATCCGCTGCAGCACCTCGTGCTCCCGGATGGCCCGGTGGGCGAACATCAGCCCCCGCTCCATCAGCTCCTCCAGGGACTGGGCCGATTGCACCTCGTCGTACAGCCGGCCGAAGAACCGGCCGTACTCCCAGGCCACCACGGCGTCGATCAGCTCGTCGCGGCCACCGGGGAAGTACCGGTAGACGGTGGCCCGGGACACGCCGGCTTGGCGGGCGGCGTCCTCCACCGTGGTCTTGGCCAGGCCCCACCGGGCCACGCAGTCGTAGGTGGCCTGCAGGATCCGTTCCCTGGTGCCGTCGGCCGGTCCGATGGCGGCCGACCCGATGGCTGCCGGTCCGATGGCGGGCGGTCCCATGGCGGGCGGCACCGCTACAGGTCCAGCAGCGACTCGAGCCCGACGGTCAGCCCCGGCCGGTCCGGCACCTGGCGCACCGCCAGCAGCACCCCCGGCATGAACGACCGGCGGTCGTAGGCATCGTGGCGGATCGACAGGCTCTGCCCCAGGGCCCCGAACACCACCTCTTCGTGGGCCACCAGCCCGGGCAGCCGGACCGAGTGGACCCGGACCCCGCCGGGGCCCTCCCCGCCCCGGGCACCGGGCAGCACCATCTGGGTGGTCGGATCGGCGGGCAGCGGGCCTGTCCCGGCCCGCTCCCGGGCAGCGGCGATACCGGCCGCCGTGTGCAGGGCCGTCCCCGACGGGGCATCCCGCTTCTGGTCGTGGTGCAGCTCGATCACCTCCACCCCGTCCATGAACGGGGCGGCGAGCTCGCAGAACCGCATCAGCAGCACGGCGCCGATGGCAAAGTTGGCGGCCACCACCGCGTTGGCCGGCGATCCGTCAAACCGGGCGGCCACCTCCGCCATGTCGCCCTCGTCCAACCCGGTGGTGCCCACCACGGCGTGGATGCCGTGGTCGGCCAGCCACGGCAGCGTCTGCCGGGCGGCCGCCGCCACGCTGAAGTCCACCACCACCTCCGCCCCGGTCTCGACCAGGGCGTCCAGGTCGGCCGACCGCCGGACGCCGGACGCCTCGCCCGATGGGGCCGAGCCCGGGTCGGCGTAGGCCGGATCCACCGCCACCACCAGCTCCAGGTCGGCGGCCCCGTCGACGGCGGCGCACACCTCCTGGCCCATCCGTCCGGCCGCGCCGACCACCCCGACCCTGATCATGTCCGAACCCTACGCCGACGGCAGGCGGCTGCCATCCGATTTCCGCCTACGGCGGACAAGGGCGACGATGCCGCAGCCGACGAAGGCCAGCACGGCCACCGCGGTGCCGGCCAGGCCGGCGGTGAGCCCGGGAGGCCGGTAGAGGAAGGTGAGGGTCCACCGGCCGGACGGCACCCGAACCCCCTGGACGAGACCGACCCGGGTGACGGTGAGCCGGCGGGCCGGTCCGCCGCCGGCCGGGACGGCCTGGACCCGCCAGCCGGGCATGTAAGCCTCGCTGCGGACCACGGTGACGGCGGAGACGGCGGTGACCCGGTCGACGGCGCTGCCCCAGTCGGTTGTCTGCACCTGGGTGACGCTGGCCCCGGCCGGTGAACCGACCACCCACACCGGCGGCCGGACGGACGTGCGGGCGAACCGGCCGTACAGGGTCCAGTTGCCGGTGTACCGCCAGCCCGTCTGCCCCAGCGCTTGCTGGAGGATCCCGTCGAAGGCCCAACGGCCGCCGTCGGTGCCGTCCACCACGGAGGTGTCGGACACCGAGGACGCCGGGCCGGACACCACCAGGCCGGCGGCCAGGGCCGGGGCGGCGAACCGCACCGACCACCCGGTGGGGGTGGCCGTCACCGTGTCGGCCGGCCACGTCGTCCGGCCGGTGGGCCCGAGGACGCCGACCCGGAGGGCCGGTTGGCCGGCGGCATTGGTGCCGCCAGCGCCGGTCGTGCGCACCAGGCTGGCCGAGGAGACGTCCACGGCCCACCCGAGGTAGAAGGTCCGGCGGTGGGCCGTACCGGCGGCCGGGGCCCCGGGGCAGGCGGCCGGCGGGGTGGGGGCCTGCCCGTCGGCGGTGGCCCCGGGGGCGATGAACTGGGGCAGGGCCAGCAGGGTGGCCAGCCGGAGGGGGGTGAACACGCCGTCGGCCAGGGCGCAGGGGTCCATGGTGTCGAGTGTGTGGGTGCCGGTGGCCGAGCCGTAGGGCGCCGAGAGGATGGACCCGTACCCCTGGACGCTGGGCAGCTTGGTCAGCACGTTCAGGTCCGGCTGGCCGATCTGGCTGAGCTCCGACACGTTGAGGGCCGTGGTGTCGTAGATGGCGAACCGGCCGTCGTGGCCGAGGACGGCGGCCGCCTCGGCGGTGGTGGGCTCCAGGGTGACATGACCGGAGGTGAGGCCGGTGGAGGTGCCCAGGAGGAACAGGAGCAGGTCCAGCACCAACAGGGCCGTGAGGGCGACCGGGCGCCGGCGGGGCGCCAGCCGGCGCCAGCCGAGCAGCAGGGCCACCACGGCCAGGCTGATGACCAGCTGGGCGGCGAACCAGGGGGCCAGCTGGCCGCCCAGGGCCGCCCCGACCGGGTCGGCCCCGAATGCCTCCTCCAGGGCCACCGGGGCGGCC
>CAYVPF010000100.1:4513-9784 GCA_964453355.1 uncultured Acidimicrobiaceae bacterium | reverse complement strand
TGCCGGGGGACACCCTCGACAAGACCGACTGGCGCAAGGGCTCGTACCTGGTGGACATCAACGGCCGCCGGATACACAAGGACGACATCCAGCCGGGCGGTATCCTGACCGTGTACCCGGAGGGCCTGCAGAACACCGACAACGGCCAGGCGGTGGACCAGACGGTGCTGATCCGGGTCCAGGAGACCACGCTGGTCACCCAGAAGGGCCGGGAGACCTGGGGCCCGACAGGGTACGTGGCGTACTCCAAGATGTGCACCCACCTGGGCTGCCCGGTTGGCCTGTACGAGCAGGAGCTGGAACTGCTGGTCTGCCCGTGCCACCAGTCCATGTTCAACGTCCGTGACGGCGCCGTCCCCGAGTTCGGTCCGGCTCCCCGCCCGCTGCCGCAGCTGCCCTTGAAGGTCGACGGCAACGGCTACCTGGTCGCCCAGTCCGGCTACGACCAGGCCGTCGGCCCGGGCTTCTGGGAGCGGACCAACCAGGGCAACAGTCCGGGGAGCACCCAGACATGAGCACCACCGAAACCGCCAGGCCCCGTACCCGCCGCGAGGCGCGCGAGGCCCAGGGTCCCTACGGGCGGGTCCAGCAGGCCGTCGACGAGCTCGACGACCGCCTGGGGGTGGCCAAGGGTGGCCGGACCTTCCTGGACAAGATCTTCCCGGACCACTGGTCGTTCATGCTCGGCGAGATCGCCCTGTACTCGTTCATCATCCTGCTGGCCACCGGGGTGTTCCTGTCCCTGTACTACGTGCCGTCGCAGACCCTCGTGGTGTACCACGGGGCGTACAAGCCGCTGGACGGCATCTCGATGACCCAGGCCTACCAGTCGACGGTGAACCTGTCCTTCGCCGTCCGCTGCGGCCTGCTGATGCGGCAGATGCACCACTGGTCCGCCGACATCTTCATCGGCTCCATCGTCGTCCACATGGCCCGGATCTTCTTCACCGGGGCCTTCCGGAAGCCCCGGGAGCTCAACTGGACCATCGGCCTCACCCTGCTGATCCTGGCCATCCTCAACGGGTTCATCGGCTACTCGCTCCCCGACGACCTGGTGTCGGGCACCGGCCTGCGGATCGCCTACTCGATCCTGCTGTCCATCCCCTTCGTGGGCAGCTATCTGGCCTCGTTCCTGTGGGGCGGCAACTTCCCGGGCCAGATCATCATCGAACGCTTCTACATCATCCACGTCCTGATCATCCCGTTGATCATCCTCGGGCTCCTGGGGGCGCACCTGGGCCTGCTGGTCCGCCAGAAGCACACCCAGTTCCCCGGCAAGGGCCGGACCGAGCACAACGTCGTCGGCACCCCTATGTTCCCGACCTTCATGGCCAAGACCACCGGCTTCATGCTGATGGTGGCCGGCGGCATCGGCCTGCTCTCCGGCCTGGCCCAGATCAACCCGATCTGGCAGTTCGGGCCCTACACCGACGCCTCCAAGATCTCCTACGCCGTCCAGCCGGACTTGTACATGGGCTTCTTGGACGGGGCGCTGCGGATCATGCCCAGCTGGGAATGGACCGCCTGGGGCCACACCATCCCCTGGGAAGTGCTCTTCCCGGCCGTCATCTTCCCCGGGCTGCTGTTCAATCTCTGCTTCGCCTGGCCGGTCTTGGAACGGCACTTCACCAAGGACAACGAGTTCCACAACCTGCTGGACCGCCCGCGGGACAGACCCAAACGCACGGCGGCCGGCGCCGCGGTGTTCGCCCTGGTGTTCGTCCTGTTCGCCGCCAGCTCCACCGACGTCCTGGCCAACTTCTTCCATGTGTCCCTCAACGTGACGTTGTGGTTCTTCCGGATCGCCGTGTTCGTCATCCCGGTCATCGTCGGCTTCGCCTCCTGGCGGATCTGCCTGGAGATGCAGGGCGGCGGCCACGACATCGGCAAGCGCAAGCGGGCCCTCGTGGTGTCCCGGTCCGAGACCGGCGAGTACACCGCCGTCCCCTCCGAGCAGCGGCCCGGCGACGACCACCACGAGCTGGAGGCCGAGCCGGTGCCCCGGATCATCGAGCTGGAGCCGGTCGCCGTCGGTGGCCCGCACACCGGCACCGCCCCGGACGTCGACGGCGGCACCGGGGTCCGGCGCGTCAACCGCTGACCGGCTGACGCCACCTTCGGTCTGCTGCCGTGGGGCGGCCGTCCGCTTCGGGTGACTCGCGGCTCCCTGTGGCCGGGGAGCCCTGCCGGGGGACCGGGCCTCGGACCTCCGGGGAGTTGGCTTTATCCAACCTGCGGCGAATGGCCCTGACCTGGGACGACGACCCGGTGTCCCGGGGAATTTCCATGTCGTTGACCTGGACGTTTGCCGATTCGCCGTAGGCTGAACCCGAGCAGATACCCGGTCCCTGTCGTCCTCGACCGGCATCCTCCCGCCCACCGTACGGTTGACCGGTACCGCTCCACCCTCTAAAATAGTGAAAATAGCGAAGTTAGGGCCGGGAGTTCCACGCGCACCGGCGCACGGAGCAGACCGGACCAGGGCAGACCAGACCAGGGCGGACCGGATGCAGAGGGGAGGGCCACGGGCATGACCGAAGAGCAACATCTCCTCCATGTCGGCGCCCACGCCGTCGCCCACCCGGACCGGCCGGTGGCGGTGATGGTGGACACCGGGGAGTCGGTGGACTACGCCACCGTCGACCGCCGGTCGACCCAGCTGGCCCGGGTGTTCGCCGCCGAGGGCTGCGGCCTGGGTGACCACGTCGCCATCCTGCTGGAGACCCACCTGCGGTACCCGGAGGTGTGCTGGGCGGCATACCGCACCGGCCTGCGGTACACCCCGGTGAACACCCAGCTGAAGGTGGACGAGGCCGCCTTCGTCATCAACGACTGCGGCGCCCAGGTCGTGGTGACCTCCATCGCCCAGCGCCAGGTGGCCGAGCAGCTGCCGGCCCTGTGCCCGGGGGTGTCCCGGTGGCTGATGATCGACGGCGTCATCGACGGGTTCACCGCCTACGAGGGCCTGGTGGAGGCCCAGGACGACGGTCCCTTGGACAACGAGACCGAGGGCAGCGCCATGATCTACTCGTCGGGCACCACCGGCCGGCCGAAGGGCATCAAGCGCCCGCTCAGCGGCAATCCGGTCGGCGCCACCCTGTTCGGGGTGGACCCCAGCGTGGGCCGGGGCTACGGGCTCGGCGAGGACAGCGTGGCGCTGATCCCGCTGCCGCTGTACCACTCGTCCGGTATGACCCGGCTGATGATGGTGCTCGGGTTCGGTGGCACCGTGGTCCTGATGGCCAAGTTCGACCCCGAAGGCGCCCTGGCGGCGGTGGAGCGGTACCGGGTGACCCAGGGCCTGTGGGTGCCGACCATGTTCATCCGGCTGCTCCGCCTGGACGAGGCCACCCGGCAGAAGTACGACCTGTCCACCATGACGGACGCCACCGTGGGCTCCGGCCCCTGCGCCCCGGCGGTGAAGCAGGCCATCATCGACTGGTGGGGGCCCATCGTCACCGAGTCCTACGGCGGCACCGAAGGCATCGGCATGACCCGCATCTCGTCCCCCGAGGCGCTGGAGCGACCCGGTTCGGTGGGCCGGCCGGTGTTCGGCGTCCTGCACATCGTGAAGGACGACGGCACCGAGGTCGGCCCGAACGAGACAGGGGTGATCTACTTCGAGGGCGGCCGGCCGTTCGAGTACTACAACGATCCGGAGAAGACGGCGTCGGTGCACAACGACCAGGGGTGGGCCACCCTCGGCGACATCGGCCACGTCGACGACGACGGCTACCTGTACCTCACCGACCGGCAGACCGACGTGGTCATCTCCGGCGGGGTGAACATCTACCCCCGGGAGGTCGAAGAGGTGCTGCTGTCGCTGCCGGAGGTCGACGACGCCGCCGTCATCGGGGTCCCCGACCCCGAGTTCGGGGAGTCGGTCAAAGCGGTGGTGAAGGTCCGAGACGGCGTGGACGCCGGACCGGAGCTGGAAGCCGCCCTCATCGCCGCCTGCCGGTCCCGCCTGGCCAGCTACAAGTGCCCGCGGTCGGTCGACTTCGTGGACGACCTGCCCCGGCAGGCCACCGGGAAGCTGTTCAAGCGGATCCTGCGGGACCGGTACCGCGAGCCGGCCGCCAGCCAACCGGCCGGCCAGCAGCCGGCCGCCCGCTAGCCGGGCCCAACGATTCGAACCCTGGAGGAAGCATGCCGACCGAAGAGACGTTGCCGACCGAAGAAGAGGTACTCGAGTACTTCACCAGCCTGTCCAACTGGGGCCGGTGGGGAGACGACGACGTCCTCGGCACCCTCAACCTGATCACCGACGCCAAGCGGGTGGAGGCCAGCCAGCTGGTCCGGCACGGCCGCACGGTGTCGTGTGCCTGGGACATCGACACCGGGCTGCAGGCCGACGACGTGACCGCCCCGCCGCAGCGCTGGATGCTGACCACCGGCCAGGGCCTGACCGACGAGCACCGGCAGCTGCCCCCGGCCATCCTCCCGACGGACCGCCAGGCCGGGGTGTCCGAGTACCTGGGCATGGTGTACCACGGCTTCCGGGTCACCCACCTGGACGCCCTGTCCCACATCTTCTGGGACCAGAAGATGTACAACGGGGTGCCCGCCGAGCTGGTGTCGTCCAGCTACGGGGCCGCCGCCCACGCCGTCACGAACGCCCGGTCTGGCGTCATCACCCGGGCCCTCCTGGTGGACGTGCCCCGGCACCGCGGCGTGAACTGGCTGGAGCCGGGTGAGTTCGTCACCCCGGACGAGATCGAGGCCATCCTGGCGGCCGAGGGCGTCGAGCCCGCCGAGGGCGACGCCCTGCTGCTGCGCACCGGCTACGGCCGCCGCCGGTTGGAGCAGGGGCCGGACAACGTCCATGCCGTCGGCCGGGCCGGCTGGCATGCGTCGTGCCTGCCGTACTTCCACGCCAACGGCATCGCCATGATCGCCGCCGACGTGGCCGCCGACGTGATCCCGTCGGGGTACCAAGGGGTACGGATCCCCATCCACGCCGTCGGCATCGCCGCCATGGGGCTGTGGCTGCTGGACAACTGCAACCTGGAGACCCTGGCGGAGACCTGCGCCGAGCTGGGCACCTGGGCCTGCGAGTTCATCGTGGCCCCGCTGGCCTTCGCCGGCGCCACCGGTTCGCCGGTGAACCCCCTGGCGGTGCTGTGACTATCTACATGGGGACGACGGGCTGCATGGGGACGACGGGCGGCACCACGGAGACAGGCGACACGCTCGACAAGAACGAGAAGGAGACGGGGCAGTGACGATGCCGGACGACATCCGGGCGATCGACCTCATGATGGGCATCCC
>CAYVPF010000100.1:0-4413 GCA_964453355.1 uncultured Acidimicrobiaceae bacterium | reverse complement strand
GGGCAGTGACGATGCCGGACGACATCCGGGCGATCGACCTCATGATGGGCATCCCGCTGGCCGAGCGGACCGAGTGGTACCGCATGTTCGACGACGCCGCCCTCCGCGACGACGAGAGCAAGGGCGGCCTGCGGCACGGGGCCGGGTACATGTTCAAGGACGTCCCCGAACTGGGCGACACCGGGGTGGCCAACCCGGAGGGGTTCGAGGTCGTGGCCCTGCGGGAGATGGACCGCTTCGGCGTCCAGATCGGCATGATCCCGGTGACGTTCGACGAGCCCATCGGCCGGCACCTGGTGACCACCCACCCCGACCGGTTCGTCGGCAGCTACATGGTGGACCCGAACAAGGGCATGGACGGCGTCCGGGACCTGGAGCGGGCCGTGAGGGAGCTGGGGGTGGTGGCGGCCGCCGCCTTCCCCGCCGGGTACTTCCCGCAGGTCCCCATCGACGACAAGCGGTTCTACCCGCTCTACGCCAAGTGCATCGAGCTGGACATCCCCATCTGCATGAACGCCGGGGTTCCCGGGCCCCGGTTCCCGGCCGACTGCCAGCGGGTGGACCGGCTGGACGAGGTGTGCTGGTTCTTCCCCGAGCTGAAGATCGTGACCCGGCACGGCTGCGAGCCGTGGACCGACATGGCGGTGAAGCTGCTGTTGAAGTGGCCCAACCTGTACTACTCCACCAGCGCCTTCGCCCCCCGGTACTACCCGAAGGCCATCGTCGACTATGCCAACACCCGCGGCGCCGACAAGGTGATGTACGCCGGCTACTTCCCGTCGGGGCTGTCGCTGGAGCGGATCTTCACCGAGATGAAGGACGTGCCGTTCCGCGACCACGTCTGGCCGAAGTTCCTGCGGGACAACGCCGCCCGGGTGTTCAAGCTGCCGACGCCCTGAGCCGGGTGGTGCCGCCGGCCGCGTCCGACACGGTTCCGCCGGCGTACCCGTCGCTAACTGCATCATAATTATTGACATCGCTATGATTGATGAATAAGCTGTAATGGTCAGATTCCGGACGACTGGGGCGTGGCCGGCGGCGACGCTGCCCGGCCGAGAATGACGGCCGGAACCAACAAGACACGATCCCGAGGGGGAACCGTATGTTTGGAAGTGGGTCGAAGGGCTACCGGGGCCGGGTTGCGGCGGCACGGGGCTTGGCGGGATTGGGCCTGTCAGCGGCGGTGGCGGTCGGCTCCCTTGGCGTAGGGGTGGCAGCCGGCGGGGCGGCCACCGTGAAGGGGCTGTCCGGCAAGGCGCCGATCAACCTGGCGTTCCTCTGGCAGGTGAAGGGCGAGAGCTCGTACGCCATCCAGACATTCCAGAACGGCGCCCTGATGGCGGTGAAGGCCATCAACAAGGCCGGCGGGGTGGACGGGCACAAGATCACGTACACCCGGTACCCGGTGACACCGGTGACAACGTCGCAGGCCATCTCCGAGTACATCCAGGCCGCCCAGGCCAAGCCCGTGGCCATGCTCGGTCCCCCGGGGCCGATCCAAGAGACGCTGGTCCGGTACGAGAACCAGTACAAGATCCCCATCCTGTCGGTCAGCCCGACACAGCTGTCGGAGGTCGGGCAGAAGTACGGCACCGTCTGGCGGTTCAACCCGTACGCCCCCATCGAGTCGTACGGGGCGGCCGACGTGCAGTACGCCGTCGACAAGCTGCACGCCAAGTCCCTCGGGATGATCTCCAGCCCGGACGCCAGTGACGCCGGCATCGCCACCGCCGCCGAGGCGGAGGCCAAGAAGCTGGGCGTCCCGATCACCGTGCAGAAGACAATCGCCGTGACAGCCACCGACGCCACCGGCCAGGTGCTGGCCATGAAGGGTGTCGGCGCCGTGCTGGCGTTCAGCTACGAGAACCCGGTGGCGGTCATCGCCAACCAGATGGCCCAGAACGGCATCAACGTGCCGCTGCTGAGCTACGACGGGGCGTTCCCGGACATCACGTCGGGCCTCATCAAGGGGCAGGCCAAGAAGAACTTCGCCGCCGTGACCGGCTGTGCGCTGTACGGCAGCACAGCGCCGTCGGCCACCGCCCGGCTGAGCTCGGCCTACAAGGCGGCGTACGGGACAGCCATCTCGATCCAGGCGGCGGAGACCTACGAGACCATCTACGTGGTGGCCCACGCCATCGAGGTCGGCCGGTCGGTGTCGGCCACAGCGCTGCGCAAGGCGCTGAGCGCCGACAGCTACAGCGGCAAGGTGTGCACCCCGACGTACCGGTCGGACGCCGCGCACAACATGACCCACCTGGACACGGTGTACTCCTTCGCCGGCGCCACACCGAAGCCGGTGTTCAAGTACACGGTGCCGTTCGCCACCAAGTCGTGACGCCGCCCACCGGTCGCCGGCGATGATGCCGGCGGCCGGTGGACGGACGTAGGGTCGACGGGGAAGCAGCAGGAACGAGGGCAACGCATGTCGACGTTCGTGGCGTTGAGTTTCAGCGGGATCGCGTACGGCGGCATCATCGCCCTGGTGGCCATCGGGTTCCTGGTCCTCTACAAGGCCACCGGGGTCATCAACTTCGCCCACGGCGACCTGGTGACCACCGGGGCCTACTTCGGCATCTGGGCCCTCACCGACCTGGACCTGGGCACGGCCCTGGCCTACGTGCTGGTGCTGGCCATGATGTTCGGCGCCGGGGTGGCCCTGGAGCGGGTGGCGTACGCCCCGCTGCGCAAGGCGTCGCCGATCACCGTGGTGCTGTCCACCCTGGGCGTCGCCATCGCCATCCGGGCGCTGCTCGGGGTGTGGCAGGGCACCACCCCGAAGGACATGCCGAGCCCGTTCGCCGCCCCCGGGGTGGTGCACCTCGCCGGGGCGGCCATCTCGGACCAGCGGCTGCTGGTCATCGCCGTGGCCGCCGTCGTGATCGGCGGGTTCTGCGTCCTCTTCTACCGCACCGGGTTCGGCCGGACCCTGCAGGCCATGGCCAGCGACCGGGAGATGACCCAGCTGGTCGGCATCCGGGTGCGCACCCTGTCCATGGTGGTCTTCGGCCTGTCGGCCGCCCTGGCCGGGTTGGCCGGCCTGCTGGTCGGGCCGCTGCAGGCCGTCACACAGAACCTCGGGTTCAACCTGATGATCACCGCCTTTGCCGCCGCCGTGTTCGGGGGGTTCGGCAGCCTCGGCGGCGTGGTGGTCAGCAGCCTGGTGGTCGGCATCGTCCAGCAGGTGGTGGGCAACTACGTGCTCACCAGCTACAGCGACGTGCTGCCGTTCATCTTGATGGTCGTGGTCCTCATCATCCGTCCGCAGGGGCTGTTCCGGTCCCTGGCCGGCAGCCGGCTGTGAGCACCGTGCCCGACGGCTGGCGGGGCCGGTGGCCGCTGCCGTACCGCAAGCACCACTACGCCACCCTGGTGGCCTTCGTGGTGGTGGTCATCGTGGTCATGCAGGTCATCGTCACCGACCCGTCCGACCAGCACCTCATCAACCTGTGGCTGGTCGAGTCCATCGCCGCCGTCGGGTTCTACCTGGTGTTCTGCCTGGCCGGCCGGTTCGCCTTCTCCCAGACCCTGATGATGGCCCTGGGCGCCTACACGTCGGCCTACTTCGGGCTGAAGTACGGCTTTTGGACCGGCTTCTTCCTCGGCATGCTGATCGTGGTCGTCTTCTCGCTGGTGGTGGCCCTGGCGCTGTCCCGGGTGCAGGAGTTCTACTTCGCCATCGCCACCCTGGCCCTCACCGACATCGGTATCCAGGTGTTCAACAACTGGACCTCCTTCGCCGGTCCGAGCGGCACCCAGGGCGGCCTGCCGCCCCCCAGCTTCTTCGGCGTCACCCTCATCACAGACCCGCAGGTGTTCTGGATGCTGCTGGCCGCCCTGGCGCTGGCCCTGCTGGTGGTCATCTTCATCGAGCGGTCGCCGATGCGCCGCAAGGCCATTGCCGCCCGCGACCTGCCCACGGTGGCCCGGTTCGGCGGCACCCGGTTGCTGCCGGTGCAGGTCGGCCTCTTCGTGGTCGGCTCCCTGCTGGGTGGCCTCAGTGGCATCCTGCTGGCCGGGTGGCAGAGCACGGTGTCCAGCCAGTCCTTCGGCGTCCAGCTGGCCATCGGCATCTTCGTCATGGTCATCCTCGGTGGTGTCGGCTCGGTGTGGGGCGCCGTCATCGGCGCCCTGTTCGTCGTCTTCGTCCCCAACAAGCTCCAGTTCCTGTCCAACTACACCTCCGTCGTCTACGGCGTGGTGCTGGTGGCCGGCATCATCCTGCTGCCCCGCGGCGTCGTCGGCGTGTGGGACCGCCTGAAGTCGCTGGTGGCCGCCATCCTCGGGTGGGACCGGGAGCCGGCCCGGGCCGGCCGGGGCGTGCGGGTCCAGCTGGACGTCCTGGCCAAGGGGTTCTCGACGCTGGTCCACCGGGCCACCGCGGCCGCCGCCGGCTTGGCGGGCGGCCGTCGG
>CAYVPF010000099.1:0-9838 GCA_964453355.1 uncultured Acidimicrobiaceae bacterium | reverse complement strand
TGAAGATCGGCCGTGAACCACGTCGTCACAGGACCAACGCTATCTTGAAATAGCGTCAAATCCCGTGGTCAGGTCCGCAACCGGTCGTGGTCAGCGCCCGTTGCCCAGCCGGCGAAGGCGGCTCGACAGGTCGGGGACGGCACGGAACACGTACTTCTTGCCCACCCGCTGCCTGGTCAATAGACCCAGGTTCACGAGGCCCAGCAGGTCGGCCCGAGCGGACTCGAGTACCACTCGGTGTCGGCGTGCCTGTGCGGCGATGGTGAACGGTTCGCCCGGGTCCCGCAAAGCGTCCTGGATCACCGTGAGCTGCCGATGGTTTAGCGGCGGGGAGCCGTGCAGGAGAGTCTCGATCTCCCGGGTCTCGGCCATTTTGCGAGCCAGGTAGCCATGGAGGCTGGTGATCGCCCGCTCGATCACCTGCAGCTGGTAAAGCACAAAGTAGGTAAGGTCGTTGTCGTCGGTCTCCGTGTACAGGTACGACCGTGCATACTGCGCCGGCGCCTTGCGGAGGATGCTGGAGATCGACAGGTACTGGGCCAGCCAGTAGCCGTTCCGGAGCATGGCCCAGTAGAAAAGGGCCCGGGCGGTTCGGCCGTTGCCGTCGGCGAACGGATGGTCGTAGGCCATCCAGAAGTGGACGACGATCGCTCGCACCACCGGGTGGATGAAGCCCCCGCCGAGCTCTCCGTTGGCGAACCGGCACATCGCCTCCAGGCGCCGTGGCAGTTCATCGGCGGGGGGTGGTCGGTGCAGCAAGGTGTCGTCCTGCCAATACACGGCGATCCGGTGGTCGTCGGGACCCTGCAGGCGGCCGGCGTCGGCCGGGTCGTCGAGGGTCCCATCCGTCACCGTCCGGTGCAGGTCCAGTACTTCCGTAACCGTCAGCGGGCGGTCCGCAAGGCCCTGTGCGAACAGCATCGCCTGGAAGTTGTTGACGACCATCTGCTCGCTCCGGTCCCGGGGCCTCCTCCCGGTGGTCAGCAGCTCCTTTGCCACCCGCCGGGTCGTGCTCGCGCCCTCCAACTGGCTCGACGTGATGGCCTCCTCCACCAGCGAGCTCACCAGGTACCGATCGCTCGACCGGAGGTTCGTCACCAGCTCGTCCGCAGCGATCTGCCCGCCCGCCTGCTGGTCGATCCGGTGCACCATCTCCTGGATGGCGTCGATGTTGCACAGCTTGAACGGGCTGCCGTCGGTGGCCAGGAGCGGAAGGTCCCGGGCGATGCCCGTCCGTGCCAGCCGCGTCGCCAGCCACCATTCCCGGTGCGTCTGTCTCCCGGGGGGCGTTCGATTGCGCATCTCGTCCCAGTGGAGATATCGGCCCTTGGCGTCCACCGGCCGCCCGGCCGCCAATAGGGAGATGGCCCTGGCCTGGTCGTCGAGCACGTCCATCAGCTCGGACAGTCCCGGTGGGCTCTCGGGTACCTTCATTCCGATCTCCCAACTTGCTCCCAATTGTTCCCAGATTGGGAGTTTAGGCCCTTCCTTCGGAGTTTCTCCCAATCTGGGAATGATTGGGAGCAAGTTGGTAATTGGCGTGGGTGGAAAGGTGGCTCCAGCAACCGCAGCGTGGTCAGGTCCGTAACCGGCGGGCGATCTCCTCGACGTCGTCCAGGCCGTCGGCCACCTGCCACACCAGGGCGAACGCCTCGTCGTCGTCCAGCTTCGGCGACCGGTCGTTCAGGTCCAAGAAGACGACCGTCGCCAGCCAACCCAGCCGCTTGTTGCCGTCCACCATGCGGCCTGTCTCGACCACCTGGAAGTGCTCCTGTCCCCCCTCGACTGGGTGGCCTCGCCGACCACGGTGTTCGTCCCCGACCTCATGGTCGTTCGCCGGGACCAGGTCGACCTCGACGATCCGTTCACCGGCACCCCCTTGCTGGTCGTCGAGGTTCTGTCGCCGATCACCGTGGCCACCGACCGGACCCTGAAGCGGCAGCAGTACGAACAGCACGGCGTCGGTGCCTACTGGATGGTCGACCCCGGCCGGCCGGACGGTGCGCCATCCCTGGTCGCCCTCCGTCTTGGCGACGGCGCCTATGCCGAAGAGATGGTCGTGGAAGGGGATGACGCCTTCACGACCGACTTCCCGTTCCCGGTCACCGTCGTCCCCGACCACTTGATCCGGTAGGTCCGGTGGAGGACGGCGACGGTCGGCCGGGCGGAAGGTCGCGGGCAATGCCCCGTCCGTGCCAGCCGCGTCGCCAGGCCGTCCGCTCCCCTGAAGGTGCCTACCTCGGGCATTTGCTCGCGTTCAACCAACGGCGAATTGCCGTGACCAGGGACGACGGCGCCCAGTCTCGGCGAAACCCCACGACGTCGACCAGGACTTTTCGCAATTCTCCATTGGTCGGAATTGAGCAAATTCCCTCCCCCCTCTGGGCTCCTCAGCCGTCCGCCCCGGCCCGGGACCACGGTGTCACAGCGATCCGCTACAACTGAACCATGGACCCGACCGATCCGGTCACCGCCTCCGATCCCGCGTTGCGGGTGTTCGCCTACGCCGTGGCCGAGAAGGCGTGGCTGTACGTGCCGGTGGTGGACGCCCTCATGGCCGCCAAGGAGCGGTTCACCCTCCAGCTGCGGCCGGCCGAGGTGGCCCGGGAGCTGCCGGAGGCCGGCGAGCAGGCGGTGGCCGAGGCCCTGGAGGCGTTGGAGCGGTGGGGCAACGTGCAGCGGTTCTACGACACCGCCGCGCCGGAGACCCTGGACCAGTTCTACGCCAAGCGGTTCTTGTACCAGCTCACCGAGGCCGGGGTGGCGGCCCACCAGGGGGTGCGGGCCGTGCGCCGGGCCGGCCTCGACAGCGGCCGGCTCTCCGGCGTCCTGCTCCCGGGGATCATCGAGCGGCTGGCCGCCGTCCGGGCGGAGGCGACCGGCGGCGCGCCGGACGGGGGCCGCCTGTACCGGTCGCTGGTGGACCTGTTCGGCACCTTCACCGAGCTGGCCGATAACGCCGCCCGGTACATGAACGACCTGGCCGTCGAGACGACGGCCATCACCGTCGACGACGAGTCCTTCGTCGCCTACAAGCGGGCCGTCTTCACCTACCTGGACGAGTTCGTCGCCCGGCTGGCCGACGCCGCCCCGCGGATCGCCGCCGCCGTCGCCGAGCTGGACCCGGACATCCCCGAGCTGATCGCCCTGGCGGCGGGAGCCGACGCCGCGCCGGTCCGGGACGGCGAGGACGACGGGATCCAGCGGACCTTCACGGCCCGGTGGTCGGGGGTGCGGGCCTGGTTCGTCCGCCAGGACCGCGACGAGCCCATCGTCGACTCGCTGCGGTCGGCCATGATCGATGCCCTCAACCGCATCCTGGTCGCCATCGGCCGGCTGCACGAGCGGCACCTCCGGCGGGTCACCCGGGAAGCCGACTTCACCCAACTGGCCCGGTGGTTCGCCGTCGCCTCCCCCGAGGGGGCCGACCTGCTGTGGGACCAGGCCTTCGGGCTGTACCCGGCCCGGCACTTCGCCGAGCTCGCCGGCGACGAGGAGCGGGAGCGGGGCCGCAGCTTCTGGGCCGCCGAGCCGGCCGAGGTGGCCCCCCGCCTCCGGGTGTCCGGAACCCGGACCGGCGGCGGCCGGATCGGGCGGGCGGCCGACTACTCGGCGGCCAAGGCGGCCGGTCTGGCCCGCCTGCGGGCCCAGCACCGTCAGGCCCGGTTGGCCACCGAGCGGCTGGCCGCCCGAACGCCGGCCCGGCTGTCCGACCTCGGGGTCCTGGACCCCGACGAGTTCGGCCAGTTCCTCGCCCTGATCGACGCGGCCCTCACGTCGCGGCCGACGGCCGACGGGTCCCGTACGGCGGCCACCCCGCTGGTGACCGTCACCCTCCGGCCGGTCGGCGGCCCGGAGGGGCCGCCGGCGACCGTGGTCACCCCCGCCGGCCGGCTGCACTGTGCCGACCAGGTCGTGGAGATCGCCGTGGCCGCCGCGACCCGGATGGAGGCGACCGGATGACCATCACCGCCGAGGAGCTCCGCCAGGCCATTCGGGGCCTCCTGGCCGAGCCGATGGTCGACCGGGACAGCGCCACCCTGGCGCTGGTCCGCCGCCATCGGGGGGAGGTCGGCCGGTGGTTCGCCGACGAGCTCGGCTATCGGCTGGACGCCGCCCGGCCGGGGGTGGTCCGGCTGGCCAAGCTCCCGGGCCCGGGCCACGTGCCCCGGGGGATGCGTACGCGGAGCGGCCGGCCGTTCGACGGCCGCCGGTACGCGCTGACCTGCCTGGTGCTGGCCTCGGCCGAGAATGCCGGCGAGCGGACCACCCTGGCCCGGTTGTTCGAGGACGTGGCCGGCCGGGCCGCGGACGTCGAGGGCCTCGGGTGGGACGGCGAGGCGGCCACCGACCGGCGGGTGTTCATCCAGGCGGTCCAGGCCGCCGTCGACCTGGGGGTGCTGGACCGGGCCGACGGTGACGAAGAGCGGTTCGCCCGTGGCGACCCGGCCGGGGACGCCCTGTACCGGATCGACCGGGAGCGGCTGTCCCTGCTGCCGACCGCTCCGCAGCCGCCCACCCTGGTGGCCTCGCCCGACGAGCTGGCGACCGAGCCGTACCCCGACACCGAGGACGGCCGCAACCGGCGCCGCCGGCACCGGGTGACCCGGGCCCTGGTGGAGCAGCCGGTCGTCTACCACGACGACCTGGCCCCCGACGAGCTCGACTACCTCCGGTCCCAACGGTCCCGCCTGGAGCGGATGCTGGCCGACCGGGTGGGCCTGACCCTCGAGGTACGGGCGGAGGGCTGGGTGGCGGTCGACGAGACCGGCGAGCTCCGGGACCTGCGGTGGCCGGACTACGGCGCCCCCGAGACCACGGCGCTGCGGCTGTGCGACGAGCTCCGGGCCCGAGCCCGCCGGGGCGACCCGTCGAGCTGGCCCGCCGATCAGGTAGCCGCCTTCGTCCGGGGCCTGGCCGACGAGTACGCCGGCTACTGGCGGCAGGGCACCGACTCGGCGGTGGGCGCCGAGGCCCTGGCCGAGCAGGCGGCGGCCATCCTGGTGGCCGGCCGCCTGGCCCGGTGGGGCCCGGACGGGCTGGAGGCCCGGCCCGGGGCCGGCCGGTACGCCGCCGCCGAGGCCGTCCGGCCGTCGTCGCCCGCTTCCCTCCCGTTCGCGGACGTTCTCCCGTTCGTTGACGCTCTTCCGTTCGCCGATCCTGTGGAGACGCCGTGATGGCCGTCATCGAGCACCTGCCCACCGCCCCGCACCTCCCCCGGCCGGCGCCGGGCCGGATGCGGCCGCTGCGGGCTGGCATCCGGAACATCTGGGAATACGACGACCAGGAGTTCTGGTTCGCCGACGGCCGGCTGATCCTGCGCGGCCAGAACACCGCCGGCAAGTCCAAGGCGCTCGAGCTCCTGCTGCCGTTCGTCCTCGACGGCGACGTCCGCTCCGAACGGCTGGACCCGTTCGGGTCCAAGGCCAAGACCATGTACTGGAACCTGATCGAGTTCGCCGACCGGCCCACGGCGATCGGGTACTGCTGGGTCGAGTTCGGTCAGGTGGACGACGACGGGACCGACCGGTTCGTCACCTGCATCGTCGGCCTCCGCGGGGTCCGGTCGACTGGCCGGCGGGTGGACACCTGGTTCGCCGTCACCCCGGCCCGGGTGGGGGCCGATCTCGACCTCGCCCCCGGCGGGGTGCCGCTCACCCGGGAGCAGTTCCGGGCGGCCCTGCCGGAACGGAGCGTCCCCTCCGACGCCGCCCGGGACCACCGGGCGGCGGTGGACCACGCCCTGTTCGGCCTCGGACCCGACCGGTACGACGCCCTCCTGCACCTGCTGCTGCAGCTCCGTCGGCCCAAATTGTCGGAAAAGCTGGACATGGCCCGGCTCGGGGAGTACCTGGCCGACGCCCTGCCGCCGCTGGAGCGGCACCGGATGGAGTCGCTGGCGTCCGCCTTCGCCCGGCTGGACGAGGACACGAACGAGATCGAGCGGCTGGAGGCCTCCGCCGCCCAGCTGCACGCCTTCTTGGACCACTACCGGGCCCACGCCGCCGTACAGACCCGCCTGCGGGCCGACGCCGTCCGGTCCGCCAACACCAACTTCGACAAGGTCACCGAGACCGAGCGACTGCAGCGGGCCGAGCACGCCGACGCCACCGCTGCCCTCGAGACCATCGAGGCCGCCCGGGTGGGCCTCGCCGGCACGATCGAACGGACGACCGGCCAGTTGCAGGGACTCGATCTGTCCAAGGTGCAGGCCCTCCGGCAGGTCGAGGAGCGGGCCGCCGAGGCCGAAATCCACGCCACCGTCCTGTCCGACCGGGCCGCCACCGACCGGGGTTCGGCGGACCGGGCCCTCGATCAGGCGGCGGCCGCGGCCCGGAAGGCCGTCGATCGGGAGGCCGCACGGGACGACCGGGCGGCCGCCGCCCTGGGGGTGGCCGACCGGGCCGGGGTCGGCGAGCCGCACCGGCTGCACGGGGACCAGCTGGTGGCCGAGCCGGAGCGGGCCCGGACGGCCCTGGCCGGAGCCGCCGACCGCCGCCTGGAGTCGCTACGGGCCGTTCGGGCCGCCGCCGTTGCCGCCGAAGCCGCCCGCTTCCGGATACGGGAGGCCGAGCGGGCCGACGCCGACGCCGACGCCGATCTGGTGGCCGCCGAGGAGCAGCAGTTGGCCGCCGAGGCCGCCCGGGAGGCCGCCGCCGCCGCCCTGGCCGACGGGGTGGACCGGTGGGCGGGGGAGTGGGGACTGGCCGAAGCGGACCCGACGGTGCCCGACCTGGCGGAGCGGGTGGTCGACGAGGTGCTGGCCGGTGGCCGGCCGGCGGCCGGCCCGCTGCTGGCCCCGGCCCGGGCGGCCACCACCGAGCGGCGACTGCAGCTGGCCGCTGACCGCCGCCGCCACGACGACCGCCGGGGTGAGCTGGAGGAGGACCGGCGCCGGGTGGAGGCCGAGGTCGACGTGCCGCCGCCGTCCCGTCCCGGCCGCCCGGCCCACCGGCCGGCCGGCCACGCCCCCTTGTGGGCCTGCGTCGACTTCGCCGGCGGGCTCGCCGACACCGAACGGGCCGGCCTGGAGGCCGGCCTGGAGGCCTCCGGGCTCCTCGACGCCCTGGTGGCCCCGGACGGGGACCTCCTCGACCCCTAGACGTTGGACACCTGGATCGCCGGCGGTGACGACGGTGACGGCGGCGACCACTCCGGTGCCGGCCCGAGCGCCGAGGCCGGGTGGCCCGGAGTGGCGGGCCTGGTGCCGGCGGCCGGGGCGCCGGTGGGGGAACCGGCGGTGCGTCGGGCCCTGGCCGCCATCGGGCGGAGCGGGACGGTCTTGGCCACCGACGGCCGGTGGTCCGTGGGCCCGCTCGGCGGACGGTGGTCGAAGGCGACGGCCGAGCACGTCGGGGCGGCCGCCCGGGCCGCCGCCCGCCGCCGCCGGTTGGCTGCCCTGGCCGACGAGCTGGCGACGGTCGGCCGGGCACTGGACGAGCTGACCGCCCGGGACGGCGAGCTGGTGGCCGAGCTGCAGCGGCTGGAGCGGGCCGAGGCGGCCTGGCCGTCGGCCGATGGGCTGCGGGACGCCCATCGGGACGCCGGCAAGGCGGCCGACGCCACGGTGGTGGCCCGGGAGGAGCGGTCGGCCGCCGCCGAACGGCTGGTCGCCGCCCGACGGGCCGGTCAGGGGACCATCGACGCCCTGGTCCGGGCCGAGGACGGGGCCGGCTGCCCGGCCGCCGAGGTGGACGACGCGGTCGACGCCCTGACGGCCTACCGGACGGCCCTGGCGGAGCTGGTGGCCGCCGCCCGGGCCGCCCTGGACACCCGATCGGCCGCCGACGAGGCCGGGGAGCGGGCCGCCGCCGCCGAACAGGGGGCCGCCGGCTCGGCCACCCAGGCGGCCGACGCCCGGACGGTGGCCGTCCAGGCCCGGGGGGAGGCGGACGAGCTGCGCCGGACGTCGGGAGCCGACGCCGAGGCGGTCATGGCCCGGCACCGCTCGCTGACCGCCGTCCTCGACGAGGCGAGGGTCGACCGTCAACGGCTGGACGGGGAACGGGACGATGCCCGGGACCGCCTCCAGGCGGCCGGCACCCGCCTGGAGACCACCGAGGAGGAGCGGCGGAAGCGGGAGCAGGAGCGGGCCGGCGCCCTCGCCGCCCTGGCGCGGCTGGCCGCCACCGAGCTGGCCGCCCTGGCCCTCGGCCCGGTCGACCCCGATCGGGACCTCACCCAGGTGACCGCCGGTCTGGCCTTCGCCCGGTCGGCCTTCGAGCGGTTGCGGGAGGTGCGGGTGGACCAGCCGGAGCAGGACTCGGTGAGCAACCGGTTCCACAACGGCATGACCGCGCTGCGGTCCCAGCTGGGCGCCGACTTCGATCCCTACCTCGACGCCAGCGACGGCATCGAGGTCTGCTACGCCACCCTCAACGGCGCCGTCGTGGGCATCGGGGAGCTGTCGTCGGCTCTCGACACGCAGGTGGCGCGCCGGCGGGAGATGCTGTCGGCCGAGGAGCGGGAGCTGATCGAACGGCACCTGCTCGCCGAGGTCGGCACACACCTGGGCGAGCGGGTCCACGCCGCCCAGTCACTGGTCCAGCGGATGAACGAGCAGCTGGCCGCCCACCCCACCCGCAGCGGCGTCAGCCTGCAGATGTCCTGGGAGGTGGCCGCCGACGCCGGTCCGGCCGCCGAGCAGGCGGTCCGCCTCCTCCGGCACGAGGTCCATCTCCTCGACCAGCCCGAGCGGGCCGCCCTGGCCGCCTTCCTGGCCGACCGGGTCCGGGCGGCCCGGGACGACGGCGAGGGGGCCGACATGGTGGAGCGGCTGGCGACCGCCCTCGACTACCGGCGGTGGCGCCGGTTCGTCGTCCACCGACGGGCCGACGGGCAGGAGACCCGGCTGACCGCCCGTACCCAGGGCACCGGCTCCGGGGGCGAGCAGGCCAAGCTGGCCCACCAGCCCCTGTTCGCGGCCACCGCCGCCTACTACGCCTCGGCCCGGCCCGACGCCCCCCACCTGCTCATGCTCGACGAGGCGTTCGCCGGCATCGACGACAGCCAGCGGGGCGACTGCATGGGCATGCTGGTCGACCTGGACCTCGACGTGGTGCTGACCAACTACGCCGAGTGGGGCTGTTACCCCGAGGTGCCGGCCGTGGCCATTTACCACCTGGAGCGCCTACCCGGCCACCCCGGGGTCACCGCCCTGCGGTTCGTCTGGGATGGCCGGGTGCGCCGGGAGGACGACCCGTGGCTGGACGGCCGGACCGGTTCCCCGGCCGGCTGGGGAACCCTCGACGACGGCCCGCGGTTGGAGGGTCCGTCGCCGGCACCGGACGATGGCGACCGAGCCGGCTGACCCCCTGGCCGCCGTCCTGGCCGACCGCCGCCTCACCCCGCTGTGGGCGGCGGCCCACCGACGGCTGGAGGTGACCGGGGGCCGGGTCGCCGGGGCGGCCGTCCATCTGGGGGCGCTCACCGACGACCAGCGGGTGGCGGTGGACCGGCTGGTCGGCACCCGCAGCCGGGGCCGGACCGTCCGGATCGAACTGGACCGCCTGGACGACCTCTTGCGGACTCGGGTCGGGTCGTCGCTGGCCGAGGTGGTGTCGGCGGTCGTCGGCCCCCTCCGGAACCGCCCGGGGGAACGGACCGCGCGGCAGGACCGGGAGGCCGTGCTGTGGGACGGGCTGCGGTCGCACCCGGCGGTCGGCCGCCGACCGGAGCTCGGGGGATGGTTGTCCCGGCTGCGGGCCACCGGACAGTGGCGGCGGTTGGACGACCCCGCTGGCCGCCTGTCCGGGGTCCTGGACGTGGTGGACCGGCTGCCGCTGGCCGACCGCGCCGGCCGGTCCCGTCTGGCCGCCGAGGTGCTCGGCGACGCCCA
>CAYVPF010000098.1:8374-9884 GCA_964453355.1 uncultured Acidimicrobiaceae bacterium | reverse complement strand
CCCCGAGGTGGAGGACCACCGGTTCCGGGTGCCCCGCATCCTGGGGGAGGCCCCATGAGCGCCCAGGCCATCGCCGACGACGTCCGCTCCGGCCGGCGGTCGGCCCGGTCGGTGGTGGAGTCCTCCCTGGCCGCCGTGGCGGCCGGCGACGGCGACGTCCACGCCTTCTTGCTGGTCACCGCCGACGACGCCCTGGCGGCCGCCGACCGGGTGGACGAGCGGGTGGCCGCCGGGGAGGACCCCGGCCCCCTCGCCGGGGTGCCGGTGGCCCTGAAGGACAACCTGTGCACCAAGGGGGTGCCCACCACCTGTGGCTCCCGCATCCTCGACGGCTGGCGGCCGCCGTACGACGCCACCGTGGTCGACCGCCTGCGGGCCGCCGGGGCGGTGGTGGTCGGCAAGACCAACCTGGACGAGTTCGCCATGGGGTCCTCCACCGAGAACTCCGCCTTCGGCCCCACCAGGAACCCCCGGGACACCAGCCGGGTGCCCGGCGGCTCCTCCGGCGGCTCGGCCGCCGCCGTGGCCGCCGGCTTCGTCCCGCTGGCCCTCGGGTCGGACACCGGCGGGTCCATCCGGCAGCCCGCCGCCTTCTGTGGGGTTGTCGGGATGAAGCCCACCTACGGCACCGTGTCCCGGTACGGCCTGGTGGCCTTCGCCAGCTCCTTGGACCAGATCGGCCCGTTCGCCACCTCGGTGGCCGACGCCGCCCTGCTGCTCGCCGCCATCGCCGGCCACGACCCCTGCGACAGCACCTCCCTGGACCGCCCGGCCCCGCCCGGCCTGGTCGACGCCGATGCCGGCCTGTCCGGCCTCCGGGTCGGGGTGTGTGCCGAGCTGGTCGACGGCGTGGCCCCGGACGTGGCCAAGCGGGTCCGCCAGGCCGCCGACGCCCTGGCCGCCGCCGGGGCCACGGTGGTGGACCTGGCCGTGCCGGAGCTCCGCTACGGCCTGTCCGCCTACTACCTCCTCGCCCCGGCCGAGGCCTCGTCCAACCTGGCCCGGTACGACGGTGTCCGCTTCGGCCTCCGGGTGCCCGCGGCCGACGTCACCGCCATGAACACCGCCACCCGCACCGCCGGGTTCGGGGCCGAGGTCAAGCGACGGATCATGCTCGGCACCTACGCCCTGTCCGCCGGGTACTACGACGCCTACTACGGCCAGGCCCAGCGGGTCCGCACCCTGGTCATCCGGGCCTTCGACCGCGCCTACCAGCAGGTCGACGTGCTGCTCGGCGCCACCGCCCCTTCCACCGCCTTCCCCCTCGGCGACCGCGTCGACGACCCCATGGCCATGTACCTGTCCGACGTCTGCACCATCCCGTCCAACCTGGCCGGCCACCCGGCCATCAGCGTGCCGTTCGGCACCGGCGACGACGGCCTGCCGGTCGGCGTCCAGATCCTGGCCCCGGCCCTGGCCGAGCCGACCCTGTTCAAGGTGGCCGCCGCCATCGAAGCTGCCGCGCCCACGGCCGGCGTGGGGTTGGGGCCCCACGCATCGGAGGAGCCTG
>CAYVPF010000098.1:0-8274 GCA_964453355.1 uncultured Acidimicrobiaceae bacterium | reverse complement strand
TGGGGCCCCAGGCGGGGTAGCAGGCACGGAGGCGGCCCGATGAGTGAGTGGGAGATGGTCATCGGCCTGGAGGTCCACTGCGAGCTGAAGACCGACACCAAGCTGTTCTGCGGCTGCCGCAACGTGTTCGGGGAGGAGCCGAACACCAACGTCTGCCCGGTCTGCCTCGGCCTGCCCGGGTCGCTGCCGGTCCTGAACGAGCAGGCGGTGGAGCTGGCCATGCGCATCGGCACGGCCCTCGGTTGCGACATCCGGCCGTCCAGCTTCCACCGGAAGAACTACTTCTATCCGGACATGCCCAAGGACTACCAGGTCAGCCAGTACGACGAGCCCATCAACGTCGGCGGCACCCTGCAGCTGCCCGGCGGCACCCTGGTGGGGGTCACCCGGGCGCACCTGGAGGAGGACACCGGCAAGACCACCCACGTCGGCGCCGGTGGCCGCATCCACTCGGCCGACCACTCCCTGGTCGACTACAACCGGTCCGGCGTCCCCCTGGTCGAGATCGTCAGCGAGCCCGACATGCGGTCGGCCGCCGAAGCCCGGGCCTACGCCGCCGAGCTGCGGGCCGTCCTGGTGGCCACCGGGGCCTCCGACGGCCGGATGGAGGAGGGGTCCATGCGGGTGGACGCCAACGTGTCCGTCCGCCGGCCCGGTGAGGCCTTCGGCAAGCGGTGCGAGATCAAGAACCTCAACTCCCTCCGGTCGGTGGCCCGGGCCATCGAGTACGAGGCGGCCCGGCAGGTGGCCCTGATCGAGGCCGGCCAGGCCGTGGTGCAGGAGACCCGGCACTGGGACGAGGACGCCGGCCAGACCCGGACCATGCGGTCCAAGGAAGAGGCCTACGACTACCGGTACTTCCCCGAGCCCGACCTGGTGCCGGTGGTCCCCGACGACCAGTGGCGGGCGCGGGTGGCCGGATCGATCGGCCTGCTGCCGGCCGCCCGGCGGTCCCGGCTGGTCGACCTCCTCGGCGGTGAGCCGACGGCGGCCCAGGGCGAGCAGGTGCTGTCCGCCGTCGACCAGGGTCTCGACGACCTGGTGGTGGCGGCCGTCGACGCCGGTGCGCCCGCCGCCCTGGCCCTGGCCCGGGCGGCCAACGAGGTGGCCGCCGACGTGGCGGCCGGTCGGACCCTCGACCCGGCGGCGTTCGCCGCCCTGCTGGCCATGGAGGCCGGCGGCAAGCTGTCGGCCACCCAGGCCAAGGACGTGCTGGCCGACCTGCTGGCGGCCGGTGGTGGCGACCCGGCGGCCATCGCCCGGGACAAGGGGTTCGAGGCCATGTCCGACGACTCCCTGGCCGACGTGGTCCGTCAGGTGGTCGACGCCAACCCGGACGAGTGGGCCCGGTTCCGCGACGGCGAGGTCAAGCTCGGCGGGTTCTTCACCGGGAAGGTCATGAAGGCGACGGCCGGGCAGGCCAACGGCAAGGCGGTGGCCGCGGAGCTGGACCGGCTCCGGAGCTGAGCCTTCAGGTCCGGCTGCGCGGCCGGCCGTCTACGCTTTCGCCCATGACCGACCAGGCACCGTTCCCCCCCGAGGCGCCGTCGCCCAGCGTGGCGGCGGAGCGCCCGGGCATGAAGCCCCGGAGCTACGAAGTCACCGACGGCCCCGCCAAGGCCCCGGCCCGGGCCATGCTCCGAGCCGTCGGGATGACCGACGCCGACTGGGACAAGCCCCAGGTGGGCGTGGCGTCCAGCTGGAACGAGGTCACCCCCTGCAACCTGCCGCTGGACCGGCTGGCCAAGCGGGCCAAGCTGGGGGTGACGGCCGCCGGGGGGTTCCCGTTCGAGTTCGTCACCATCGCCGTGTCCGACGGCATCTCCATGGGCCACGAGGGCATGCGGGCCTCCCTGGTCAGCCGGGAGGTCATCGCCGACTCGGTGGAGACGGTGATGCACGCCGAGCGGTTCGACGCCCTGGTCACGTTCGCCGGCTGCGACAAGTCGTTGCCCGGCATGCTGATGGCGGCGGCCCGCATCAACCTGCCGGCGGTGTTCCTGTACGGCGGCTCCATCCTGCCCGGCCGGGTCCGCGACCGGGCCATCGACATCGTGAGCGTGTTCGAGGCCGTCGGCGCCCATGCCGTCGACGCCCTCACCGACGAGGAGCTCAGCCTCATCGAGCACAACGCCTGCCCCACCGAGGGGTCCTGCGCCGGCATGTTCACCGCCAACACCATGGCGTCGGTCGGCGAAGCCATCGGCATGTCCCTGCCCGGCAGCGCCAGCCCGGCGGCCGTGGACCGACGGCGGGACGACTACGCCTACGCCTCCGGCCAGGCCGTGGTGGACCTGGTCCGGGCCGGCATCCGGCCCCGGCAGATCATGACCAGGCAGGCGTTCGAGAACGCCATCGCCGTGGTCATGGCCACCGGCGGGTCCACCAACGCCGTGCTGCACCTGATGGCCATCGCCCACGAGGCCCGGGTGCCGCTGGAGCTGGACGATTTCAACCGGGTGGCCGCCCGGGTGCCGCACCTGGCCGACACCAAGCCGCACGGCCGGTTCCACATGGTCGACGTCGACCGCATCGGCGGCATCCCGGTCATCATGCGCGAGCTCCTGGACGCCGGCCTGCTGCACGGCGACTGCCTCACCGTCACCGGCCGGACCGTGGCCGAGAACCTGGCCGCCCTCGACCCGCCGGCCCCCGACGGCGTGGTGGTTCACCCCCTCACCGACCCCATCCACACCACCGGTGGCCTGGCCATCCTGACCGGGTCGCTGGCCCCCAAGGGCTCGGTGGTCAAGGTGGCCGGCATCGACCAGCCCACCTTCGACGGGACCGCCCGGGTGTTCGACGGCGAGCCGGCCGCCATGGAGGCCATCCTGGCCGGCTCCATCGAGCCCGGGACCATCCTGGTCATCCGCTACGAGGGCCCCAAGGGTGGTCCCGGTATGCGGGAGATGCTGGCCGTCACCGGCGCCATGAAGGGGGCCGGCCGGGGCGGCGACTGCGCCCTCATCACCGACGGCCGGTTCTCCGGCGGCACCCACGGGTTCTGCGTCGGCCACGTCGCCCCCGAAGCCGTCGACGGCGGCCCCATCGCCCTGGTGGCCGACGGCGACCGCATCGTCATCGACACCACCACCCACCGCATCGACCTCCTGGTGGACGAGGCCGAGCTGGACCAGCGTCGGGCCGCCCTGAAGCCGTTCCAGCCCGCCTACACCACCGGGGTCCTCGCCAAGTACGCCCGGCTGGTCACCGGCGCCGACCGGGGGGCCATCACTGAGCCGTAGCTCCGTAGGCTGGACCGGACGCTGGCGACCGCTGCTGGCCGCGGCGGCGCTGCTGGCCGGCGGCGGGGCTCTCGGCGCCTGCACGTCGGCTGCACCGCCGCCCGCGTCGACCACCACCACCTCGGCGGCCGGCTCGACCACCACCGTGGCCCCCACGGCCTGGTCGGCCCCCGTCACCGTGGCGGCCGGCACCGCCGTCGACCAGGTGGCCTGCTGGGCCGCCGGCGCCTGCATGGCCGTGGCCGGGACCTCGGCCTACCAGCTGGCCGGGTCCACCTGGTCGGCCCCGGTCGGGCTGGGGCTGTCCGGCACGCTGTCGATCGCCTGTCCGGCCGCCACGTCCTGTGTGGCCGTCGGGGACGGCGGCCAGGCCGCCAGCTGGAACGGCGCCGCCTGGTCGGCCCCGGTGGCGGTCAGCGCCAACCAGGGGCTGGACGCCGTGGGCTGCGCCGACCCCACGTTCTGCATGGCCATCGACGGCATCGGGGACTCGTACCGCTACGACGGTGCCTCCTGGTCCAAGAGCGCGGGGGCGTGGGGGGCGGCCGACGGCATCTCCTGCGCCACCCCCACCTTCTGCGTGGCCGCCGAGGGGAGCCCGTCGATGTGGAACGGGCAGTCCTGGACGCAGCCGCAGGGCACAGATCCGTCGGGGCAGGTGGACGCCGTGTCGTGCCCGGCCGCCACGTTCTGCATGGCCGTGGACACCGGCGGGCACGCCCTGACCTGGAACGGGTCGGCCTGGTCGGCCCCGGTGACGGTGATGACCGACGGCGGCGCCGACATCGGGTCCACCCGGCAGGGGCTGACGGCGGTGTCCTGCCCGTCGGCCACCACCTGCGTGGCCGTCGGCGCCGACGGCCACGCCTACCGGTGGAACGGGTCCGCCTGGTCGGCCCCGGAGAAGGTGGCCACGTCGGCCCTGACGTCGGTGTCCTGCGTGGCCGGGGGCTGCGTGGCCACCGACGCCACCGGCCGGGCCTACCGGTCGGGATAGGGGGTTGTGGCCGGGGCCGCGGCATGGCAGAATGGCGGCGTGACCACCGCCAGCACCCTGGTACTGATCTCGTAGCACGGCACAGACCGCCGTGCTACCTGCCGACCTCCCCAAGGGGAGGTCGTTTCAATTTCTGACCGCTTTCACGAAAGGCCCGACGATGACCGCAGAGAAGCTGACCGGGGCCCAGGCCCTGATCAAGAGCTTGGAGATGCAGCGGGTGGAGGTCATGTTCGGCCTCCCCGGCGGGGCCATCCTGCCGGTGTACGACCCGATCCTGGACTCGTCCATCCGGCACGTCCTGGTCCGCCACGAACAGGGCGCCGGGCACATGGCCGAGGGGTACGCCATGGTCACCGGCCGGCCCGGCGTGGCCATCGTGACCAGCGGCCCGGGGGCCACCAACATCGTCACCCCGCTGTCCAACGCCTACATGGACTCCACCCCGCTGGTGGTGGTGTCCGGTCAGGTGGCCACCGGGGCCATCGGCACCGACGCCTTCCAGGAGTGCGACATCACCGGTGTGACCATGGGGATCACCAAGCACAACTGGCTGATCAAGGACGCCGCCGACATCCCCCGGACGGTGGCCGCCGCCTTCCACGTGGCCACCACCGGCCGGCCCGGCCCGGTGCTGATCGACGTGCCGAAGGACGTGTCCAACGCCACCATGGACTGGTACTGGCCGGAATCGGTCGACGACCTGGACCTGCCCGGGTACCACCCGGTGACCGACGGCGACCCGGCGCTGATCCGGCAGGCCGCCGACCTGATCCGGGCGGCCGAGCGTCCGGTCATCTACGCCGGCGGCGGCATCTTGAAGGCCCGGGCCGCCGACGCCTTGCGGGCCCTGGCCGAGCGCACCGGCATCCCGGTGGTCACCACCTTGATGGCCCGGGGGGCGTTCCCGGACTCGCACCCGCTGTGCCTCGGCATGCCGGGCATGCACGGCAACTACACCGCAGTGACCGCCTTGCAGCGGTCCGACCTGCTCATCGCCCTCGGCTCCCGGTTCGACGACCGGGTCACCGGCAACGTGGCCGCCTTCGCCCCCGAGGCCAAGGTGATCCACGTCGACATCGACCCGGCCGAGCTCGGCAAGGTGCGCCGGCCCGACGTCGGCATCGCCGGGGACTGCCGCCTGGTCATCGAGGAGCTCTTGGCCGCCCTGGCCGGTGGTCCGGAACTTTCGGAGGTGGCCGCCGCCGGGGGTACCCGACCGGAGCTGGCACCGTGGTGGGACCAGCTGCACCGCTGGCAGCAGCAGTTCCCGCTGCACTACGACCCGGCCGCCGACGGCGGCCCGATCAAGCCGGAGATGGTGGTGGAGACCCTGCGGGACCTGTCCCCGGAGGACACCATCGTCGCTTCCGGGGTCGGCCAGCACCAGATGTGGGCGTCGCAGTACTGGCGGTTCGACCACCCGTACACCTGGGTGAACTCCGGCGGGGCCGGCACCATGGGGTTCTCGGTGCCCGCGGCCATCGGCGCCAAGGTCGGTCGACCGGACCGGACGGTGTGGGGGATCGACGGGGACGGTTGCTTCCAGATGACCGCCCAGGAGCTGGTGACGGCCACGGCGGAGAAGATCCCGGTGAAGATCGCCATCTTGAACAACGCCTACCTGGGCATGGTGCGGCAGTGGCAGGAGATGTTCTACGAGGAGCGGTACTCGGAGGTGTACCTGTCGCCGGACCTGCCGGACTACGTGAAGTGGGCCGAGGCCATGGGCTGCGTCGGCCTCCGGGCCGAGTCGCCGGAGGAGGTGGCCCCGGCCATCGAGAAGGCCAACAGCATCGACGACCGGCCGGTGGTGGTCGACTTCCGGACCGACGCCTTCGAGAAGGTGTTCCCGATGGTGCCGGCCGGTGCCTCCAACGACGCCATCGTCGTCCACCCGAGCCAGCAGGAGGCGGGTCGATGAAGGGGGAGCATGTCCTGTCGGTGCTGGTCGAGAACAAGGCCGGCGTGCTGGCCCGGGTGGCCGGGCTGTTCTCCCGGCGCGGGTTCAACATCTTCTCCCTGGCCGTCGCCCCGACGGATGAAGACGAGCGGTTCAGCCGCATCACCATCGTCGTGGACGTCGAGTCGGCCCCGCTGGAGCAGGTGATCCAGCAGCTGGACAAGCTGGTCAACGTGGTGGCCATCTCCCAGCTGGCCCCGGCCGACGCCGTCCAGCGGGAGCTGCTGATCGCCACCGTGGCCGCCGGCCCGACGGAGCGGTCGCAGGTCATCCAGCTGGTCGGGGTGTTCGGCGGCGAGGTGGTGGACGTCGGCTCGGACCGGCTGTCGGTGATGCTGGCCGGCCGGCCGGAGAAGATCGACGACTTCGAGGGGCTCCTCGACACCTACAACGTGATCGAGCTCCAGCGGACCGGGCGGGTCGCCCTGCCTAAGCTGGAGCGCCGACCCAGCCGGACCCTGCGTCCGGTCCGGGCCGGCTGACCCGATCGAGTACACGACAGACAACAACGAGACAACGGAGACACCATGGCCACGCTGTACTACGAGTCCGACGCCGACCCCGGCCTGATCCAGGGGCGCAAGGTCGCCATCTTGGGCTACGGCTCCCAGGGGCACGCCCACGCCCTCAACCTGTCGGAGTCCGGGGTGGACGTCCGGGTGGGCTTGCGGGAAGGATCCGGCTCCAAGAAGAAGGCCGAGGAGGCCGGTCTGCGGGTGCTGTCCATCCCCGACGCCGCCGCCGAGGCCGACGTCATCATGATCCTGCTCCCCGACACCGACCAGAAGGCGGTCTACGACGAGCACGTCGCCCCCAACCTGAAGCCGGGTGACGCCCTGTTCTTCGCCCACGGCTTCAACGTCCGCTACGGCCAGATCGTGGCCCCGGCCGGCGTGGACGTGGCCATGGTGGCCCCGAAGAGCCCCGGCCACCTGGTCCGGCGGACCTACACCGAGGGCGGCGGGGTGCCGTCGCTGATCGCCGTCGAGCAGGACGCCAGCGGCAAGGCCCACGACCTGGCCCTGTCCTACGCCCATGCCCTCGGGGCCACCCGGGCCGGGGTGCTGGACACCACGTTCAAGGAGGAGACCGATACCGACCTGTTCGGCGAGCAGGCCGTCCTGTGTGGCGGCGTGACCTCCCTCGTGAAGGCCGGCTTCGACACCCTGGTCGAGGCCGGCTACCAGCCGGAGTCGGCCTACTTCGAGTGCCTGCACGAGCTGAAGCTGATCGTGGACCTGATGTACGAGCAGGGCATCGCCGGCATGCGGTACTCCATCTCGACCACCGCCGAGTACGGTGACATGACCCGCGGCCCGGTGCTCATCGACGACGGCGTCCGGGACCGGATGCGCAAGGTCCTGTCCGACATCCAGGACGGCACGTTCGCCGACGAGTGGATCGCCGAGAACCAGGCCGGCCTGCCCGAGTACCACCGGCTGCAGGAGGAGGGCAAGGCCCACCCCATCGAGAAGGTCGGGGCCGAGCTCCGGGGCATGATGCCGTTCATCTCCGCCGGCAAGACCCGGGTGGAGGACGCCTCCGGGGGTTAGGCCCGACCGGTCGTCTCGGCGATCAGTCGCAGGCAGGCTTCCGGCTGGTCCCAGGACATGGCGTGGCCGCAGTCGGCCACCGACACCCACCGGGCGTGGGCCGGCAGCAACGACCGGTTCTGGCTGGACTCGGGCGGCAGGTTGCGGTCGGCGTCGCCGAAGGCCACGGTGACCGGCATGTCCGGGTGGACGTCGGCCGCCGCTTCGAACCGGTGGTCGACGGCGGCCCGGTCGCACGCCGCATAGCCCTTGGCCTGGCCGAGGGCTCGGGCCGCGGCCAGGAACTGGGCCTGGGTGGCCCGGTCCGGGTGGGCCACGTTGGTCCGCAGCCCCAGCTCCTTCACCAGCGGCAGCCGGGTGATGACGGGGAGGACCGGGTCGACCAGGGCCAGCCAGTGACCGACGAACGCCTCCTCGCGCTCCAGCCGGATGGCGGCCCCCTCCACCCAGAGGCCGGCCGGAGCCAGGGCGGTGACGCTGGCGGTACCGGCGATAAGCGCGAGCGCGCCGTAGCGC
>CAYVPF010000097.1:0-10008 GCA_964453355.1 uncultured Acidimicrobiaceae bacterium | reverse complement strand
GAGCTAGATGGGCCGGCCCGGGCGGCCGGCTCGAGAGAGGGGAGACCATGTTCTCTCGCCGGTCACCGGCGCAACTTTTAGAGCGGATGCGCTCACATAGTTGCGCCGGTGGCTTGAGAAAACATGGACCTGCCCCCTCCGTCCGGCGGTGACCGCAGGGCATCGTCCGATCGGCGGTCCGTCGAGGGTACGGTGAAAGCGTGCGCGTGATCGGCGGGTCCAGCCGGGGGCGGAAGCTCCCGGCCCGGCTGCCCGCCGGCGTCCGGCCCACCTCCGACCGGGTCCGCGAATCCATCTTCGACATCTTGGGCTCCATGGGCGGCGTGGACGGAGCCACCGTCATGGACCTGTTCTGCGGCAGCGGCGCCCTGGGAGCCGAGGCGCTGTCCCGGGGGGCCGTCGAGGTCACCTTCGTCGACCACGACACCGCCGCCCTGGAGGCCGCCCGGGCCAACCTGGCCGCCGCCGGCCTGGCCGATCGCCGGGTGTCGGTGGTCCGGGCCGAGTTGCCCGGGTGGCTGAGCCGGGCGCCGAAGGTCGACATCGCCCTCTGCGACCCCCCGTACGCCTTTGCCGATTGGGCCACCCTGCTCGGCTCCCTGCAGGCCGACGTCGCCGTCTTGGAGTCCGCCGCCGACGCCGACGTGGACGTCCCGGCCGGCTGGGTGCTCCATAGAGCCCGCCGCTACGGCGGTACGCTCGTCACCGTGGCCCGTATGACCCCCGCAGCTCCCGCAACCCCTCCCGCCCGCACCGCCGCGCCGGCGACCGTCTCGTGAGGGTCGCCCTCCTCCCCGGCTCGTTCGATCCCTTCCACAACGGCCACCTGGAGGTGGTCGAGCGGGCGGCACGCCTGTTCGACGAGGTCGTGGTGGCCGTGGTCCGGAACCCCCAAAAGAGCACCCCGCTGTTCAGCCTGGAAGAACGCCGGGAGATGATGGAGGAGGTCCTCGGCCACCTGCCCGGAGTGCGGACCGAATCGGTCAGCACCCTGGTCGTCAACGTCGCCCGGGAGGTCGGGGCCTCGGCCATCGTGAAGGGCCTGCGGGCGGTGTCGGACTTCGAGAACGAGCTGCAGATGGCCCAGATGAACCGGCAGCTCTCCGGGGTGGAGACCGTGTTCATCCCCACCAGTTCCTCCCACTCGTTCATCGCCTCCCGCCTGCTCCGCGAGGTGGCCCGTTTCGGCGGTGACGTGTCGGCCTTCGTGCCCCGGGTAGTGCTGGAGCGACTGGAGAAGAAGTTCGCCGAACTGGGCGGCCCGGAAGGGGATGGTCGATGACCGATCTGTTCGAAGAGATCGCCGATGGGCCGGAGCCGGCCGAGCTGGACGCCGAAGGCCTGATCAACCGGGTCCTCGACATCCTGTCCACTGCCAAGACCATGCCGTTGTCGGCGTCGGTGCTGGTGTCCCGGGACGAGCTGGTGGACCTGTTGTCCGGCGCCCTGGAGCGGCTGCCGGACGAGCTGCGTGAGGCCCGGTGGCTGTTGCGGGAGCGGGCCGAGTTCATGGCCGAACGGGAGCGGGAGGCCGAGGCCCTGATGGACGACGTCCGGGCCCAGGCCGAACGGATGGTGTCCCGGACCGAGGTCGTCCGCCAGGCCAACCAAGTGGCCCAGCGGATCCTGGACGATGCCAACGACGAGGCCCGCCGCATGCGGCATGAGGCCGAGGACTACTGCGACCAGAAGCTGGCCGGCATGGAGATCGTGCTGGAGCGGATCATCCGCACCGTGCAGGCCGGCCGGGCCAAGCTGCAGGCCACCGCCCCGCCGCCGGAGGCGCCGGCCGCCGCACCGACCACCTCTCCGCCGACCGACGACACCATGACTGAGGATGGGTTTTTCGACCAGGACCTGGCCTAGGCCGGCCGCCGGCGGTTCGGACCGCGGGGCGGCCGCCAGACAGGCCCGGGACAGCCCGACTAGGAGACGGACAGGGAAAGGAGGCCGATGATGCCGGCGAACCCCTTTCTGGTGCACGCCGCCAGGTTGCGACGGGTACCGGGCAACCGGTGGCACGAAATCCGCCGCGGCCCCGTCGACCCCGACGGAATCCTCGTCCCCCCGACGCCGGCCGACAGCGCCGTGCCCGAGGGCGCCGAGGCCGTCTGCGACGTCATCCTGGCGTCGTTCTCCGGCGGCATCATGGTCACCGGCACCGTCCGGGCCCCCTGGCAGGGCACCTGCCGCCGGTGCGCCCTGCCGGTCGGCGGCGAGCTGGTCATCCCCGTCCGGGAGCGCTACGTCGACCTCGACACCCTGACCGCCCAGGTCCGGGCCGGCGAGCCCGAGGACGACGAGGCCTACCCGATGGTCGACGACGAACTGGACCTGGGCCCCTTGGTCCGCGACGCCGTGGTGCTGGAACTACCCCTGGCCCCGCTGTGCCGGGACGACTGCCGCGGCCTCTGCCCCACCTGTGGGGTGGACCGCAACCAGGACGAATGCCACTGTGTGGCACCGAGGGACCCGCGTTGGGCTAATCTCGACGTGCTCCGGTCGGCCCAGTAGCCGGCGCGGCCATCGCCGGGCCCCGGCGACCCCGGTCGCAGGAGCCAGCACGAATCTGGAGAGCTGACGTGGCCGTCCCCAAGAAGAAGACATCGAAGGCCAAGGGCCGCAGCCGACAGGCGGCCAACTGGCGCCTGGAGCGGCCGGCGCGCAGCGTGTGCCCGCACTGCCAGCAGGCCAAGCTGCCCCACGTGGTCTGCCCCAATTGTGGCTGGTACAAGGGCCGGCAGGCGGTAGAGGTCGACTGAGGTGACCCAGAAGGGTCAGCGCCCCTCGGCGGCGGCGCTGGCCACCCTCCCGGTCGCCGTCGACGCCATGGGCGGCGACAGGGCCCCCGGGGAGATCGTGGCCGGTGCCCGGCGGGCGGCCGAAGAGGACGGCATCCCGGTGATCCTGGTCGGCCCGCCCGACCGGGTCGGCGACACCGGTGGGCTGGACCTGGTGGCCTGCACCGAGGTCATCGACATGCACGACGACCCGGCCCAGGGGGTGCGCCGGAAGAAGGACTCCTCCCTGGTCAGGGCGGCCGAGCTGGTCCGCGACGGCCGCGCCTCGGCCATGGTCAGCGCCGGCAACACCGGGGCCACCATGGCGTCGGCCCTGCTGCGCATGGGCCGCCTCCCCGGGGTCGTCCGGCCCTGCATCGCCACCCCCCTGCCCCGGCTCGGCCGGTCGCCGGCGGTGCTGGTCGACGCCGGCGCCAACGCCGAGTGCACCAGCGCCATGCTGGTCCAGTTCGCCCAGATGGGTGCCGCCTACGCCACCGCCCGGTACGGCATCGCCGATCCGGCCGTCGCCCTGCTGTCCATCGGCGAGGAGCCGTCCAAGGGCACCCCGCTGGTCAAGGAGACCCACGCCGCCCTCGCCTCCGGAGTGGCCGGGGTCCGGTTCGTCGGCAACGTCGAGGGTCGGGATCTACTGCCGTCGCCGGCCGACGTCGTCGTCACCGACGGGTTCACCGGCAACGTCACCCTGAAATCCTTGGAGGGGTCCCTGCGGTTCCTGCTGCAGACCCTCTGGGAGGTGTTCGGCACCGACGCCGACACCCAGGCCGCCGCCGACGTGCTGCTGCCCCACCTGCTGCCCATCGCCGCCGAATTCGACCCCGAGAACACCGGCGGCGCCATGCTGCTCGGGGTGGACGGTGTCTGCGTCATCAGCCACGGTTCGTCGTCGGCCACCGCCATGGTCAACGCCATCCGGGTGGCTCATGACCTGGCCAAAGGTGGCCTGGTGGACCACCTGGCCGCGGCGGTGGCACCCGCCTGAGCTTCCGGACGGTATCATGACGACCCGTCCCGTTCCCGGATCCAGGAGCCAGCGTGCCAGCAGAGACCCACATCGACCGAGGTCCGCTGGACCGGCAAGGTGTGTTCGAGCTGATCCGGGACCAGCTGGCGGACATCTTGGAGACCGATCCCTCTCGCATCACCGAGGGTTCGTCGTTCGTCGAAGATCTCGACGCCGACTCCCTGGCCCTCATCGAGCTGGTGGAGGCCTTGGAGGAAGAGCTGGGTGAACGCAGCGTCGGGTTCCGCATCGATGACGAGGACCTAGAGGACCTCCGCACCGTTCGGGACGCCGTCGACTACGTGGTCGCCAAGCTCGGAGCCGGTTGACCGGTCCGTCCTGGACGACGACTGCGATGGGGGACGCAGGGCTGGCAGACCGGTTGGCGTACGACTTCGCCGACCCCGAACTGCTGCACCAGGCCCTCTCGCACCGCAGCTGGTGCGGTGAGCAGGAAGGCGCCCCGTCCAACGAGCGCCTGGAGTTCCTCGGCGACGCCGTCCTGGGCCTCGTGGTGGCCGAGCACAGCTACCGCCTCTACCCCGACCTGCCCGAGGGCCAGCTGGCCAAGATCCGGGCCGCCGTCGTCAACGCCCGGGTGCTGGCCGAGATCGCCGACGACCTGGGTGTGGGGCCGGGACTCCTGCTCGGCCGCGGCGAGGAGGCCTCCGGCGGCCGCACCAAGGCGTCCATCCTGGCCGACGCCCTGGAAGCCCTCATCGGCGCCGTCTACCTCGACGCCGGCTGGGACGCCGCCCGACCGCTGGTGCTCCGACTGGTCGGCGAACGCCTGGCCCGGGCGGCCGCCGAGCCGGACGATTTCGACCACAAGAGCCGGCTGCAGGAGCTGACCGTCCACCAGGGCGTCGGCGTCCCCCGCTACGTCGTCGCCGGGTCCGGTCCCGACCACGACCGGCACTACGTCGCCGAGGTGTTCGTCGGCGGTGTCCGTCGGGGCACCGGCGAGGGGTCCTCCAAGAAGGATGCCGAGCAGGACGCCGCCCGCGACGCCTGGCAGGAGATCGTGGATGCCTGAGCTGCCCGAAGTAGAGACCCTGCGCCAGGACCTGGCCAAGGAGGTGACCGGCAAGAAGATCAAGGCCGTCGCCGTGGCCAACGGCCGGTCCGTCCGCCGGCACCAGAGCGCCCGGCACTTCCGCACCCTCTTGGAGGGACGCACCATCAAGGCCGTCGGTCGGGTCGGCAAATACCTGGTCATGACCCTCGACAACGGCCATTCCCTGGTCGTCCACCTGGGCATGAGCGGGCAGCTGCTCCGGGTGAAGAGCGCCAAGGAGCCCAAACCGAAGCACACCCACGTGGTCATCACCTTCACCCAGGGTGGCGAGCTCCGCTACGTCGACCCCCGGACCTTCGGCGAGCTGTTCGTTTCCAGCCCCGGCGGGGCCGACGGCCCCGCCACCCCGTCGACCGGTCACGCCCCGTCCGCCGGCCACGCCGGGGCGGCCACCGCCACCGCCACCCTGCGGCGGCAGGTCCCCGAGCTGTCCCACCTGGGCTTCGATCCCGTCGAGGACGTCATGAGCTGGGACCGGTTCGGCCTGCTCCTGCGCCAGCGCAAGGTCGGCCTCAAGGCCCTCTTGATGGACCAGCAGTTCGTCGCCGGCATCGGCAACCTGTACTCCGACGAGATCCTGTTCACGGCCGGCCTCCGCTACGACCGGACCTCCGACAGCCTCTCCGCCACCGAGGTCCGGCGGCTCTACCGGTCGATGGCGGAGACCCTGGCCGACGCCATCAAGCACCGAGGTTCCAGCCTGGCCGACGAGCAGTACCGCGACCTGTTCGGCGAGGTCGGCGACTACCAGGGCAGCCACCAGGTCTACGACCGCGAGGGCCAGCCCTGCCGCCGCTGCCGCAACCCCGTCGTCCGGGTCAAGTTCGGGGGTCGGTCCACCTTCTTCTGCGAGCACTGCCAAATCTGACCCCGGGCAGATCTGAGCCCGGCCTCCGGGCCCCAGTCGGGTCAGGGCCATCCAGTAGGGTCAGGGCCATCCAGTAGGGTCGAAATCCAATGTTCCTCAAGTCGCTGAGCATGAAGGGCTTCAAGTCCTTCGCTGACCCCACCGTGCTGGAATTCGAGCCCGGCGTCACCGTGGTGGTGGGTCCGAACGGCAGCGGCAAGTCGAACGTCGTCGACGCCGTCACCTGGGTGCTCGGCGCCCAGGGGCCCCGGTCGCTGCGGTCGGCCAAGATGGAGGACGTCATCTTCGCCGGCACCACCAGCCGGGCCGCCCTGGGGCGGGCGGAGGTGTCCCTGACCATCGACAACGGGACCGGCAAGCTGCCGGTGGACATGGCCGAGGTCACGATCACCCGGACCCTGTTCCGGTCCGGGGACAGCGAGTACGCCATCAACGGCACCCCGTGCCGGCTGCTCGACATCCAGGAGCTGCTCAGCGACTCCGGGGTGGGCCGGCAACAGCACATGATCATCGGCCAGGGCCAGCTGGACGCCGTCCTGAACGCCCGCCCGGAGGACCGCCGGGGGATCATCGAAGAGGCCGCCGGCGTCCTGAAGCACCGCCGCCGCCGCGAGCGGGCCGAGCGCCGGCTGGAGGCCACCCAGGAGAACCTGGACCGCCTCGGCGACCTGGTCCGGGAAGTCCGCCGGCAGATCCGGCCCCTGGAACGCCAGGCCGCGGCCGCCCGATCGCACGCCACCCTGACCGAGGAGCTGCGGGCCATCCGCCGGTACCTGGCCGGGGCGGAGCTGGCCGACCTGGCCGGCCGCCGGCTGGCCGCTGCCACCGGCCTGGCCGCCCTGAAGGCGCAGGAGGGGGAGCTGAACACCACGGTGGCCGCCCTCGACGAGGCCGCCGCCGCCACCGCGGCCGAGCTGTCCTCCCGCCGGGAGGAGGACCTGGCCTCGGCCCTCGGCCGGGTCCAGGCCCTGGTGGAGCGGACCCGGGGCACCGCCGGGGTCCTCCGGGAGCGGTGCCGGGCCCTGGCCACCGCCCTGGACGCCGCCGCCGACGTCGACGTCGTCTCCACCCTGGAGGCCGAGGGGGCCCGGCTGGCCGACGAGCTGGCCGCCACCCGGGACGAGGCCGCCACCCTGGAGCCCGACCAGGCGGCCCTGGCCCGGGCCGCCGAGGCCCTCGAGGACGACGAACGGGTGCATGCCGAGACCTGGGGGGACGGCTCCGACCAGCAGGAAACCCTCGGAGCCCTGACCGAGGCCAAGGGCCGGGTCCAGCTCCGCCACCGGGCCGTGGAACAGGACCGACGGTCCTTGGACGGCCTCGACCAGCGGATCGCCGGCATGGAGCGACGGTCGGCCGACGCCGAGGCGGCCGACGGCGAGCTGACCGTGCGAGCCCAGCAGTTGGAGGACGAGGCCGTCCGGCTGGGGGCCGACGCCGAGGCGGCCGACGCCGCCCACCAGCGGGCCCGCACCGCCGCGGAGCAGGCCGAGCAGGCCGCCCACCTGGCCGAACAGCAGCGGCACCGGACGGCGGCCCGGGCCGAGGCCCTCGCCCGGGCCCTGCAGGAGCTGGAGGGCGCCGGCGGCCGGGAGCTGCTGGCCGGCGTCGACGGCGTCGTCGGTTCCCTGGTGGACCTGGTGGAGATCGACCCCGGTTGGGAAGCGGCGTTCGAGGCCGCCGCCGGGGCGTCCGTGGCGGCCGTCGTGGTCGACGGCCGCACCGCCGCCCGGGAGGCCCTGGGCCGGCTGCACCAGCAGGGGACCACCGGCGCCCTGCTGGCCACCCGTCCGGCCGCTGCCGGGCCGCCCCCGGACGCCCTTCCGGCCGGCGCCGAACCGGTCCGCCCCCACGTCCGCCTCCGCGGCGGCGTCGGTGCCGGATCCGACATCGGCGGCGTCCTCGACGGCCTCGCCGGCCGGGCCGTCCGGGTGGCCGACTGGGAGCAGGCCCTGGACCTGGCCCTGGACCGACCCGACCTGGTGGTGGTCACCGTCCGCGGCGACCGGTTCGCCGACTCGGGCTGGCGGGTCCGGTCCACCAAGGGCGTGGTCACCGCCGCCGCCGTCGAGGACGCCCAGCAGCGGGCGGCCGCCGCCGCCGTCCAGGCCGACGACGCCAGCCGGCAACAGGCCCAGGCCCGCCAAGCCCTGGAACAGGCCCGGTCGGTGGCCACGGCCGCGGCCCGGGCGGTGGACCGACACGAGGCCGCCCGGACCGCCGTGGCCGCCGACCGGGTCCGCACCGAGAAGGACCGGGCCCGCCTCGGGGCCGAGCTGGACGACGCCCGGCAGGCCCGACACGAGGCCGCCGGCCAGATCGACGCCGAGGTCGCCGGGCTCGCCGAGATGGAGGCCGCCCTGCCGGCCCTGGAGGCCGCCGCAGCCGAAGCCGCCGAACGGGCCTCGGCCGCCGCCGCTTCCCTGGCCGTGCTGCAGGCCCGCCGGGACGACCTGGCCACGACGGCCAAGAACCTGGACGTCCGCTCCGCCGGCCTGGCCGAGCGCAGTCGCGTCCTGGCCGAGCGTCTGGTCGAGGTCGAGCGCCGGCTGGAGGGGCATGCCGAAGAGCGCGAGGCCGCCGCCGCCCGCCGCCGACGGTTGGAGGCCGACGGGGTCGCCTTGGAGCGGTTGGGTGGGCTGGTCGACGCCGAGCGGCAGAAGCTGGAGGGCATCCTGGAGACCCTGCGGGCCGACTACCGGCACCAGGTCGAGGCCGTCCGGGCCGGTGGCGAGCGGCTCGAGGCCCTGCGCCGGGACCGGGCGGTGGCCGACCGCCGGCTGGTCGAGGTCCGCGACCGGACCCGGGCCCTCGACCTGGAGGCCGCCGAGGTAGCCTTGCGGACCGAGTCCCTTACCGACATCGTCCGCCGCGAGCTGGACGCCGAGCCGGCCGACCTGGTCGACGCCCCGCTGCCCGACCTGCCCGACGGCGCCAACCCGGCCGACCATGCCGGCAAGCTGGCCGGCAAGCTGGCCTCCCTCGGCCCGGTCAACCCCCTGGCCTTGGACGAGCTGTCCGGCCTCGAGGACCGGTACCGGGAGCTGGACACCCAGATGGACGACATCCGGTCCGCCCGCCGCGACCTCCAAGAGGTGGTCCGGACCCTCGACCAGGAGATCATGGAGTCCTTCGCCGCCGCCGCCGCCGACGTCAACGAGCACTTCTCCACCCTCATCGCCATGCTGTTCCCCGGCGGCACCGGCAGGCTGTCGCTGACCGAGCCCGACGACCTGCTGCACACCGGGGTGGAGGTGGAGGTGCGCCCGGCCGGCCGCAACGTCCGCCGGGTCTCCCTGCTGTCCGGCGGCGAGCGGTCCCTGGCCGCCCTCGCCTTCCTCTTCGCCGTCTTCCGCAGCCGACCGTCGCCGTTCTACCTGATGGACGAGGTCGAGGCCGCCCTGGACGACGTCAACCTCCACCGGTTCCTCGGCCTGGTCCGCGAGTTCCGTGACGAGGCCCAGCTGATCATCGTCAGCCACCAGAAGCGCACCATGGAGACCGGCGACGCCCTATACGGCGTCACCATGGCCCCCGGCGGGTCCTCCCAGGTGGTCAGCCAGAAGGTGGCCAAAGAGCCGGAGGGCGCCCCCTCGTGATCGTCCTGTGGATCGTCCTCGCCGTCATCGTGGTGGCCGTCGCCGCCCTGGCCGTCGTCGGCCGCGTCCGCACCCGTCGGCGCGGCCCCGCCCCCGAGCCGTCCACCCGGACCCGGCCGAGCCCGCCCGGCCCGAAAGCCCCGAAAGCCCCGAAATCCCCGAAATCCCCGCCGAAGGCCGCCCCCGCCCGGCCGACCACCGGCACGCCGACCACGGCCCCACCGGTCGAAGGGGCGGTCCTGGAGGTCCCGCCGGAGGCGCCGGCCGCCCCGGTCGAGGCCCCGGCGCCGGCCAGCTTCCGGGACCGCCTGGGCAAGGCCCGGGGGGTGTTCTCCGGGCTCCGTTCCATCCGCGGCCGTGGCACCGTCGACGCCGCCACCTGGGAAGAGCTGGAGGAAACCCTCATCCGAGCCGACGTCGGCGTGGCCACCACCGACACCCTGCTGGCCGACCTCCGCCGACGGGTGCAGGCCAAGGAGCTGTCCGGCGGTGACGACCTGCTGGACGCCCTCCGGGCTGACCTGGTCGACCTGCTGGACGTGTCCGGGCGGTGGGACGCCGCCGACGCCGAAGTCACCGGGCCCGGCTCGGCGGCCGGCGCCGAGGCCGCCGACGGGCTGGCCGCCCCAGTGGGTCGCGACCTGCGGTTCGACGACGAC
>CAYVPF010000096.1:8595-10088 GCA_964453355.1 uncultured Acidimicrobiaceae bacterium | reverse complement strand
CATTCGCTTTTTCCACGCTGGCGCCGCCGTTTGCGCGTATCCGCTCTAATTCTGGCGCCAGCGACTTGAACGCATCACCGGCCGGCTCCCCCAAGCGCCGGTCGGCCCGACCACCACCGCCGGCCGGGCCGTCCACCACCGCGCTGGGCGTCGCCGCCCCGCCGGTGGTCGATCGATCCGATCCGGCCCGCAGCGAATGACTGGTCAGCCGCCTCCGGGGGGTGCCTCGGAAGGCCGGTCGGCCAGTAGGGACAGCGGCGTCCACGGCTGCCGGTTGCCCGGGAACAGCCGCCGCCGGCGCCTCGGGCTCCCCTCTCCGGACGGCCGCCCGTCGCCCCTTGCACCCGGAGCGGCGGCCACCGGGCCGTCGTCGGCCACCGGGCCGTCAGTCGGAGCGGTGGTGCTCCGTGCATCGAGGGTGCGGACCTGCATGGTCAGGCCGTCGCCCTTCGGCCGGCGGTGCCGGTCGCAGAGCCGCTCGGCCACCGGGTCGGCCAGGACCCCGTCGGCCCGACGGGGCTGGTAGACGACCTCCACCGCAGCGGGACGGCCGCACCGTGCGCAGTGCCCGCGTCGTGGTTGCTTCGTCATCGCGGACCTCCTTTTGCCCGTCTCCGGGCCCGCCACCCAGCGGGCCCGTTGGTTACACCAAGGTTACATAATAGCGTACGAGTTAACCCTACGTTTACCTTGATGTCACCTGGCTAACCGGCGCAGACGGCTGTGCAGGGAGTACCGAAGGCGCTCTCGGGGGCCAGCGGCAGGTTCACGAACGAGGGGGCCGCGGCGGTGCGCTGGACCTCGTAGACCCCGCCCACCAGGGTGGGCAGCTGGGCCAGGGTGGGAACGAGGTTGGGGGTGTCCGAGGTGGACACGGTCACCCGGATGCGCCAGCCGGCGGGTACCTGGGCGAAGGTGGGGAAGACCTCGATGTCGTACCGGGTGACCACCCCGGGGGCGACCGGCTGCACCGACGCCTGGGTGTACGGGTGGTACGGCAGCAGCGGCTGGCCGTCGGCCCCCGTCCAGGTGGAGGCGGCGTCCTCCTGGCGGAACGACCCGAGGAGGGCCCCGTCGGTGAGCGGCTCGGAGTCCCCTGTGGGGGACACAGCCTCCACCGTGGCCACCAGCTCGGTGTTCGCCGTGGTGGACGTGGCATAGACCGTGGCTTCGATCGGGCCGCCGATGACCTCTGTCGTGGCCATGGGCGCCGACGTGTACGTCAACGACCCCGGTCCGGCGCCGAGGGTCACGTCGTCGGTTGTGCACGGGTCGGTCACCCCGGTCGCCGCGCTGGCCGCGGCGATCAGGCCGGCGCTCCACTGGTCGGTCTGCAGATCGCAGGCGCTGGACGCCCCGGTGAAGACCACCGGATCGGCCCCGGTGGCTATGGTCGGCCGGGTGGTGGAGAGGGTGCCGTCGTTGGTCGACACTGTTCCTGCTCCCGATGGCCCCGCGCTCGGCGACTCCGATCCCGACAGGCCCGATGCCGA
>CAYVPF010000096.1:0-8495 GCA_964453355.1 uncultured Acidimicrobiaceae bacterium | reverse complement strand
CCGACAGGCCCGATGCCGAGGCGCTGGGGCCGAAGTACAGCTGGGTCGCCGGGGCCTGCGGCAGCGGCCAGGTCGTGGCGTTCATCCACTTGTCGGTGCCCAGCAGGTTGAGGTGCAGCGGATCGGAGGTGGTGGCGAGCGGCGTCTTCTCACCGAGGAGCCAGGTGTCGAACCACTCGAGCTGGACCTGTGTGAGGTCGACGCCGGTGCCGGTGGTGAGGTGCATCCACGGGCCCATGAGCAGCTGGTAGCGAGGTGTGACCCGTTGGTTGGCGGTCATCGGGGCCAGCACCGGCCGGCCGTCGGCCAGGTTCTGCAGGCCGGAGTAGTTGAGCAGCTCGCCGCGCTGGAACAGGTCGTGCCAGCCGCCGACCAGAAAGGCCGGGATGTGATCGGCGACGACGTCGCGCAGCACGCCGCCCGGGCTGCGAGCGGACCAGTAGGTCCCGTCGTAGGCCTCGGGGCCGGCGGTCTCCACTGTCTCCAAGGTGGGGGCGTCGAAGGACAGCGCCCCGGCGTCGTGCTGCAACTCCTCCGACACGGCTCCGGCCACTGTGGCTGCGCCGGTCGACGTTGTGCCGTCGGCCAGGTCCTGCAACGGCGTGGCCACGGGGTTGGCGGCGTTCAGCCCGCCTACCAGGCCGAGGTAGAAGGCGGAGAACTCCAGGTCGGCCAGGCCGCCCTGGGTGACGGTGTCCCGGTACAGGTCGTTGCCGGCGATGATCGGGAACATGGCCTTCACCGGCGATGTCTTGGGCAGGTTGGCGACGGTGAGGAACTGGTTGATGCCCATGTAGGACTCCCCGAACAGGCCCACCTTGCCGTCGGCGTGCGGCAGCTTGGCGGACCAGTCCACGAGGGTGGCCCCGTCGGTGCCCTGCACCGGTGTGAACAGCCCCCAGGTGCCGCCGGACGACCCGGTGCCCCGGACGTCGGCGACCACCACGATGTAGCCGCGGTCGACGTAATAGGCCACGTTGGTGTTGGCCAACGACGACGCCTCCCCGCTGGCCACGTTCTGCTTGCCGTACGGGGTCTGCTGCAGCAGCACTGGGAACGGTCCGGGGGCGGCGGTCCCGGTGGACGGATCCGTCGGGTAGTGGACGTCGGCCCGCAACACGGTGCCGTCGGCCATGGTCACTGGCTGGTTCAGCGAGCTGCCCTCCCCGTAGGTGGCGGCTTGGGGGGCCCACGATGCCCCGGGTGTCGCGGCAGCGGCAGCTCCCGCCCCACCGGTCCCGACCGGCACCGCAACGGCCATGACGACAGCGACGACCATCGCGGCGGGGGCATGCCGGAACCACCAGGACTGCCGGCGCCACCGGAACTGCTGGAGCCTCTGGGGACGGGCTTGTCGGATGGGGCGGCAGGCAAGGCGCATGGGGCGGTGCTCCTTCGTGGCGGTTCGGGCCGTCAGGAGGGGAACGGCCGAACCCGGACCGCCTTTCGCCCGTCCACGGTGACCGGCCGCCACCGCTAGGGCACCGGGCTCACCAGGGCACCACGCCGTCGCGGTCGAAGAAGCCGCCGGTCGGACCGTCGGGGCCGATGGTGGCGTAGGTGACGATGGCGTCGGTCCCCTCGGTGACGGTCTGGGTGCCGCGGTGGCCGTTCAGGTCGGTGGCGGTGTAGCCGGGATCGACCGCGTTGACCCGGATCTGCGGAAAGGCCTTGGCGTACTGCACGGTGAGGGCCACCAGGGCGGTCTTGGAGGAGCCGTAGGCCAGGGCGGGGAACTGGGACTCCATGCGGTCCGGGTTGGTGACGACCCCGAGGGAGCCCAGCCCGCTGGCCACGTTGACGATCCGAGGGGCCGCCGAGGCGAGCAGGAGGGGGAGGGCGGCGTGGGTGACCCGCACGGCGCCGAACACGTTGGTCTCGTAGACCGGCCGCAGCGAGTCGGCGGTGACGTCGGCGGGCGCCTGGAACCCGCCGGCGATGCCGGCGTTGTTGACCAGGACGTCGAGGTGGCCGTGGTCCTCCTGCAGGCGGTCCATGGCGGCCGCCACGGAGTCGTCGTCGGTGACGTCGATCCGGACGAACGACGCGCCCAGGCGCTCGGCCGCCTCGGCCCCGGCCTCGGGATCGCGGGCGCCGAGGTAGACGGTGTGGCCTGCGGCGATCAGCCGGCCGGCGGCTTCGAACCCGAGGCCCTTGTTGGCGCCGGTGATGAGGGTGATGGTCATGCCGTCCACCTTGGCCGACCGGGCCGGGCTGGTCCAGAGCCGACGGGGACCCGTCAGCCAGCCGCCGCCCGGATGCCGGCCACCACCTCGGCGATGAGGTCGTCGCCGTGGGCGAAGGGCAGGTAGAAGCTGATCCGGTCGGCCAACCGCCCGAACCGGGCCACGATCTCCCGGCCGCAGGCCGCCGGGGTGCCCCGGACGGCGATGGTGCCGATCATCTCGTCGGTGATCAGGTCGGCCATCTTCGGCCACTCCCCCTGCTTCGACAGGACGTTGAGGGTGGGCTGCAGGTCGCCCCATCCTTCGGCGTCCAGCACCGGCCGGTACGACGGGGTGGAGCCGTAGAAGGCCAGCAGCCAGCGCACCCCGGCGTCGGCCACCTGCTGCTCGGCGTCGTCCCGGCCCACCGCCACGATGACCTCGCCCACCACCTCGATCGCCGTCCGGTCCCGCCCGCCGCGGTCGAGCCCCCGCTCGATGGCCGGGACGGTGCGGGTGGCCAGGTGCCGGGCCGAGTTGAACGGCATGACCAGCACCCCGTCGGCCACCTCGGCGGCCATGGCCGTCATCCGGGGGCCCAAGGCCCCCACCAGGATCGGCGGGGGACCGAACGGGTTGGGGCCGGGGTCGAAGTTGGGGGTCATCAGCGTGTGGGTGGTGTACGGACCGCGGTGGTCCGGGCGGCGGCCCTCCTCCCAGGCCGCCAGGATCTCCTTCACCGCCAGCACGTGGTCGCGCAGGCGCGGCACCGGCGGATCGAAGGCGGCGCCGTACCGGCGCTCGATCTGGGCCCGCACCTGCGACCCGAGGCCCAACCGGAACCGGCCGGCGGTGAGCCGCTGCAGGTCCCAGGCGGCGTGGGCCAGGTGGATGGGGCTCCGGGGGAAGGCGATGGCCACGTTCGTCGACAGGTCCACGTCACAGCCGGTGGCCGCGGCGACGACCAGCGGGAAGAAGACGTCGTGCTGGCCCTCGAAGGTGAACAGCCCGTCCACCCCGGTGGCCGCCAGCGCCCGGGCCCGGTCGCCCCAGCTGTCCGGGCCGCCGGTCAGTTGGACCTCGATCGGCCAGTGCGCCCCCGCCACGGACCGGACGGTACTACGGGGCCGGTCGACGGGGTCCAGCCGACCGGGAGGTCGGCCGGCGCTCGGCCAGGGCCACCCGGTAGAACTCGTGGCCGACCATCCCCCGGGCGCGGTCGCCGTAGTAGCGGGCCCGGAAGTCGGTGGCGCCGACGTCCCACCGGCGGTCGAAGCCCCGGGCCGCCAGGTAGTCGGCCATGGCCGTCGGGTCCAGGCCGAAGGTGAACCGCTCCCCCACCTTGTCCAAGGTGGCCGCCAGCCGCCGGCCACCGGCGAACGACTCGGGCCGGGCCAGCACGTCGACGTGGACGTAGGTGAACAGCAGCAGGCTGCCGGCCGGGGCCTCGGCACACCAGCGCAGGGTGGCGTCCACCGCCGGCTCGGTCAGGTAGTTGGTGGTGCCCTCCCACAAGAACACCGTCGGGACCGACGGCTGGTAGCCCGACGCGGCCATCTGCCGGCGGAGCTCGCCGAGGTTGAAGTCGGTCGGCACGAACTTGACGCTCCCCGGCACCTTCGCCCGGCCCCGGGCCAGCCGCCGCCGCTTCTCCCACTGGGTGTCGGGGTGGTCGACCTCGAAGACCGGCACGTCGCGCAGGCAGGCCAGCCGGTACGGCCGGGAGTCGAACCCCGCCCCCAGGACGACCAGCTGCCCCAGGCGGTCGGCGGGCAGGCCACAGAGGGTGTCGTCGATGAGCCGGGTCCGGGCCACCACGGCCGTCCGCACCCCCGGCCACCGGTGGTCGATGAAGGCCCGCAGGGCCGGGGCGCCCCCGGGCAGCTTGGCCACCGGCCGGGCCGCGGCCAGGGGCCACGACAGGAATCTGCCGGCCAGCGGGTCGTCGCAGACCTGGCGGTCCCCGGGGGCCCCGGCCTCCAGGCTGCGGAACAGCGCATTGTGCTCAGCCGTCCGGCTGGCCTGACCGGTTCTCATCGGGCACCTCCGTCGTCGATCATCCCGGCATCGTAGTTCATTGACCGACTGTCGGTCAATGAACTACGGCAGTATGTCCCGGGGCCGACAGACGGCATGGTCTAGAACAGGAGGCAGGATGGCTGAGGGAGGCGGGACCAGGAAGGAACAGGCCGCGGCCTCGCGGGCGGACCTGGTGGCGGCGGCCCGCCACTGCTTCACCGAGCTCGGCTACGACGGCACGACCGTGGCCGCCGTGCTCCGCCGGGTGGGCATGGCCCGGGGTGCGCTGTACCACTACTTCCCCGGCGGCAAGGCCGAGCTGTTCGCGGCGGTGTTCGACCAGGTCAACACCGCCTACCACGAACGCCGGGACGCCCTGATGGACCAGCCGTCACCGCTGGCCCGGGTGCGAGGTGGGGCGGCGGTGTTCCTGGAGCTGTGCGCCGACGACGCCTTCGCCCGCATCGTCCTGGCCGACGCCCCCCGGCTGCTGCCGGGCCAGGGCGTCGACGGCAGCACCTACGCGCTGCTGCGCCGGCAACTGGACGAGGCGGTCCGGCTCGGCGAGGTCCGGCCGGTCGACCCCGACGCCGCTGCCATGGCCGTGTACGGCGCCGTCCGCAGCGCCGGCGAGTACGTGATGGCGGCGGCCGACCGGCCGGCGGCGGTGGCCCGGGCCATCGAGGCCGACACCTCGCTGGTCGACGGCCTCCGCTAACGGCCGTTCCCCGCCGAGCCCGTCGGATACCCTGACTGCCCCACGATGCAGACGGCCGGCCTCATCCTCTTTTGCCTGGTGGCGCTCGGGTTCGACTTCACGAACGGGTTCCACGACACCGCCAACGCCATCGCCGTCTCGGTGACCACCCGGGCGCTGCGCCCGCTCACCGCCCTCGGCATGGCGGCCGTCCTCAACGTGGTCGGCGCCCTGGTCTCCACCAAGGTGGCGGCGACGGTCGGCGAGGGGATCATCTCCACCCCGACCGGCAGCCACGGGCTGGGGGTCATCTTCGCCGCCCTCATCGGGGCCATCGCCTGGAACTTGTTCACCTGGCGCCTCGCGTTGCCGTCGTCGTCCACCCACGCCCTGATCGGCGGCCTGGTGGGGGCCGGCGTGGCGTCGGGGACGGCGGTGCACTGGACCGGGCTGCTGACCAAGGTGGTCATCCCGATGGTGGCCTCGCCGATCATCGGCCTGCTCCTCGGCTTCCTCTTGATGATCGCCATCCTGTGGGGCTGGCGCCGGTCCCGGCCGGCCAGCGTCAACCGGCAGTTCCGGGGGGCCCAACCGTTCTCGGCCGCCGCCGTGGCGTTCAGCCACGGCACCCAGGACGCCCAGAAGACGATGGGCGTCCTGACCCTGGCGCTGCTGGCCACCGGGCACCTCACCACGTTCCACGTGCCGCTGTGGGTGATCCTGGCGGCCGCCGGGTCCATGGGCCTCGGCACCCTGGCCGGTGGCTGGCGGATCATCCGGACCCTCGGCAGCCGGATCACCAACCTGGACCCGCCCCGCGCCTTCGCCGCCCAAGCGGCGACGTCCACCGTCCTGTTGGTGTCCGCCTACGCCTACGCCCTGCCGGTGTCGTCCACCCACGTGATGACGTCGTCGATCATGGGGGTGGGGGCCACCCGCCGGACCACGGCCGTCCGCTGGGGGGTGGCCCGCCAGATCGGGCTGGCCTGGGTCTTCACCATCCCCGGGGCGGCCCTGTCGGCCTGGCTCGCCTACCAGGTGGTGCGGGCCATCACCGGCTGACTGGGCACCGGCTGACTGGGCACCGGCTGACCGGGCACCGGCTGACCGGGCACCGGCTGACCAGTCAGGACGTCTTGACGAGGATGGACTCCACCACGTCGGCGACGTCCTCGACCGTGTTGATCGACGTCTCCAGGGCCTGGACGACGTCCTTCCACATGATCACCTCCAGGGCCTCGTACTGGCCGCTGAACAGGCGGCCGATGGCCCGCCGGAAGACGGCGTCGCCCTCGCGCTCCAAGTGGTCGATCCGCTCCAGCAGGCGCCGGGCGCCCTGGCCGGACTGCAGGCTCCCCATCAGGCTGACCAGCTCGTCGGCCATGCCGACGAGGACGGCGGTCTGCTCGGCCAGCTCCGGCAGCGGCTCGGCCAGGTCGGCCAGCTGGATGAGGGAGGCCGCCTCGAAGATGCCGTCGACCACGTCGTCGAGCTCCTCGATCAGGGCGTGGATGTCCTCGCGGTCGTAGGGGGTGATGAAGCTGGTGTCGAGCAGTCGGAGCACCTCGACCGTCATCTGGTCACCCCGGTGCTCCAGGGTCCTGATCCGGTCGCAGTGGCCGTCGATGTCGCCGAAGGAGGCCGTCAGCTTGTTGAGCTCGTCGGCGCACTCCCGGACGTTGGCCGCCGCCTCCTGGAACAGGGTGAAGAACCGGCCGTCGGTCGGGGAGAACCGCATCCGCTTGAGCCGGCCCCGCAGGCCACCGCCGCCGGGCTTCGTCCCGTGACCCCCAGCCGCCCGGTCCGGCGTAGCGGCGGAGAAGAACCGGGCCGACGACAGCCGGCGGGGGGCGGCCATGCTGTCGATCCGCCGGGCCAGGTTCACGGCGTGGTCGCCGAGGCGCTCGTAGAAGCGGGCGATCAGGGCCAGGTCGACGGCCACCTTGGGCTCGGCCTTCTCCCCGCCCAGGGTGACCAGGTTGGCGGCCAGCCGGTCCAGCTGGTCGTCGGCCTCCCGGAGCTGGAACTCGGCGTCCCGCGTCCGCTCCTCGTAGGCCTGGGCCGTCAGCTGCCACATCCGCAGCGCCAGGTCGCTCATCGACTGGATCAGCCCCCGGCTCCGGGATGTGATGACGCCGCCCAACCCCTGCAGGGTCCGCTGGGCGATGTGCTCGGCCAGATCGGCGCTGCGCTCCAATTCGGGGACCATCTGGAGCAGGTCCACCGTCGACTCGAGCTCTTCGGGGTCCCGCGCCGCCTCGGCCAGCTGCTCCTTCAGCAGCGACGCCAGCTCGTCGCAACGCTGGTCGATGACCCGGTCCCGGTCGATGACGGCCTCGGCCAGCTCCACGTTCTGGTCCAGCAGGGCCGCCGTCGCCCGCGACAGGGCCTCGGCCACCTCGGCGAACAGGACCCTGACGGATCGGTCGACCGGTGGCCGGTCGGCTGGGGTGGGCTGATGGTGCTTCTGGCCCCGGTCGTGCGGCACGGCGCAACTGTACTTGTCACGCTTCTGTCACCCGTTGCCACGATTCTGTCACCTTGGCGTTCTTCCGGTGCCGGTCCGGTGGCGGACCGTAGGCTCGGGCCGTGCCCCACCTGGTCGCCGCCCCCGACAAGTTCCGGGGCACCGCCTCGGCCCGGCAGGTCGCGGCCGCCGCCGGCCGGGCCGCCGCAGCCGCCGGCTGGACGGTCGACGAGGTCCCGCTGGCCGACGGCGGCGAGGGCACCCTCGAGGTGGTCGGGGGCCTCGTCAACCTGGCGGTGGTGACCGGACCGCTCGGGCCGCCGGTGGCCGCCGAGTGGCGGCTCCTGCCGCCGACCCCGACCGGCGGACCGACGACGGCCGTGATCGAGATGGCCCGGGCCGCCGGTCGGGCCCTGCTGCCCAGCCCGGTGGGCGACGAACCGCTGTCGGCGTCGACCGCCGGCGTCGGCGAGCTGGTGCGCACCGCGGTGGGGGCGGGCGCCCGGCGGGTGATCGTGGCCGTCGGTGGATCGGCCACCACCGACGGTGGCTGGGGGGCGGTGGAGGCCGTCGGCTCTGTGGAGTCGTTGACGGGGGTGGAGTTGCTGGTGGCCGCCGACGTCCGCACGCCGTTCCGGCAGGCCGCCACGGAGTTCGGTCCCCAGAAAGGGGCCTCCCCCGCCCAGGTGGTCCAGCTGGAGCGCCGGCTGGCCGAACTGGCCGACACCTACCGGGCCCGCTTCGGCGTCGACGTCGACCAGATCGAGGGAGCCGGGGCCGGCGGTGGGCTGGCCGGCGGGCTGGCCGCCCTCGGGGCGTCGGTGGTGCCCGGCTTCGACCTGCTGGCGGACCTCGTCGGCCTCGACGACCGCCTGGCCGCCGCCGACCTGGTGCTCACCGGCGAAGGCCGGCTGGACCGGTCGTCGTTCCAGGGCAAGGTCGTCGGCGGGGTGCTGCAGCGGGTGGCCGGGCAGAGGGGGCGACGGGTACCGGTCCTGTGCGTCGTTGGCGAGGTGGCACCCACAGTGACACCGGCGGCGGCGAAGTTCGCCGCGACAGCCGGGCCCGGGCCCGGCGACGACGTCCGGGTCGTGGCCCTCGCCGACGTCGCCGGCCCCGGCCGGGCCCGCACCGAAACGGTGGCCCT
>CAYVPF010000095.1:0-10210 GCA_964453355.1 uncultured Acidimicrobiaceae bacterium | reverse complement strand
CACGCCTCTGGGCGTGCGGGGCGGCGACTTCCGGTCCAACCTCCAGGGGTTCCCACCGGGAGCCGTCGCGCTCGATCCATTGGTGTCTCCTACAGGCTCGGGCCAGCTCCAGGCCGGCACCGAGCCCCTGCAACAATTCTCCAGGCCGTACCCCACGTGGTCGGGTGGCCACTTCCGCACGGAGCTGCCAGGGTCCTTCCGGGTCATGTTCGGGGAGGACGGTCAGCGTCCGTACTGCGGGGCGGAGGTCGTCTTCTACGGATCGGCCCTTACGCACCCGGCGGACGACGACACTCGGGGCGTCGAGCAACTGCTCGACCCGCGTCGCCAGCTCGTTCACGGCCAAACCGAATACCTCCAAGTCCCAGCAACAGGATGCTACCTCCTGCTGCAGGGAGCTCCCGTCATCCGGGACGAAGGCAGCCGCCTGCACCGTGAGGCCGTCAGGCAGCAACCCGGACAGCCGGTGGGCCAGTTCCCCCAGGTCAGAACCCACTTCGCCACCCAGGGGCAGGCCGGCGTCCAGCCGGACGTCCAGGTACTCCCCCAGCGATTCTGCTCCGGTGGGCAGCGCCAGGCCGAAGCTGAGCAGCGGCCGCGGCGAGAACCCACCGGACCAGGCCACCGGCAGGCCGATCCGCCGGAACGCCCGCTCCCACATCCGGGCCACGTCGCGCTGGCTCGTGAACCGGATCTTGCCGAGCTTGGCGTACCGGAACCGCAGGGTCTGCCGGTTCTCTGCCACCCGGCCCGGGGCCGTACCCGCCTCCCCGTCCGGGGCCTGGACGGTCATCAGGTCCGGGCCGGCCGGCTGGCCAGCAGCTCCACCGGGATGCGGTCGCCGGTGGCCAGGTCCTGGCCGGTGCCCTGGCTCCCGCCGGCCGGGGGCACCGGGGAGGCCACCACGTGCTCCAAGCCGAGGCCGGTGCAGGCGCCGCAGTCGTAGCAGGGGGTCCACCGGCAGTCCTCCAGGCCGGCCCCGGCCAGGGCCTGCTCCCAGTCCTCCCACAGGAAATCCCGGTGAAGGCCGGCCGAGATGTGGTCCCAGGGCAGGGCCTCGTCGGCGTGCCGGTGCCGGTACACGACGTCGTCCAGCGACAGCCCCTCGTCGGCCAGGGCCTTCTCCCACCGGTCCAGGTCGAACTGCTCGGTCCACTCCTGGAAGGTGCCGCCGGCCCGCCACACCCGCTCGATCACCGCCCCGACCCGGCGGTCGCCGCGGCTGGCGATGCCCTCGGCCGCGGTGGCCTCGGGGTCGTGCCAGCGGATGGTCAGCCCCCGGGTGCCCCGGGCGGCCTCCCGCAGCACGACGACCTTGCGGGCCAGCTCGGCCACGGTGGCCTGCCCGAACCACTGGAACGGGGTGTGCGGCTTCGGCACGAACCCGCCCACCGACGCCGTCACGGTGACCGACCGGTGGTACCGCAGGCCGATCTCCACGCACCGCTTCCCCAGCTCGGCGATGCCGGCGACGTCCTCGTCCTGCTCGGTGGGCAGGCCGATCAGGAAGTACAGCTTCACCCGCCGCCACCCCTGGCTGAAGGCGGCGTCGACGGCGGCGTACAGGTCCTCCTCGCGGATCAGCTTGTTGATGACCTGCCGCATCCGCCAGGTGCCGCCCTCGGGGGCGAACGTCAACCCGGTCCGGCGGACCTTCTGGATCTGGGCGGCAGTGCCCACCGTGAAGGCGTCCACCCGCAAGCTGGGCAGGCTGACCGACACCCGCTCGCCGTGCCGCGGGTCGTCGACGATGTCCCGGACGGTGTCCTCGATGCCGGAGAAGTCGGCCGTGGACAACGAGGTGAGGGCCACCTCGTCGTACCCGGTGCGGGCCAGCCCGTCGTTGACCATCTGGCGCACCTGGGCCGCCGGCCGCTCGCGGACCGGCCGGGTGATCATGCCGGCCTGGCAGAACCGGCAGCCCCGGGTGCAGCCCCGGAACACCTCCACGTTCAGCCGGTCGTGGACCACCTCGGTCAGCGGCACCAGCTGCTGCTTCGGGTACGGCCAGTCGGCCAGGTCGGCGACCGTCCGCTTCTCCACCCGTTCCGGCGCCGCCGGGTGCACCGGCTCGGTGGCCACCAACCGGCCGCCGACGTACCGGGGCCGGTACAGCGCCGGCACGTACACCCCGTCCACCCCGGCCAGGGCCACCAGCAGGTCCTGACGGTCACGCCCGGTCACCGGCTGGGCCAGCCACGGCACCAGGACGTCGGTGATCTCCCCGATCACCTCCTCGCCGTCCCCCAGGACGAAGGCGTCGACGAAATCGGCCAGCGGCTCCGGGTTGTAGGTGCAGTGGCCGCCGGCCACCACCAGCGGGTCCCCCGGGCCGCGGTGGGCGGCCCGCACCGGCACGTGGGCCAGATCGACCAGGTTGAGCAGGTTGGTGTACACCAGCTCGGCCGACAGGTTGAAGGCCAGGACGTCGAACGCCCGGGCCGGCAGGTGGTTCTCGACCGAGAACAGCGGCACCCCGGCCGCCCGCATGGCCGCCTCCATATCCACCCACGGGGCGTACCCCCGCTCCGCCACGGCGTCCGGCCGCTCGTTGAGCAGCTCGTACAGGATCTGCAATCCCTGGTTGGGCAGACCGATCTCGTAGGTGTCCGGGTACAGCAGCAGCCAGGCCGCCTGGCCGTCCCGGTGCACCGGGGCCTGGGCGCCCTGCTCGCCGCCGATGTACCGGGCCGGCTTCTGCACCCCCATCAGCAGCCGTTCGACCTGCGGCCACACCGTTTCCATGGTCGGACCAGTCTACGGGGTACCGGCCGCCGGGCCCGGCCCTAGCCGCCGACGGCGGTTGTCGTGCCTGTGGTGGCTGTCGTGCCGGTGGCCCCGGTGGTGGTGGTTGAGGCCCCGCCGGGGGACGACGGAGCGGTCGTGGTCGTGGTGGTCGACGGCGGGGTGCCGGCCGCCGGCTGGGACGCCGGGGACGCTGTGGACGGCTGGGTGGCGGTAGTCGGGGTCACCGGGGCCGTCAGCACCGGGTTGGCGTACAGGTAGTTGAAGATGCTGGCCACCGCCGGGGCGGCGGCGGCGGCGCCGTAGCCGGCCTGGGCCACCTCGACCACCACGACGTACTCCGGCTCGCTGCCGGCGTGGTTGGTGGGGCCGAAGCCGACGAACCAGGCGTTCGGGGTCTTCTTTGTCGATGTGGCGATTGTGGCCGTGCCGGTCTTGCCGGCGATGGGGTACGACTGTGTCTCTTTGTACGGGAACTTGGCCACCTGGGCGAAGGTTGTGTAGGCCGTGCCCTTCTTTGTGCTGACCACCCCCAGGAACCCCTGCAGCATGGCGGAGTAATCGGTCGGGGAGAGTGTGACGTGGCCCAGCTTCTTCGGTTGGATTGTCGTCACCACCTTCCCTGTCGGGGTCACCACCTTGGCGGCCACCTCCGGTTGGTACCGTGTGCCGCCGTTGGCGAAGGTGGCGTAGGCCTGGGCCTCCTCGATCGGGGTGACCACGGTGCCGCCCTGGCCGAAGGCCATCTCGACGCTTGTGCCCGGGTACCAGTAGGTGTTGGGGGCCAACGCCGGGTTCTCGGCGTGCAGCTTCTCCCGGGTGGCCTTGCCGTCGACGTGCCCCTGGGCCTCGTCGGGCAGGTCGATGCCGGTCAGCGCCCCGAACCCGTACTGGTTGGCCGTGTCCTGGATGGCTGTGGCGCCGTAGGTACCGGCGCCCTGGTAGAAGCGGGCGCCGAGTGTGTAGAAGAAGAAGTCGTCCGACCGGACCAGGGCCGAGGTGACGTTGACCTCGCCGGCGTCGGCCGATGTGTCGTCGTGGTAAGTGCACCCGGTGGTGCATGTGGGGAACCCGTGTGTCTTCAGGTCGAAGGTCCCGGTGTCGTCGACCGTGGTGGACGGGCTGATCAGGCCGTGCTGGAGGGCGGCGGTGGCGGTGGCCAGCTTGAAGGTGGACCCCGGGGTGTACAGGCCCGAGATGGCGTAGTTGTTGGTCGGGCAGATCCCTGTTGTTGTGTTGCAGCGGGCGTTGAGGGCGGCGAGGTGGGCGGTGGAGATGCCGCCGACCCATGTTGTGAGCGAATAGGTGGGATTGGAGGCCAGGGCCAGCACCTGGCCGTTCAGGGCGTTTATGACGATGGCGGCACCGTTGGGGGCCTTCGGGATCAGGTTGTCCTTCGATGTCCGGGTCTTGCGGTCGTTGGCCATCACCTGTGTCAGGGCGTCCTGCACCGTCCGCTGCAGGTTGGTTGTGATGTTCAGGACAACGGTGTCGCCCTGGGTGGCGGCGGTCTGCTTCAGTGTCCCCACCACTGTGCCGGAGGCGTACACCTCCAGCTCCTGCTTGCCGGGGGTGCCCCGCAGGTACTGCTGGTACTGCTCCTCGATGCCGGACTTGCCGATCTGTGTCAGCAGTGTGTAGCCGTCGTTCGGGTGGGCCTTCAGGAATGTGCCTGTGATGGCCCCCGTGTAGCCGAGGAGGTGGGCGGCGATTGTGCCCCCGGCCGGCCCCTGCTGGGGGTACCGCCGCTGGGTCACGTGCCGCACTGTGACCCCGGGGAACTCTGTCCGGTGTGTGTCCAGGTACTGGACGATGTCCCGGGAGGCGTTGAGGTCGACCGGTACCGGCTCGTACGGGCTGTACTGGTCGTTTGTCAGGTCCTTTTGGATCTGGGCCGGGGTGGCGTTGACCAGGGCGGCGACCTTGGCCTTCACCTCCGGGTGCTGCACGGCCTCGGCCCGGGACAGGACGATCTGTGTCTCCACCTGGTTGCCGGCCAGCACGGTGCCCTGTCGGTCCACGATCAGCCCGCGGGGCGGCGTCACCTGCACGGTCCGGATCTGGTTGGCGTTGACCACGGCGGCGTAGGTCTTGCCGTCGATCACCGTCAGGCCCCACAGCCGGAGGACCATGATGATGAACAGCACCAGCACGATGCCGCCGACGATGTGCAGCCGGAGCTGCGGCCGCGACGGCTGGTCCTCGGGCGACGCCACCAGGGCGGCGACGTTGACGTTGCGGCGGGGCCGGATCCGGGGCTGGTGGCCCCGGCTGCGGTGCTTCGGCCGGGACCGGACGGCGGGGCGGTTGTAGAACCGGCCGCCGCCGAACGGGTGCCGCAGCGAACGCCGGCTCATGGCCGACCTCCGGCCGGACGGCTCACCAGCGCCCCCCGGCGGCCGACGGGCGGGCGTCATCGGCCGACGGCAGGGCCCAGCGGACGACGCGGACCGCCGGGAGGGCCAGGATGGCGTTGAAGACCGCCACCACGCCCACCACCGCCGCCAGGTCGACGGTCAAGAACTGCTCCTGTCCGAGCACGGCGCCGAGCACGGCGTACAGCATGACCGCCACGGCGCTCGCCGCGAGCGCGACCACCGGGGTGAACCACCACACCTCCCGGACGATGCTGCCGGTGGTGTACCCCACGGCGAAGCCGACGAGGCAGTACACGAGGGCCGACAGGCCGAACGGGGTGGGCAGCAGCAGGTCGGCGGCGAAGCCGGCCACGAACCCCATGACGGCCCCCTCCTCGGCGTCGCCGGCGATGCCGGCGGCGATCGGCAGCAGGAGCAGCAGGTCGGGATGGGCGCTGAGGATGGACAGGTCCAGCCCCAGGGTGGACTGGACCAGCAGCACCACGAAGACCACCAGGCAGGCCTTCAACACCCCCCGGGCCGTCATGTGCCGGTCCTCATGTGCCGGCCCTCATGTGGCCGCCGTCTGGGGGGTGGGTGACGAGCTCCACTGGACGACCAGCACATATGTCAATGTGGACAGGTCGGCCGCCGGCTTGGCCTCCACCTCCTTCTGGGTGGCCCCGGTCACCGTGTGCACCGAGGTGATCTTCCCCACCGGGATGTTCATCGGGTAGGACGCCCCGGCCAGGGCGTTGGTGAGCATGGTGGTGCCCACCGCGACCTTTGTGGTCGGGGCGATGTAGTTCACCTGCAGCGGCTTCCCGGTCCCCTGGCCCTGGACGGTGGCGAACTGGTCTGTGCCGTAGACGACGCCGACCTTGAACTGCCCGTCGGTGATCAGCTGGACGGTGGCCGAGTCGTGGTAGTCCTGCACCACCTTGCCGACCAGCCCCCCGTAGCCGATCACCGGGTCTGTCAGCACGACCCCCTGGGCTCGGCCCTTGTCGATTGTGATCGTGGCGGCGAAGTTGGACGCGCTGCGGGCGATGGTCTGGGCCGCCACCTTCGGCAGGGCCTGGACTGTCGGTCGCAGGTCCTGCTGGTTCAGCAACCGTGTCAGCTTCTGGACCTGCTTCTCCTGCGCCGGGGTCATGGCGCCCTGCATGCGGGCGGCACCGAGGGCGGCCTGCAGCTTGTGGTTCTGCTCCTCCAGCGACCCGTAGTGGACGGCGCCGGCGAAGAAGTCGCCGATGGGGTTGACGATGTCGTCGACGCCGGACCGGAACGGGGAGAAGACGTCGGTGGCCACCGACTTGATGCCGGAGGTGAGGGTGTGGCCCTTGCCGCTGGCGTCCAGGGTGATGATGGTGACCGAGATCAACACCAGCACCACCAGGGTGGTCAGCGTGCGGCGGGACCGCCTCGGTTTTGCCACCCCTCGGTGCGGCCGGTCAGCGAGACGACGAGGTGATCAGCACCCGCTTGAGCGCTTCGAACTCTTCCAGGCACTGGCCGCTGCCGATGGCGACGCAGTTCAGCGGGTCCCGGGCCACCACGATGGGCATGCCGGTCTCGTGCTGGAGGCGGGACTCCAGGCCGTGGAGGAGGGCCCCGCCGCCGGTCAGGACGATGCCCTGCTCCATGATGTCGGCCGCCAGCTCGGGCGGGGTGCGGTCCAGGGTCACCTTGACGGCGTCGATGATGGCCGAGACCGGCTCCTCGATGGCGTGGCGGATCTCCTCGGTCGACACGACCACCGTCTTCGGGAGCCCGGTCACCAGGTCGCGGCCGCGGATCTCGGCGTGCAGCTCCTCCTCCAACGGGTAGGCGGAGCCGAGGGCGATCTTGATCTCCTCCGCCGTCCGCTCCCCGAGGGCCAGGCTGAACTCCTTCTTCACGAACGACACGATGGCCTCGTCGAGCTCGTCCCCGCCGATGCGGACGGACTGGCTGGTGACGATGCCGCCGAGGGAGATGACGGCCACCTCGGTGGTGCCGCCGCCGATGTCCACCACCATGTTGCCGGTCGGCTCGTGCACTGGCAGCCCGGCGCCGATGGCCGCCGCCATGGGCTCCTCGATGATGTAGGCCTTACGGGCGCCGGCGTACTCGGCCGCCTCCATGACCGCCCGTTGCTCCACCCCGGTGATCCCCGAGGGGACGCAGATGACCATGCGGGGCTTGGCGAAGCGCCGCTGGTGCACCCGGTGGATGAAGTAGCGGAGCATCTTCTCGCAGATCTCGAAGTCGGCGATGACGCCGTCCTTCAGGGGCCGGATGGCCTGGATGTTGCTCGGGGTCCGGCCGATCATCCGCTTGGCCTCGGAGCCCACGGCGAGGGGGCGCCCGTCCTTCACGTCCACGGCCACCACCGACGGCTCGTTGAGGACGATCCCCCGCCCGCGGACGTACACGAGGGTGTTGGCCGTTCCCAGGTCGACCGCCATGTCGCGGCCCAGCAGGTTGAAGCGGTTGTCAGGCATCGAGGTTCTGGTCCTCTCGAGGGGGCAGGAGCACCGGTTGCCGCAAAAAACGGCCAGCCGGCACCGCGTACTGCCCCTTTAGGGTACGGGACCAGGCGTGGCGGCACAAGGGCGGGGTGACAACCGGGGTGCGCCAGGGCCGACGGCGGCCGTCCGCCGCCGGTCCCGGGGGCACCGACGGAGCCCGGCGGAGCCCCTCCCCGGCGACGGTCCGACCAGGCCGGGGACGAAGAGGGCGATCTCCCGGGCGGCGGACTCGACGGAGTCGGACCCGTGCACCAGGTTCTCGGTCATCTCGATGGCCAGGTCCCCGCGGATGGTGCCGGGGGCGGCCTGCTTCGGGTTGGTGGACCCCATCAGGGTGCGGACGGCGGCGAAGGTCTCGTCGTCGGGGCCCTCCACCACCATCACCAGGGCCGGGGACCGGGTGATGAAGGCCACCAGGTCCTCGTAGAACGGCTTGCCGTCGTGCTCGGCGTAGTGCCGGCCGGCCACCTCCTTGGTGATGGCCCGCAGCTCGGCGGCCACCAGGCGCAGGCCTTTGCGCTCCAGCCGGCCGACGATCTCGCCGGCCAGGCCCCGCTCCACACCGTCCGGCTTCACGATCACCAAGGTTCTGTTCACGAGCGGTGGACCCTAGCAGGGACCCCGTCGGCTCCCAACCGGCCGGCGCAGGGGGCCGACCGCCTACGAAGCGCCGAGCAGGAGGCGGGCGTCGGCGACGACGTACAAGGAGCCGGCGACCACCAAGAGGCCGTCGGCGGGCACCAGGGACCGGCCCAGGTCGACGGCGTCGGCCACCGTCCCGGCCACCGGCGCGGCCAGCCCCAGTTCCCGGGCGGCGGCGGCCACGTCGTCGGCGGCCATGGCCCGGGGGGAGTCCGGGGCGCAGGCCACCACGGTGCCCACCCCGGCGGCGGCCAGCGGCGCCAGCATGGCGATGGGGTCGCGGCCGGTCAGCATGCCGACGACCGCCACCTTGGGCCCGTCGACGGAGAACTCGTCGTCGATGGCCGCCGCCAGGGCCTGCATGCCGGCGACGTTGTGGGCCCCGTCGACCACGCACAGCGGCCGGCGGCCGACCACCTCCAGCCGGCCCGGGACGCGGACGACGGCGAAGCCGTCCTCCACCACCTCCTGGTCCAACGGCGCCCCGAAGAACGCCTCGGCGGCGGCCAGGGCGCAGGCCGCGTTGGCGCCCTGGTGGGCGCCGTGCAGGGGTACCAGGACCTCGCCGTAGGCGGCGGCCGGGGTCCGCAGGTCGACCAACCGGCCGCCGACGGCCAGCCGGTTGGCGGTGCAGTCGAACTCCTCGCCGCGGGCCCACACCTGGGCGGCCCCGGCCTGGTCGGCCACCGACCGGATGACGGCCAAGAGGTCCGGGTCGGTCTCGCCGACCACGGCGATGCTGCCGGGCTTGACGATGCCGGCCTTGTCCCGGGCGATGCCGTCCAGGGTGGGGCCGAGCACGTCGGTGTGGTCGTAGCTGATGTTGGTGATGACGGCCACCAGCCCGTCGACGACGTTGGTGGAGTCCCAGGTGCCGCCCAGGCCGACCTCCACGACGGCGGCGTCGACGGCCAGGTCGTCGAACCAGCGGAGGGCAGCGGCCGTCAGCAGCTCGAACCGGGTCGGGCGCTCGGTGAGGGACGGCTCCAGCAGGGCCAGGTCGGACAGGACGGCGGCGAAGTCCCGGTCGTCGATCAGCTCGCCGTTGCGGGACAGCCGGTCGTTGACGGCCGACAGGTTGGGGCTGGTGTAGGTGCCGACGGACAGCCCCATGGCGGCGAGCAGGGCGGTGGTCATGGCCGCGGTGGACCCCTTGCCGTTGGTGCCGGTGACGTGCACCGCCGGGTACGCCAGCTGGGGTTCCCCGAGGAGCTTGACCAGCTCCCGCATGCGGTCGAGGGTGGGCAGCGACCGCCGGGTCGGCATGGTCGCCTCGAAGTTGATGTGCCCGTCCAGCCAGGCCAGGGCGTCCCTGATGGTGGTGAACGGCGGCTTGGCCGCCTGGTGGTCCGCGGCCGGCACCGCCGTGGGGTTAGGAGGCAGCCCGGCGGCTGCGGGACGACTTGGCCGGCGGCTCGGCCAGCGGCACCAGGGTGGGGTGCACCCGGTCCAGCACCACGGCCCGGTCGATCACGCAGCGGCCGACGTCGGTGCGGCTGGGCAGGTCGTACATGACCTCCAGGAGGACCTCCTCCAGGATGGCCCAGAGCCCGCGGGCCCCGGTGCCACGGAGCAGGGCCAGCTCGGCCACCGCCTCCAGGGCGTCGTCGGTGAACTCCAGCCCGATGTTGTCCAGGGCGAAGGTCCGCTGGTACTGCCGGGTGAGGGCGTTCTTGGGCTCGACCAGGATGCGGATGAGGGCGTCCTTGAACAGCTGGCTGACGGCGCTGACCACCGGCAGGCGGCCGATGAACTCGGGGATGAGGCCGAACTTCATGAGGTCCTCGGGCAGGACGTGCCGGAGCACCTCGGTCTCGTCCCGCTCGGCCTGCTTGCGGACCTCCGCCCGGAAGCCGATGCCCTTGCGGCCGATGCGGCTCTCGATGATCTTGTCCAGCCCGGCGAAGGCGCCGCCGCAGATGAACAGGATGTTGGTGGTGTCGATCTGGATGA